>JBOFCO010000169.1:0-6786 GCA_051646105.1 Paracoccaceae bacterium
GGCCGAGACGACGCGCAGTGCCCAGCTCACGCTTGACGGACAGACCATCGACCTTCCGGTGCTTTCGCCCACGGTCGGTCCGGACGTGATCGATATCCGCAAGCTTTATGCGCAGGCCAAAGTCTTTACCTACGATCCCGGATTCACCTCGACCGCTTCCTGTGATTCCACCATCACCTATATCGATGGCGATGTCGGTGAATTGCTGTATCGCGGCTATCCGATCGAGCAACTGGCAGAACAGTCGCACTTTCTGGAAGTCTGCTATCTGCTGCTTTACGGCGAACTGCCGACCCCGGCGCAGATGATCGATTTCGAAAGCCGGGTAACCCGGCACACGATGGTGCATGAGCAGATGCACTATTTCTTCCGCGGATTCCGCCGCGACGCACATCCGATGGCGACAATGGTCGGCGTCGTCGGCGCGATGAGCGCGTTCTACCACGACTCGACCGATATCAACGACCCGTGGCAGCGCGAGGTGGCCGCGATCCGCATGATCGCCAAGCTGCCGACGATTGCCGCCATGGCGTTCAAATATTCGATCGGCCAGCCCTTCGTCTATCCGAAGAACAGCCTCGATTACGCATCGAACTTTCTGAACATGTGCTTTGCCGTGCCGTGCGAGGATTATGTCGTTCAGCCCGCGCTGGCCAAGGCGATGGACCGCATCATGATGCTGCATGCGGATCATGAACAGAATGCCTCAACCTCGACCGTGCGACTGGCGGGGTCGTCGGGGGCTAACCCGTTTGCCTGCATCGCGGCAGGGATCGCCTGCCTGTGGGGGCCGGCGCATGGCGGGGCCAATCAGGCGGCGCTGGAACAGCTTCGCCAGATCGGGACGGTCGACAACATTCCGGAGTTCATCAAGAAGGCCAAGGACAAGTCATCGGGCGTCAAGCTGATGGGCTTCGGCCACCGGGTCTACAAGAACTTCGATCCGCGCGCCAAGGTGATGAAGGAAAGCGCTGACGAGGTGCTTGATCTGCTGGGCGTTCACAACAACCCGCTGCTTCAGGTGGCGAAGGAACTGGAACGCATCGCGCTGGAAGACCAGTATTTCATCGACAAGAAACTGTATCCGAACGTCGATTTCTATTCGGGTATCATTCTTGAGGCGATGGGCTTCCCCACCTCGATGTTCACGCCGATCTTTGCGCTGTCGCGCACGGTGGGCTGGATCAGCCAGTGGAAGGAAATGATCGGCGATCCGCAGATGAAGATCGGCCGCCCGCGCCAGCTATATGTCGGTGCGACACGCCGCGACTATGTCGACGCCGAAAAGCGCTGATTGGGTTTGAAAAGAACATGAGCGGCACCCTTTCGGGTGCCGTTTTCGTTTCAGCACCCCCGAAAGACCGGCGGGCGTTTCGCTGAAAAGGCGGCCAGACCCTCGGCAAAGTCGGCTGTTGCCGCGCAATCGCCCTGCAATCGGGATTCGAGAGCAAGCTGGGCGTCAAGCCCGTTGGTGGCGCTGGCACGGACAGCCTGCCGCAACGCCCGGTAGGCCCCTGTCGGCCCCGCCGCAAGGCGGCGCGCCGTCGTCTGCCAGGTGCTTGCGAAATCTGTGTCGGCCACCGCCTGCCAGATCATTCCCCATTCGGCGGCCTGACGGGCCGGAACCGCATCGGCCAGCAGCATCGCGCCAAGCGCGCGGGCGTGACCGATCAGGCGCGGCAGCATCCACGTGCCACCCGCATCCGGCATCAGACCGATCCGGGTAAAGGCCTGAATGAAGCTGGCGCTTTCCGCCGCGATGACCAGATCGCAAGCCAGTGCCAGATTGGCCCCCGCCCCCGCCGCCGTGCCGTTCACCGCCGCAATGACCGGAACCGGGCAATCGGTGATGGCGCGCAGCATCGGCTCGTATTCCTCGGCCAATATCGCCCGCACCCGTTCGGGCGACAGATCGCCCGCATCGCGCAAATCCTGCCCCGAACAGAAGGCCCGCCCGCTGCCGGTCAGCACGATGACCCGGGCGAACTTCCCGGCCTCTGTCACCGCCTGGGCGATTGCCATACGCAGGTCACGGTCGAGCGCATTCATCACGTCGGGGCGGTTCATCGTCAGCACCGCCACATCGCCCTGAAGGCTTCGCAGCAGACATGGCGCGGCTGTGTCCGGAACATCGGTCATCACGGGCTTCCTTCGTCAATCATGAAACCAAAGGGGCGGGCTGACGGATTCTAGGCGTGCTGGCGTCCTGATGGCCAGCGCGACGATGCGTCACTCGTTTGACGGACCGCGCAAAAGCTCGTCCAGGCGCATCCGCTCGGCCTCTGTCAACGGCGTGGCGGCAGGGGCGGCAGAGGCCGCACGGCTGCGCAGGAACAGGACTGCCCCGCCCAGACCGATGACAAACAGCCCCGGCCCGGCCAGCCACAGCAGCCAGTTCGCGCCGCTGGCCGCCGGACGGAACAGCACGTATTCACCGTATCGGTCGGTGATGAAGCGGGTCACCTCCGCATCGCTGTCGCCCGCCAACAGTCTTTCGCGCACCAGCAGGCGCAGGTCGCGCGACACGGGGGCATTCGATTCATCGATGTTTTCGCCCTGACAGACCGGGCAACGCAGGTTTGCCGAAATGGATCGCGCCCGTGCCTCCAGCGCGGGATCGTCAAGAACCTCGTCCGGCTGCACGGCATACGCCGGCACCGCCAGCAGCATAAACACTGCAAGAAGAACCCGACGCATCATTCTGCCGGGGTTGCGGCTGCGGGGGCGTTCCGCCGCGCGCCTGCGGCCACGCGATAGCGCCGGTCGGTCAGGCTCAGCAGCCCGCCAAGGGCCATCAGGATCGCCCCGCCCCAGATCCAATTCGCGAAAGGCTTGATATAGGTGCGCACCGCCCAGCCGCCTGCCGTCTGCCGGTCGCCAATCACCAGATAGATGTCGCGCAGGAAACCGTTGTCGATCGCCGCCTCTGTCGTCGGCATCTTTGCAACCGGATAGACGCGCTTTTCCGGATACAGCAACGCCACTTCCTGACCGTCGCGCGAAACCCGCATCACCGCCATGTCAGAGGTGTAGTTCGGTCCCTGCACGCTTTCGACCTTTTCCAGGGTGATTTCATAACCCCCAACATCGAACGGCACACCTTCCTGTGCCACGCGAATATCTTCCACCTGCCAGGCAGTCAGCAGGGCAATGCCCAGCAGCGTTACGCCGAAGCCGCCATGGGCCGTCACCCGCCCCCAGTCGGCGCGCGGCAAACGGCCCAGTCGTGCGAAACGCCCTGCCACCGCCCCGCGCCCCGTGCGTTGCCACAGATCGGCCAGCGCCCCGCCCATCAGCCAGACACCCAGTGCCGTCCCCACCATGGCCAGCATCGGGCGACCGGTGCTGACGGTAAAGGCCAGCGCCGCCAGCACGACCGCCAGAACAATCACGCCCCAAAGTGGTCGCAGCGCGGCGGCGATATTTCCCCGCTTCCAGGCAAGCGTCGCGCCCACGGGCAGCAGCACCGCGATCCCCACCATGAAGGGTGTGAACGCGGCATTGAAGAACGGCGCGCCCACCGAAACTTTCCTTTCCCCGCCGGTGGCGAGTTCAAGGATCAGCGGCCAGACCGTGCCGATGAAAACGACAAAGGCCGAGACCGCCAGCAGCAGGTTGTTGATGACCAGCGCGCTTTCCCTGCTGACCAGCCCGAACAGGCCTTTTGCCTGCAATGCGCCCGCACGCACGGCATAAAGCGTCAGCGCACCGCCGGTGAACAGGGCAAGGATGGCAAGGATGAACACTCCGCGTTCGGGATCATTGGCAAAGGCATGGACCGATGTGATGACGCCGGACCGCACGATGAAGGTGCCGATCAGCGAAAAGCCAAAGGCGAGGATTGCCAGCAGCACCGTCCAGCTTTTCAGGGCCTCGCGCTTTTCCACCACGATGGCCGAATGCAGCAGCGCTGCCGCCAGAAGCCATGGCATGAAGCTGGCATTTTCCACCGGATCCCAGAACCAGAACCCGCCCCAGCCCAGTTCGTAATAGGCCCACCACGATCCCAGCGCGATGCCGATGGTCAGGAAGATCCATGCCGCGAGCGTCCATGGCCGGACCCACCGCGCCCAGGCGGCGTCGACGCGGCCCTCGATCAACGCGGCAACGGCAAAGGAAAACGCCATGCTGAGGCCCACATAGCCGAGGTAAAGAAACGGGGGATGAAAGGCCAGACCGACATCCTGCAACAACGGGTTCAGATCGCGCCCGTTGAAGGGCGGCTGCTCGATCCGCAGGAACGGGTTCGAGGTGAACAGGATAAAGGCATAGAAGGCCACGCCGATCAGCGCCTGCACCGACAGCACCCGCGCCTTCAGCCGCAGCGGAAGTTGTCCGCCCCAAAGTGCCGCCGCCGCCCCGAAGAGGGCGACTATCAACACCCAAAGCAGCATCGACCCTTCGTGATTGCCCCAGGTCCCGGCGACCTTGTAAAGCATCGGCTTGTCCGTGTGCGAATTGGCATAGACGAGCTGCACCGAGAAATCGGAAACCACAAAGGCATAGATCAGCGCCGCAAATGATCCTGCGACCAGCACCACCTGCACAAGCGCCGCGGGGCCCGCCAAAGCCATGGCAGCAGCATTGCCCCGCGCAGCCCCCCAGAACGGCACCACGGCCTGTGCCATTGCAACGGCAAAGGCGAGGATCAGTGCGAAATGGCCCAGTTCAGCGATCATGATCGCAAGCTAGACCATTCCCCGGTTGCTTCCAACCCGGATGCGCGGCGATGTCGCGGTCTTGACTATCTGGATGCCGGAACCGGCTGGCGAAACCTTCTCCCCTGCACCAGCAAGTTTCTGTCCGAAAATATCCTGCGGGCTGGTCCGGAGGGGTGCAAGACCCCTCCGGCCTTTGCAGCAGCACTAGGATCAACTCCCGAGGATATCGATCATCCCGGCTGCGTTGCCAGCCAGTCGTCCAATGCCGGGTTTTCCTGCCCCGGCTGCGGCATAGGGCGCTTGCGTCGCGCTTTCAGGATACCGCCACCGCCGGTGCGCATGTAATGCGCCTCACGCGCGCCGAAGTAGAAGGATACGATGGCGCCCAGCAGCCACCACAGCGGTTCCGGCACATGACCCAGCCCGATCATCCGTTGCGAAAAACCTATCGGCGACACCATCGCATAGACGAACAGGCCCAACGTTCCCAGCGCCAGCATCGGGCGGGGCAGACGGTTCAGGCCGTTGACAAAGGTGTCAAACCAGCCGTCACGCGAATATTGAAACTCGTCTGCATGTTCCGAAAGGGCGGCGGCATAAGCCTCGTACCCCAGTTCCATGCGCCGGGTGGCATTGGCGGTAAAGACCTCGCTGACGCCCTGCGCGGCATCGCCCAGCGCGGCGGTGGCCTCTGCCCCGCCCAGCAGCTTGTCGATCAGACCCATTTTGCCACCCTTGCCCGATGCTGCGTCTCTGTCAGCCGGTAGCGCGGCGAAATGAACTCCTCTGCCCGCGCGATCCAGCCGCCCTTGCCGCCGTCCTTGCGCCGGCAATACTTGCGGCTGGCGGGCCGCGCATCAGCCAGCGCGTAATAGTAGTTCCGCCGGGCAATGCCATAGGCATCGACGACGTGATCGGGAGCACGCACCGCCGCCTGATGGGCCGCGCCCACCGTCAGCGGGCCGATCATGCCGTCATCGGCCACATCGAACCCCATCTGCGCCAGCAGCCGTTGCAACAGCCGCACGGCATTCGTGCCGGAATTCACATACATGTCGAAGACTGTCGCCTGCAGCATCTGCGGCAGCGAGGCGATGCCGGGGCCGTGGAAATAATGATCGATGAAGATCGAGACGGCACGGTCGCGGGTCAGCGCCTGCACATCGGCCACCGTCACCTGGCCATCGCCGTTCAGGTCGATACCCAGCCGCTTCATGGTGCCCAGCGTCACGCCCCAGTTGGTCGGCCCACCCGGATCGTCGGGATCGTTCACGAAACCGCCCTCGCGGGCGATGATGTCATTTGCCAGTTGCTCTACACTTTTCATGCCTGACTGCGCCTTGGTGATTTCACCGGCGCAGCCTGCGCAGCCCTGGTTAATTGGTGGCTGGCGGAGCGTTCGCCTCTGGCTTCGGCTCCTGATAGACACCCTGCTCCTTCAGCGCATCCACCACTTCCTTTGGCATGTAGCTTTCGTCGTGCTTGGCGAGGATTTCGGTGGCGGTGAAGGTTTCGCCATCAAAAGTGCCGGTGCCGATCATCCCCTGACCTTCCTTGAACAGGTCGGGTAGCACACCGGTATAGGTGACAGGCACCGAGGCGGCGGTATCCGTCACCCGAAAGCTGATCGTCTCGCCCTGCCCCCGCACAAGACTGCCTTCCTCGACCAGCCCGCCGATGCGGAATGTCTCCGCCGGGCCGGGCTTTTCCGCCAGCACCTGCGTTGGCGAGCGAAAGAAATTGATCCCGTCGCGCATCCCGTAGCCGATCAGCCCCGTCGCAATCACAAGCGCCCCCGCTGCCAGAGCGATCACCTGTATCCGCCGCGCTTTTTTCAGGTTGCGCATTGCGCTGCCGTCCTTTCCCTCAGGGGAACACGGGGGCCAGCATCAGACCGGCAGTTTCCTCGATCCCCAGCATCAGGTTCGCGTTCTGGATCGCCTGCCCTGATGACCCCTTGCACAGGTTGTCAAGCGCAGCCACCACGATGGCCCGGCCCGGCAGGCGGTCGCCCAGAACGCCGATATGGCAGAAGTTGGACCCGGCAATCGCCCGTGTCGAGGGGAGTGCGCCGAAAGGTAGCACTTCGATGAACGGCTCCGCCGCATAGCGCGCAGCAAGCGCG
>JBOFCO010000232.1:0-36771 GCA_051646105.1 Paracoccaceae bacterium
AGGGCAAGCGCAGCAGGCAACAGGATCAGCAGCTTGTTGCGCAACGATCCCATGGCAATCCGGCCAATGATCGGCAGCTCGCGCTTGGCCTCGAATCCGTGAACATATTTCGGCGTCACGGCAGCATCGTCGATCACGACACCCATGGCTTTGCTGCCTGCCTTTGTTGCCTGAGCGGCAACATCGTCAATGGACGCAGCCGCCACTTTCGCAATAGCGGCCACATCATCCAGCAGTGCCAGCAATCCGCTCATCTATCTACCTGTTCTGAATGTCGCGCAATTCGCAACAAGCTAAACGATAAGGCGACAGAGGCAAGTCCCGCCCTTAATTCACGCTGTTAGCGCAATCTGAAATAGTTTGCGCTAACATATTGAATATAATTGATAATATTGTTTTCTGCGCTGCGGAATGATTGTATAGGTGCCGGAGTTTCACCGCGGGTGTTGCCATTGCGCCGCCCGTCACTGGCAAAGTTCCCGGGCACGCGCCCCGGTCAACGGCAAGGACAGGACATGACGGTAACGATTGGCATCAACGGTTTCGGACGCATCGGGCGCTGCACGCTGGCCCATATCGCAGAAGCGACACGCAATGACGTTCAGGTTGTCAAGATCAACGCCACCGGCCCCATCGAAACCAACGCCCATCTGCTGAAATACGATTCCGTCCATGGCCGGTTTGGCGGCACGGTGCGTGTTTCGGGTAATTCTCTTGACCTTGGACGCGGCCCCATCGAGGTGATGTCGACCTACAATCCCGAAGAACTGGACTGGTCAGGCTGCGATGTCGTCCTGGAATGCACCGGAAAGTTCAACGATCGCGACAAGGCCGCCGTGCACCTGACACGCGGCGCAAAGCGGGTTCTGGTGTCAGCCCCTGCCAAAAACGCTGACAAGACAGTGGTTTATGGCGTGAACCACCGCCAGCTCAACGCCGATCACCTTGTGGTTTCCAACGGGTCGTGCACGACGAACTGTCTGGCCCCGCTGGCCAAGGTGCTGAACGATGCCATCGGGATCGAGCGCGGCATCATGACCACCATTCACAGCTACACCGGCGACCAGCCCACGCTGGACCGCAGGCACAAGGATCTGTATCGCGCCCGCGCCGCCGCGATGGCGATGATCCCGACATCAACGGGTGCTGCAAAAGCGCTGGGTGAGGTTCTGCCCGAACTGTCGGGCAAGCTGGACGGCACCGCCCTGCGCGTCCCGACCCCGAATGTCAGCGCTGTTGACCTGACTTTCGAGGCCGGCAAATCGGTTTCCGTCGCCGATGTAAACGAAATCGTGCGCGAGGCCGCCGCCGGCTACATGGGCATGGTTCTGGCCTATGACCCGGAGCCCAAGGTTTCCATCGACTTCAATCACACACAGCACTCCTCGATCTTCGCGCCGGATCAGACGCGCGTTGTCGGCGGCCGCACGGTTCGTGTATTGGCCTGGTATGACAACGAATGGGGTTTCTCCTGCCGGATGGCCGATGTGGCCGGGGCGATGGGGCGACTCCTTCACTGAAAGGAGCAACGGGGCACCCTGCCCCGCCCATGACGAACCGGATCGCCCTGTTTCTTGCCGCGGTGGTGCTGTGCACTGTCGCGGCTGATCTTCTGGTGTTTCACTGGGGACTGACTCTTGCGCTCGGTCGCCGGTTTGCCGACCTTGTAGAATACCTCGCCTTCTGGCGCTGATCCGCCTATTCTTCGCTTGACGCCGTGGCCACGCCTTGATTGTTAGCGGTAACGCTGACAGGCATACGGCACTGTCGCGCAGGATGGAGGGTCCCATGACCGTGAAGGTAGCAATCAACGGATTTGGCCGGATTGGCCGGAATGTTTTGCGGGCGATCGTGGAATCGGGCCGCAAGGATATCGAGGTCGTGGCGATCAACGATCTGGGGCCGGTGGAAACCAACGCCCATCTGATCCGCTTTGATTCGGTGCATGGTCGCTTTCCGGGAGAGGTGAAGACCACTGCCGATACGATCGACGTTGGCCGCGGCCCGATCCGGGTCACCGCGATCAAGAACCCCGCCGATCTGCCCTGGGGTGACGTGGACATCGTGATGGAATGCACCGGCATCTTCACCAGCAAGGAAAAATGCCTGCCCCATCTGGAAAACGGATCGAAGCGGGTGCTGATTTCCGCCCCCGGCGACGGTGCCGACAAGACCATCGTCTACGGTGTCAACCATGACACGCTGACGAAGAATGACATCGTCGTTTCGAACGCATCCTGTACCACCAACTGCCTTTCTCCTGTCGCCAAGGTGCTGAACGATGTCATCGGGATCGAAAAAGGCATGATGACCACGATCCACAGCTATACCGGTGACCAGCCGACGCTGGACACGATGCACAAGGATCTTTACCGCGCCCGCGCCGCCGCACTGTCGATGATCCCGACCAGCACGGGCGCCGCCAAAGCCGTTGGTCTGGTGCTGCCGGAACTCAAGGGCCGCCTCGACGGTTTCGCCATCCGCGTGCCCACCCCGAATGTGTCCGTTGTCGACCTGAAGTTCATCGCCAAGCGCCAGACATCGGCCGAAGAAATCAACGAGGCCATCAAAGCCGCCTCGAAAGGCAAGCTGAAGGGCATTCTTGGCTATACCGAATTCAAGAATGTCTCTTCGGATTTCAACCATGACCCGCATTCGTCGGTCTTCCACATGGACCAGACCAAAGTCATGGACGGAACCTTCTGCTCCATCCTTACCTGGTATGACAACGAATGGGGCTTCTCGAACCGCATGTCCGATACCGCCGTCGCCATGGGCAAATTGCTTTAAACCCCATAGACATATGTATTGAAGCGCCCGGAGGAAACTCCGGGCGCTTTTCATTTGTGGCATATTTGTGCTTTGCGCGCGCAGACTCCATCATTTTGCCATATCAAACAGAATAAGCTATGCATAAAATGCATGACGATACGGCGGAACTGTCCGTTGTTAGCGCAATCACTCCTGCGCATATTCATGGCGTGGAAGCGAAAAGCCCGGGTGAACATGGAACGGGTCGCAGCCACCGATGAAAGGAACAAAGACATGAACGTTATCGAACGCATCCGTATCGCCGCCCGCAACCGCGCCGCTTACCGCCGCACCGTCGCCGCGCTGCGCTCCATGCCGCTCGACATTGCTCTCGATCTCGATATCGAGCGGGATGACGCCGCGTTGATCGCTCGCCGGGCAGTCTACGGCGCCTGATCGGCAGGCAGTCAGGTAAAATCCTGCGCAAATTGAATTCGGGGAAGGACTGAGCCCGCCCCTGCAAAGCGGAGACACCGCACGCCATTCCCGCCGCGCCGATCCAACGGTGCGGCGGCTTCATTTTATCGGGTCCGGGACAACGACCTGATGAAATCCGCCATGGCCGCCGCCCAACCCGGATCGTCGGGCAGATCAACATGCCCCCGCCCGGGAAGCAGGCGCATCGTGACCACATCCCCTTCCGTCGCAAGCGCCTTTGCCAGCCGCTCCGCCTGCGTGGGCGGGATCACGATATCTTCCGCACCCACCTGGATCAGCATGGGAACGCCGGCCTTCCCCGCCAGCGCCAGATTGTCCCAGCGCTGCACGAACGGAAGCTTGCAGGCTGGCAACCACGAAGCCTGTGCCATCAGTTCGCACATGCGGGCATAGGGTGCGTCCAGCATCACCCCGCCAACCTTGCGATGCGCCGCAAGATGAAGCGCAAGGCCCGTTCCCATAGAATAGCCGTGCAGCACCGCGATGCCATGCCCGTTCGGAAGCAGATCGGGCATCGCGTCGAAAACCGCCAGCGCGTCCGATTTCAGCACAGCTTCCGAGGGCTGGCCCCCTCGCCCGCCCCCGCCGCGATATTCCATGGCAACGACCGACCGCCCTGCCCGCAGATGCAGGTCCAGCACCTGCCCGAACCAGGCAAGGCTTCCCGCATTTCCCATGAAATACACAACAACGGGCGCGTCCGGCCCGGCGTCATGAACCTGCACGAAAACATCAGTGTCGCCCGTGCCCCTGATGACTTTTTGTTGAAAGCGTGGATCGGAAAATCCTTCATTCGCAAAAGGATAGATGAAAGCCGGGTGCAACCAGACCATCACCGCCGCATAGGCCAGATACAGGATCAGACCCGTCGCCAGAAAACGCAGAAACCAGGCCATCCCTGTTCAGCGGCCCAGCCGCTGTACCAGCGCCTGCCGGACACCCGGGGTCACGAATTTCGAAACGTCGCCACCCAGCCGCGCGATTTCCTTGACCAGCTTTGATGCAATCGCCTGCCGCCGGGCATCGGCCATCATGAAAACCGTCTCGATACTGGAATCAAGCGCACGGTTCATACCGACCATCTGGAATTCATATTCAAAATCCGCCACCGCCCGCAGCCCCCGGATGATAACGCCAGCCCCGACATCCCGGGCACAGTCGATCAGCAGGTTTTCAAAGGGATGCACGACAATTTCGCCACCCGTGCGCGCGATTATGTCTGCGCATTCGGTTTCAACCATCGCCACCCGCTCCTCCAGATTGAACAGCGGACCCTTGTCGCGGTTGATGGCAACACCGATCACCAGCCGGTCAACCAGCGCCATGGCCCGCTGGATAATGTCGAGATGCCCGAGCGTGATCGGGTCGAACGTGCCGGGATACAGGCCGATGCGCATGAGACACCTCTCTTTTGCCGCCACGCAACATTATTGCGCGGCAGTTTGCAAGCGATGCCTTTTGGTCAGTTGCCCATGATCATGCCGGTCAGGGCTTCTTTTTCCATCGACAGTTCTGCCAGACGCGCTTTGACCACATCGCCGATGGAAATCAGGCCAACCATGGTCTTGCCTTCCAGAACCGGCATGTGACGGAAACGACCTGCCGTCATCTTTTCCATGACGTGATCTGCGCTGTCATTGGCGGTGCAGCCGACCACATCGCGGGTCATCACCGCATCAACCTTGTCGGTCAGACAGCCGACACCGCGCTTTCCCAGTTCGCGCACCACATCGCGCTCGGAAATGATCCCGTTGACCGACTTGCCATCTCGCGAAACGATCAGGGCGCCGATGCGCTTTTCAGAAAGCATCCGCGCTACATCCGCCAGCGTTGCGCCTGGCTCTATCGTGGCGACGCCATGAACCGGCTTTCCGTTCATGATCTGTTGGACAAGCATGGTGACCTCCCGTCTGTGGCAAGTCATCAAAGCGTGGGCGGGATAGTCAGACCTGTCAAGCGCTTAGACGTTCCAGTCGTGCAACTTCGCGGCGAAGCCCCGTCAGAAGCATATCCGCCAGCCGGTTCAGTCGAGGTGACCGCCGGTCATCGGCAGGGCGGACAAGATAGTAGGCCCGTGTCAGCGCAATTTCAGGCGCCAGAACCTTGACCACGCCAGGCGCGAATGGCAGCGCGAAGTCATGGGTCACGGCCAGCCCCGCACCCTGTCGCAGCCAGGCAAGTTGCACGGGAACAGAGTTTGACGCCAGACGCGGTTGTGGCAGCCCGACCTCTGCCAGATAGTCCAGTTCGCGGTCCAGGATCATGTCGGGGATGTACCCGATGATCGGTCTTCCAACCAGATCGCTGCGGCTGCGGATCGGCCCTTCGCGATCCAGATAGCTTTCCGCTGCAGCCAGATGCAGGTGATAGTCGGTAATCTTTTGCACCGTTAGTCGGCCCGCCGTCGGCCGCGACACCGCCACAACCATATCCGCATCGCGGCGGGACAGATTCAGAATGCGGGGCTGCGCCACGATCTGTAATTCCAGCCCCGGATTTTCGGCACAGATTTCTGCGCAAACCTGCGGCAAAAGGTAATTGGCGCATCCGTCCGGTGCGCCGATGCGGATCTGCCCGGTCAGGCCAGAGGCATCGCCGCGCGCCTTGGCCCCTGCGCTTTCCAGCGCCTGTTCTGCCTGCGTTGCGTGATCCAGCAACCGCTGCCCCGCATCTGTGATCGCATAGCCTTGCGGCGATCGCATGAACAGCGATACCCCCAGCGACTCCTCCAGCCGTGCGATGCGGCGACCGACCGTGGCCGGGTCAAGCTTCAACAACTTTCCCGCACCCGACAGGCTTTCGCTGCGTGCCACCGCCAGAAACACGCGGATGTCATCCCAGTCTTCCGGCATCGTGATCTTCCAAAATTGCCGGTCTTGCAAAAATGCAAAACGCTTTTGGGAACATGCCGCTTTTTCCTGCATTTACGCAAGGCTATCCTGCATCCAGAACATGATGGAGGATGACATGCAGGAAATCGGTCACTGGCTGGGTGGCAAGATGGTGAAGGGCGGCTCTGGCCGGTTCACCGATGTGTTCAACCCAGCAACAGGGGAAGTGCAGGCGAGAGTGTCGCTGGCCACAAAGGCAGAGCTTGACGCGGCTGTTGCCGACGCTGCCGTGGCACAACGCAAGTGGGGCGCAACCAATCCCCAGCGCCGTGCGCGGGTGATGATGGCCTTTGGTGCGCTCATCAACCAGAACATGGACAAGCTGGCCGAGATGATCAGCCGCGAACACGGCAAGACGCTGCCGGACGCACGCGGCGACGTGCAGCGCGGGTTGGAAGTGGTTGAGGTCTGCATGGGCGGACCTGCCCTGCTGAAGGGCGAGTTCACCGATGCCGCCGGGCCGGGCATCGACATCTATTCCATGCGCCAGCCGCTTGGCGTTGTGGCCGGCATCACGCCCTTCAACTTCCCTGCCATGATCCCGCTGTGGAAGCTGGCCCCGGCGCTGACCAGCGGCAATGCGATGATCCTGAAGCCGTCGGAGCGCACGCCCTCGACATCCATCTTCCTTGCCGAACTGCTGAAAGAGGCGGGCCTGCCCGACGACGTGCTTCAGGTTGTGAACGGCGACAAGGAAGTGGTCGACGCGATCCTCGACAATGAAACCGTGCAGGCGGTGGGCTTTGTCGGATCAACGCCGATCGCGCAATACATTTATGGCCGCGCCGCCACGAACGGAAAGCGCGCCCAGTGCTTTGGCGGCGCCAAGAACCACATGCTGATCATGCCCGACGCCGACATGGACAAGGCGGCGGATGCGCTGGTAGGTGCGGGATTCGGTGCGGCAGGCGAACGCTGCATGGCGATTTCGGTTGCCGTTCCGGTGGGCGAAAAGACCGCCGATGCGCTGATCGACAAACTGGTGCCTCGGATCGAAAAATTGAAGGTCGGCCCCTATACGGCTGGCGAGGATGTGGATTTCGGTCCGCTGGTCACGAAAGCCGCAATGGATCGTGTGCGCGGATTGATCGACAGCGGCGTGGATCAGGGTGCGAAACTGGTGGTCGATGGCCGCAACCTGCGCATCCAGGGCTATGAGAACGGCTTCTTTGTCGGCGCCACGCTGTTCGACAATGTCACCCCCGACATGGAAATCTACAAGCAAGAGATTTTCGGCCCGGTGCTGTCGACGGTGCGGGCAAAGACCTATGAAGAAGCGCTGTCTCTGGTCATCGACAACGAATATGGCAACGGCACTGCGATCTTTACCGCCGATGGCGACACGGCACGGGATTTCGCATCCCGTGTGAATGTCGGCATGGTCGGCGTCAACTTCCCGATCCCGGTGCCCCTGTCCTATTACACCTTCGGGGGATGGAAGAAATCGTCGTTCGGTGACCTGAACCAGTATGGCCCCGATGCCTTCAGGTTCTACACCAAGACCAAGACGGTAACGGCGCGCTGGTTCAGCGGCATCAAGGATGGCGCCGCCCTGAACTTCAAGGCGATGGACTGATCTGCCGCGGGGGCACAGCCCCCGCGAAAACGTTCCGGTGGAGCGTTTTCAGCAGATCAGGCACGAAGCGCAAGCCGAGGGCAGGTACGCCGCCATCGGCCAAACAAAAAGGCCGCCTCTGAGGGCGGCCTTCTCTTATTCCCAAAGCACCAGAGCCGGTCAGGCGCGCTTGGCCTTGCGGCGCAGCGCCGCCAGCGCCCCCAGACCACCCAGCGCCATCAGGCCGCCGGCAGGAACCGGAACCGTCGTCGTATCGTCATAGGTTACGGTGATCGATGTCACCCGGAAACGGCTGTCATCGGCGCTGGCGCCGATCCCGAAGGAAAAGCCCTGGAAGCCACCGGCAACGGAATAACTTTCGGTCACGGTGTCGCTGAACTGGCGGGTGCTGCCCAACGCAAAATCGAAGCTGTCGGAACCGTCCACGAGACGATCGTTGAAGGTGATCGCATCAATGCTGACCTTGCGGTTGAACTTGAACATCAGCATTTCGTTGAACTGCGATCCGTCCGTGCGGAAGTTGTCGTCACACAGACCGGCCTTGCAGTTGAACTGCGACGCCAGGCCGTATGTTTCCGACGACTTCACCTTGATCCCTCGCGAGGTGTCGGCCTTTACCGTGTCGCCCTTCAGATCGTACAGCTTGCCCGTCAGGGCCAGCTTCACATCACCGGCGGTGAAATTCAGTTTGTTGACGAAAGACGTTGTGCCACCGGCAGCAAAGTCGAACGTCACCGTCGCCGCCGAAGCGGTGCCCGCGCAAAGCGCAAGCGCGCCCGCGGCAAGCATCGTAAGGGTTCTGGTCATAAGTTACCTCTTTTTTTATCAGGTCCCAAGACACGGCCCCACCGCCGCCCTCAGCATGTTCACACCAGGGCGCCCCCTCTCGGGACCCTTTCTGCAGATGCAATCTACTCTGTTAATCTAGCGTCAAGCAATCTCTCAAGACGAAACAGTTTTTGGTTTACGTTTCAAAATCAAAGGCTTGCCACACTTTTGCCATAGTCTTGCCCGGCTGTTGCCCAACGCCCGACAAGCCTCCGCCAGAATGCCCTCGGAACTCGATATGGATGACCAAATGTGGTCGCAGGATGCGCGTTTCCGGCGCTCTGGTCCGTCAAGCGTGCAACCCGGTGGCGAATCATTTTCTTTCCGCCACGCCGCACCCATCCTGCGTGTATGAATGACCCCTCGACACATGGACTGACCGGCCTGTCGCCGCGGCACCGCGATCAGATCGCAGCCCTGCCCTGCCGCAGCCTGCCACGCGGAACGGTGCTGTTTCATCCGGGCGACACACCGAAAGGCTTCGTGCTGGTCATCTCCGGCCGGATCGAGGTTTATCTCACCGGCCCCGGCGGCCGCGAAGTGCTGCTTTATGCGGTCGAGCCGGGACAAAGCTGCGTGCAAACGACACTTGGCCTGCTGGGAGAGGTCGATTACAGCGGCGAAGCGATCACCGCCACCACGTCAGAGGTCGTCTTGATCCCGCGTGGTCTTTTCCTGACACTGATGGAAGATGACGCTGCCTTTCGTGGTTATGTTTTCAGTGCCTTTGCGACCCGGATGCAGTCAATGATGCACCTGCTTGAGATGCTGGCGTTTCGCCGGATCGAAAGCCGCCTGGCGGGCGCACTTCTGGATCGCATGATCATGTCGGGCCAGGTCAATATCCCGGTGACACATCAGGAACTCGCGACACAGATCGGTTCCGTGCGTGAAGTCGTATCCCGGCGGCTGGAGGCATTTTCACGGGCCGGAATGGTCAGCACTGACCGGGGCATCGTCACCCTTCTTGATAAGAACGCCCTTCGCCGGCTTGCGGAAAATACCGACGCTGCGTGACCTTGTCACAGACAGCGGCACCTGTTCGCGCGATGCTTCGACCATAAGGCCCGGTGGGGGCCGCAGAACGGAGAAAGACCATGTTCAAGACCAATGTCGGCGGCATCGACCGCATCCTTCGCATCGTGGTGGGGCTTGCGTTGCTGGTGTGGTTTTTTGTCGATCAGGGCACGGGTTTCTGGCACTGGGCCAAGCTGATCGGCGTAGTGCCCCTGCTGACCGGGCTGGTGTCAAGTTGCCCGCTTTATTCCATCCTCGGGCTTAGCACTTGCCCCCTGAAGCACAGCTGAACAGCGGGGATTGGCGCATGTCGGAAAACGGCGGCGCCATTCCCCTTGTCCCCGGCGCGGCACCTGCTATCTGCAAACCCATATGCTTGAAGCGGGAGGGCGAAATGAGTGCACAGAGGATGGTCATGATGGCTTTGCTGCTGGCCAGCACCGCCGTTGCCCCGGTCGCCTTTGCCAAGGGCAAGGGTGAATATCACGGCAACGGTCATGGCAAGGGCGAAAGACAGGCACATGGTCTGGACTGCCCGCCGGGACTGGCCAAGAAGAACAACGGCTGTATGCCCCCCGGTCTGGCCAAAAAACGCCACAGCCACGACACGGAACATTATCAGCGCGTCGGCGACTATGTCCTGATCCCGCGCGAGGACTGGGCGCGTTATGGTCTTTATGACCCGCGCGACGGTAGCGGCTATGCGATCAGGGACAACGAAATCCTGCGCGTTGCGCTGGACACGATGCGCGTGATCGAGGCGGTGCAGACGTTGGCGGATGTACTGAACTGACGACGGATTATTCCGCCGCCTGCCGTCTCCGCGCCAGAAGCGGGCCAAGGTAGCGCCCGGTATGGCTTTCCGGCACATCCGCGACCTGTTCGGGCGTGCCCGCCGCCACGATGCGCCCACCGCCGTCACCGCCCTCCGGCCCAATGTCGATGATCCAGTCGGCGGTCTTGATGACATCAAGATTGTGCTCGATCACCACCACTGTATTTCCCTGCTCGACCAGTTCGTGCAGCACTTCCAGCAGCTTCTTCACATCGTCGAAATGCAGGCCGGTTGTGGGTTCGTCGAGGATATACAGCGTGCGGCCCGTAGACCGGCGCGACAGTTCCTTTGACAGCTTCACCCGCTGTGCCTCCCCCCCCGAAAGCGTCGTCGCCTGCTGGCCGACCTTGATGTAGCCAAGGCCAACCTGCATCAATGCATCCATCTTTTCACGGATCGCGGGCACGGCGGCAAAGAACCCTTGGGCATCTTCCACCGTCATATCAAGCACATCGGCGATGCTCTTGCCCTTGAACTTGATCTCCAGCGTTTCGCGGTTGTAGCGGTGGCCCTTGCAGGTTTCGCAGGTCACATAGACATCGGGCAGGAAGTGCATCTCGATCTTGATGACGCCGTCGCCCTGACAGGCCTCGCACCGGCCGCCCTTGACGTTGAACGAAAACCGCCCCGGCTGGTAGCCGCGCGCCTTGGCTTCCGGCAGGCCCGCGAACCAGTCGCGGATCGGGGTGAAGGCCCCGGTATAGGTTGCGGGGTTTGATCGCGGGGTGCGCCCGATGGGGCGCTGGTCGATGTCGATGACCTTATCCAGATGCTCGAACCCCCTGATCGTCTCGCAGGGCGCGGGTGTTTCCCGCGCGCCGTTCAGCCGCATGGCGGCGTTCTTGTACAGCGTTTCCACGGTGAGTGTGGATTTGCCCCCGCCTGAAACCCCGGTCACACAGACGAATTTGCCAAGCGGGAAATCGGCGGTCATCTCGTGCAGGTTGTTGCCGGTGGCCTTGACCACGCTCAGTGTCTTGCCGCTGCCCTTGCGGCGCTTGCCCGGCACGGAAATTTCGCGCTGACCGGAAAGATACTGACCCGTCACGGAAGCAGGATCATTCGCAACCTGATCCGGCGTGCCATGGCTGACCACCTGCCCGCCATGCACCCCAGCCCCCGGTCCGATGTCGAAAACATAATCCGCATGGCGGATCGCATCTTCGTCATGCTCCACCACCAGCACGGTATTTCCCTGATCGCGCAGGTTTTTCAGCGTGGTCAGCAGGCGGTCGTTGTCGCGCTGGTGCAGGCCGATGGAAGGTTCGTCCAGCACATAGAGCACCCCCGTAAGCCCCGATCCGATCTGGCTGGCCAGCCGGATGCGCTGGCTTTCCCCGCCTGACAGCGTGCCCGCATTGCGGGAAAGCGTAAGGTATTCAAGACCGACATTGTTAAGGAAACCAAGGCGTTCACGGATTTCCTTCAGGATGGCGCGGGCGATCTCATTCCGTTGCGCGGTCAGGGCGGCCGGAACCGACTGCACCCAGTCATGCGCCTCGCGGATCGACATCTGCACCACCTGCCCCACGTGCAGCCCGCCGATCTTGACCGCCAGCGCCTCTGGTCGCAGACGATAGCCATGACAGGTGCCGCAAGGGCGGTTGTTCTGGAACCGCTCCATGTCCTCGCGGCTCCAGGCGCTGTCGGTTTCGCGGTAGCGGCGCTCCATGTTGGGGATCACACCTTCAAAGGTGCGGCTCACCTCGTACACGCGCCCGCCTTCGTCAAAACGGAAGGGGATTTCCTCTTTCCCCGACCCGTACAGGAAAAGCTGCTGCACTACTTCCGGCAGGTCTTTCCACGGCTTTCGGGCATCGAAACCGTAATGCTTGGCCAGGGCATCGATGGTTTGCAGGAAATACGGCGATTTCGATTTCGACCAAGGCGCCAGCGCGCCATCCTTCAGCTTCAGCGTCACATCGGGCACGACCAGACGTTCGTCAAAGAACAGTTCCACCCCAAGGCCGTCGCAAACCGGGCAGGCCCCGAAAGGCGCGTTGAAGGAAAACAGCCGCGGTTCGATTTCCGGGATGGTGAAACCGGATACAGGGCAGGCGAATTTCTCGGAAAACGTGATCCGCTCCGGCTCCTGCCCCTCCTCCACCGCCGTCTCCAGAATGGCGATGCCGTCGGCCAGATTCAGCGCGGTGCGGAAACTGTCGGCAAGCCGGGTTTCCAGCCCCTCGCGCACCACGATGCGGTCAACCACCACATCAATGTCATGGCGGAACTTCTTGTCCAGCACCGGCGGTTCATCCAGTTCGTAAAACGCACCGTTGACCTTGATGCGCTGGAACCCCTGCTTGCGCAGATCGATGAATTCCTTGCGATATTCGCCCTTGCGGTCACGTACGATGGGCGCAAGCAGGTAGGCGCGTGTGCCTTCCGGCATCGCCATCACCCGGTCCACCATATCCTGCACCTGCTGCGCCTCGATCGGCAGGCCGGTCGCCGGGCTGTAGGGTGTGCCGACACGGGCGAACAGCAGGCGCAGATAGTCGTAAATCTCCGTCACCGTGCCGACGGTGGATCGGGGGTTCTTGCTGGTGGTCTTCTGCTCGATTGAAATCGCCGGAGACAGGCCACTGATATGATCCACGTCCGGCTTGCCCATCATGTCGAGGAACTGCCGGGCATAGGCCGACAGGCTTTCCACATAGCGGCGCTGCCCTTCGGCATAGATCGTATCAAAGGCAAGCGACGATTTCCCCGACCCGGAGAGGCCGGTGATGACCACAAGCTGATCGCGCGGAATGTCCACATCGATGTTCTTCAGATTGTGCTCACGCGCGCCGCGCACTTCGATGAACTTCTGCTCGGCCATTCTGCCCGCCCCGTCCCGATCTGTCGGATGCAGAGATAGTCTGTTGCGGGCGAGTCTCCAATCGGAAAATGCGAACATAAATGGAACACGGCGACGCAATGCTGAAACCTCTTGCCACAGCAAATACATTCATTATCTAGAATGTGAAATTCGTGACGAGGACGACCCCATGCTTTCCATCTCCCGCAAGCCGCAGGGCACAGGCGTTTCCCCCATTGCCCCAGCTGAGGCTATCGCCCGCGCCGCCAATGGCGAAATCACATTGGTTGACGTTCGCGAGGCGGCAGAAATCGCCGCCACCGGCAAAGCGCGGGGCGCCCTGCATATCCCGCTGGCGCTGATATCGATGAAATGCGATCCCCGAAGCCCGGAGTGCGACAAGGCGTTTTCGGTGGGCAAGCCGGTCGTCGTCTATTGCGCGGCGGGCGGACGCAGCCAGATGGCCGCCCAGCAGCTTGTCGGCATGGGATATGCGCAGGTGTTCAACATGGGCGGCTTTGGCGGCTGGCAGGCGGCGGGCGGAAAGATCAGCCGATAGCGCGCCGCCGTTCCTGAATATGGTGAAGCAGGATCCCCAGGGCCGAAAACGCCACAAGGTATCCGGCAAGACCACTCACCCCGACCTGTGCGATAAGCCAGACGAGGATGGGGGTGCCGCTTGTCGTTCCAAGATTGCCAAGCTGGGCGATTGCGCCAGAGGCGCGGGCCCGCGCGGCAGGTTCAGGATTCAGTTGCGGGATCGATGCGAAAGAGGCGCTTTGCACCAGCCCCAGACAGGCGGCTACGGCAAAGGCCGCCATCACGGTCGGTCCGGGCTGCTGCCAGACCAGCCACAGTGCCGCCGATGAAATGACCGCCCCCGCAAAGCCGATCTGCACAACGCGCACCGCTGTCAGATATCGCATGGCCCAGACGCCCAGCACCATCGACACGGCAACGCTGACCAGCGGCATCCATGTCGCCAGCACTGCCTGTTCCGGCCGCCCCAGAAAGGTCTGCGGCATAAGCGTCAGAAAGGCGACATAGGTGAAGGTATAGCATACAAAACCCATCGCAGGGGCGGCCTCAAACGGCGACGCATAGATCGCGCCGTGCTGCCGGGCCAGATCGCGACCAGAAAGAGCGATGCCCAGCGGCGGGCCGTCCTTCGGCAGCAAAAACCACATCAGCGCCGCGCCCAGCAACATATAGGCCCCATGCGCCGCAAACACCGCAGCTACGCCCTGCACGGCCGCCAGCGGCGGGCCGAAATGCCCCAGGATGGCAAAGCTGACCGCGAAGAAAGAGGCATAAAGCGTCATCGCCGCAGGCTGCCAGCGCGGGCTGGCCAGTTGCGCGGTCAGCACAGGGGCCGAGACCACGATGGCCAGATGCGAAGCCCCCTCCAGCGCACGCAAAACCAGCATCACTGGCAAGGGCGGCAACAAAGACTCGACCCACGACAGGATGCCGCCTGCCGCGAGTGCTGTTACCACGACCCGTCGATAGCCAAGCCGTGACACGATCAATCCGGCGGTGGTGCCGAACAACAGTCCGACAAAACCCACCGCCGAAACCATCAACCCGATCATCGGCCCGGACCGCCCCGGATAGGCCGCAGCCACCAGATCGAACAACACGGCAAATTTGCCAAACTGCGCTGCCGCGCCAAGGCTGATCAACCAGATCGCCAGAACCGTCACCGTGGCGCGCATCACGGGCCCTTTCAGTCTGGCAAAAATATCCTGGGGGTGCGGGGGCAAGGCCCCCGCGCGTGTTCAGAAATCGTGCGTCAGAAGTGCAGGGCCCGCCCATAGGCGTCAAGCACAGCTTCGTGCATCATTTCCGAAAGCGTCGGATGCGGGAAGACGGTGTTCATCAGGTCCTCTTCCGTGGTTTCCAGCGACCTGCCCACGACATAGCCCTGGATCAGTTCGGTCACTTCCGCACCTACCATATGCGCGCCCAGAAGCTCGCCAGTCTTGGCGTCGAACACGGTCTTTACCAGCCCTTCCGGTTCGCCAAGGGCAATCGCCTTGCCGTTGCCGATGAAGGGGAAGCGTCCGACCTTGATCGTATAGCCCGCGTCCTTTGCCTTTTGTTCGGTCAGGCCGACAGATGCGACCTGCGGGTGGCAATAGGTGCAGCCGGCGATGGAGTTGGGCTTGATCGGATGCGGATGCTTGCCCGCGATCAGTTCCGCGACCATCACCCCTTCGTGGCTGGCCTTGTGCGCCAGCCAGGGCGCGCCTGCTATATCGCCGATGGCATAAAGCCCGTCGACCCCGGTGCGGCAGTATTCATCCGTTACCACATGGGTGCGGTCGATCTTTACCCCCAGACCTTCCAGCCCCAGGTTTTCGACATTGCCGATGATACCGACCGCCGAAATCACCGTGTCGAACTCCTGCGTGGTTGTTTTGCCCTCGGCCTCAAGATGGGCGACGACCTTGCCGGGGGACCGGTCGAGTTTTTTGACGGTGGTCTTTTCAAGGATCTTCATGCCCTGCTTGACGAAGGCCTTCTTGGCAAAGGCCGAAATCTCGGCATCCTCGACCGGCAGCACGCGGTCCATCACCTCGACCACCGTGGTATCGGCGCCGAGCGTGTTGAAGAAACTTGCGAATTCGATGCCGATTGCGCCCGATCCGATGACCAGCAGCTTCTTCGGCATGCGGCTTGCCACCAGCGCGTGCTTGTAGGTCCAGACCAATTCACCGTCGGCCTCAAGCCCCGGCAGTTCCCGCGCACGTGCGCCGGTTGCCAGAACGATCGCCTTCGACTCAAGCTCCTCTGTGCCCTTGTCGGTCTTGACCGACACCTTGCCCTTTGCCGGCAAGGTCGCCGCGCCCATGAACACGGTGATCTTGTTCTTTTTCATCAGATGGCCGATGCCGCCGGAAAGCTGCTTCGCCACACCGCGCGACCGCGCCACAACAGCGGGCAGGTCGTAACCTACACCATCCGCCTTAAGCCCGAATTCCTTGGCGCGGTGCATCAGGTGGAATACCTCGGCGGAGCGCAGCAGCGCCTTGGTCGGGATACAGCCCCAGTTCAGGCAGATGCCGCCCAGATGCTCACGCTCGACGATGGCAACGTTCAGCCCCAGTTGCGCCCCCCGGATCGCGGCCACATAGCCACCCGGTCCTGCGCCGATCACGATCATGTCAAAGGCTTTGGCCGCCATTCGTCCCTCCCGTTTCTCAGATAGTTTGCCCTTAAACTATTTTCCGTCATGTCGCAAATACAGGATTTCTACGATCTGCCATGCGTCTGGATCATGGCTTTGACAAATCGGGCATATCCGCCCTGCGACAGGAACGCCGCTTCGGATGCACTGCTCTCACGGCGCAACGCGGCGTTGCGGTCAGGAAAGCGACCGAACCGGCGGATCACTTCGCGATGAGCACGGGCGTGCAGCAACAGGTCGGGGTCAGACATCCGCGTCAGAAACAGACCGACCGACCTGTGCTGGTCGGCGGCGGTTTCGCCGTGTTCGAACGGAAGATAGAAGAACATGCGCAACGGCGGGGCAATGGCCATGTCATGACCCAGGGCAAGGGCGCGCATGGCGGCGGCGCGGGCCTGCGCATCGGTGGCAAAGGCATCTGCCCGTCCCCGGAACATGTTGCGTGGCATCTGGTCAGTCAGGATCAGATAGGCCAGCATGCCATCCGGCACCGCCGTCCAGTCCAGCAGCCCGCCATGACGCGCTTCCCCCCACAGGGGCGCGAACCGGGCCGTGATGCGCTGGTCAAGCTCTGCCCCGCCCGTAAACCAGCCTTTCGGTCCGACATCTTTCCAGAATTCCACGACGTCCTGCGCGCGGTCTTTTGACTGCACGATGTCTCGACTTGCCATGCGCTCTCCTCCTCATGGATTTGCGCCCATAACGGAAAGCATGGCACTGCAAGCGATTTGGGGCAACCTCCAGTCGCAGGCTGCGTCACTCGCCCTGTTCGTGATCCTTGCGCGCGGCGACAACGGCCCCGACTGCAATCGACGATGCCGAAGGTGCAAGCGGTGCAAAGGCCCCGGTTTCCGCAATGGGTGGCGCGGCACGACGGGTCATCCGCCAGCCAGCATAACCCGCAAGCGCCAGCAACAGCAGGGCC
Organism: Paracoccaceae bacterium; assembly: GCA_051646105.1. GTDB lineage: Bacteria > Pseudomonadota > Alphaproteobacteria > Rhodobacterales > Rhodobacteraceae > JBOFCO01. The sequence continues at coordinate 17,318 of JBOFCO010000232.1, forward strand.
AGATACAGGAAAAAGCCCCGCGGGCCGACCTGATTCATCAGCCATGCCGTAACCAGAGGGCCGAGTATCGCGCCAGTCCCGTTGATGAACAGCAGCCCGCCAGACGCTGCGGCCATCTCGTGCCGGGGAAGGAAATCGTTGGTATAGGCGATCAGCAGCGAATAAAGCGGGTTCGACACGCCACCGACGATCAGCGCGGCGACCAACAGCAGTGCAAAGGGCAGGCTGACAGCAAAGGCCAGCAGCATCCCCACTGCGCCCGCCGCTGCCAGTCCAAGGATCAGCATCCGACGGTCATACCGGTCTGATGCCCAGCCGATCGGATACTGGAACACCAGACCGCCAACATAGATCGCGCCGACAAAGATCGAAATGTCCCGAACGCTCAGCCCTGCCTGCGTGCCCCAGACGGAAACCATCCCGAACAACGCGGAAAACACGCCCCCCATCAGGAACATGCCGATACAGCCAAGAGGGGAGACGTGGAACAGCCGCCCGAACGTCATCGGTGCCGTTTCCTCGAATTCCGGGGCGGGCACGTCTGACAGAAGGATCGGCAGAAAGGCCAAGGACACCAGCACGGACGGAATGATGAACAACAGGTAGTCCGAGGGATCCCCGACGTTCATCAGCACCTGCGCAGCGATGATGCCGAGCATCTGAACGATCATGTAAAGAGACAGCGCCTGTCCCCGCGTCTCGTTGCTGGAACTGTTGTTGAGCCAGCTTTCCGAGGTGACATAGATTCCGGAAAAACACAGCCCCGCCAACACCCGGAACACAGACCAGACGACCCAGTTCGGCATCACCGCGTAAAGAACCAACAGGGCCGAAACAAGGCTGCCCAGCGCTGCGAAGACCCGCACATGCCCGACCCGGCGGATCATCCAGGGGGTCAGGCGAGAGCCCAGCAGAAACCCGCCATAATAGCTGGCCATGACGATCGACATGCTGAAGGTCGAAAACCCCTCCATCGTGCCTCGCACGCCCAGAAGCGTGCCCTGCATGCCGTTGCCAACCATCAGCAGCATGATGCCAAGAAGCAGTGGCCAGGAACTGGCAAGAACAGTCAGCACGTCGCACCTTTTCCGTCGCAAATACAGGGACGTTCTACGATAGCAGCATGCCGGTTGCCCAGTCGGCTTCGCCACATCACAGCCTGATCCCGACCTTGGGCGCAAACCAGAGCAGGGCAAAATACAATGCAACAGTAGTGGCACAGCCGATCAACAGCGCCAGCCAGAATCCAAGCCCACCGCGCAGCAGGGCGGGCAGGATCAGGAAAAGCGGCAGCGACGGCAGGACATACCAGAAGGTCGCGGCCGAATGATCCGCTATGCGCGCCAGATCGCCGGTATCGCGCCAAAGCCAGATCATCGCCATCAGCGACACCAGCGGCAATGACGCGACCAGCGCGGCAAAACCCGTGTTTCTGCGCGCAATTTCCGAAATAACGGCAATCAGCACGCCCGAGATTGCCGCCTTGAGGATGAGATAGCCCATGATGGCCTCTTGTAGTTATGGTAGAAGCAAGGATGCATCGCCGTAGGAAAAGAAGCGATAGCCTGACATGACGGCGTGGTCATAGATGCGCCGGATGCGATCCTGCCCCATCAGCGCGGAGACCAGCATCAACAGGGTCGACTTCGGCAGGTGAAAATTGGTGACAAGCCCATCGGTGACCCGGAAGCGATAACCGGGATAGATAAAGATGTCGGTCGGGCCGCGCCAGGGCTCGACACGCCCGCTGACAGCAGCGCTTTCTATCAGCCGCAGTGCGGTGGTGCCGACCGGGATCACGCGCCCGCCCGCGTCGCGCGTGGCATTGATTTCTGCCGCCGCCGCCTCGGTCACCTCGCCCCATTCGGCGTGCATTTTGTGGGTCGTCACATCCTCGACCTTGACCGGCAGGAAGGTGCCAGCACCGACATGCAATGTAACGCGGGTAAAGGTCACGCCTTTCGCCGCAAGTGCTGCCAGCAGATCGGTATCGAAATGCAGGGATGCGGTCGGCGCCGCCACCGCGCCCGGCTTTTCGGCAAAGACCGTCTGATAATCGCTGCGATCCTGCACGTCGGGCGCACGCAGCGCCGCGATATAGGGCGGCAGCGGCATCATCCCGGCAAGGTCCAGCGCCGCATCGAAATCCGGACCGGCAAGGTTGAAGCGAAGGGAAAGCTGCCCCTCTGCAATCGTCACGACTTCGGCCTGAAGGCCGCCCGCGAACTCCAGAACCTCGCCCGACTGAACCTTGCGCAGCGGTTTGGCCAGTGCGCGCCACTCGCCGCCCGGCTCGGGTTCCAGCAAGGTCACCTCGATCCGGGCGACGCTTTCACCCTGCCCGGTCCGGCGGCGGCGCTGCCCGGACAGCCGCGCGGGGATCACCCGCGTGTCGTTCAGCACCAGCCGGTCACCGGGGCGGAACAGATCGACAAAGTCCCGCACATGCAGGTCGCTGATCGCATCCCCTTCGGCCACAAGCAGCCGCGCAGATGTGCGGGGGCGTGCCGGACGGGTGGCAATAAGGCCTTCGGGAAGGTGAAAATCGAAATCCGAAAGCTGCATCGCTATTCCAGCCTTGGCGGCGGACGCCGGAACAATTCGCGGAACATACCCGGTGTCAGCACCGACAGCGGATTGACACCCACGCGCGGATTGTCTGCGGGGCCGCTTATCCGGTAGTTGAAGCCGAACAGGCCCTCGCCCCTGCGGGAAACAAGCGCGCCGATGCCGTTCACCAGATAGATTGGCGACACCACACCCTGAAAATTCATGCTTTTGCGGTTCAGGTCATAGACACCCGACATCGACACCCCCAGCGACACGCCGACTGCGCTGCCACGGCGAATTTCCAGTGCGTCGGGAGTCAGGCGGAAATCACCCTGCACATCGGAAAATGAAAGCCCGTCGCCGTTCAACTGCTCCAGCAGGCCGATGACGCTGATTGCACTCAGCAGATCGGCCAGCACAGGGGCCTTCTTGACCCGCAGACCATTTGCGGTGACGCGGCCGTCATAGTCCCCCGGTGAACCGCGGGGGGCCAGCACCAGATCAAGCTTCCCGCCCCGACCTTTCGAAAATATCCCCGCCGATGCAAAGACGCCCCCGGCGTCGTCCGACGTCACCCGCATCGCCATTCCGCCCTTCGACGGGGCAACGCTGCCGGAAACCGATGCGCCACCATTCACCTTACCGGTGAATCGCCCCTTCAGCCCACCAGCGGTTGGCGTGAACTCGCCCCGGAAGCCATTCAGCCGGATACCGTCGGAAACCTGCAACGTATCCAGCGCCACCGCCAGCGGCCCACCGCCGCCGCCGGAGCCTTTTGGCAGGCGGCGAATATCCAGTGCACCTCCGGTCATTTCAAGACGTGCATCCTTGCCCCTGCCCTGCCCGATTAGCGCGACCGATCCGTCGAACCAATTGCCCAGCGCCACCCGCGAAAGCTTTGCCACATCAAGCCCGCCCCCGGCCCGCAGGCCTATACTGCCCTCGGCCCGCAGGCCATCCGTGTCCAGCACCAGCCCGCTGACCGCAGGAGGGCTGCCAAGCGTTGCATCCAGTTCCAGCTTGCCGCGCGCCGATGCGGGTTTTGACCAGCCGGTGCCATCGATCTTCAGCGCCAGCCCCGACAAGTCCGACGACAGATGCAGATGGGGCGCTTTCCCACGGGTCAGCTCGACGGAAATCGCGCCACGTCCCTTGCCGCCGACCGATCCTTCCGGCAGCGCAATGTCAAAGGCCTGAAGCGCCTGCGGCGAAAGTTCGATCTGCCCCTTCAGCGTCGATCGCCCCGCTTCCTCGCGGGCAAAACCCTGTGACCACCGGGCATCGAACGGCACACCCGACAGGCTGCCCGGCCCGGCGATTTCCATGCCCGTCCGCCCGGCACTTACAGTCAACTGCTTTGCCAACAACTCGCGGCCCGGCACGATCCGGTCCGACGAAACATCAGTCAGCGAACCTGTGACCTGATAGGTCACTTCCTCGATCAGCACTTTCTTCTTCAGCCGCAACCCGATTTCGGTCCGCAGACGTGCCCGGCCGTCGGCAATATCAACATCGCGCCCTGCCTTGCTGACAAAGTTGAACGGAGGCTGGTCCAGCAACGAAAGCGCGGCCGTGATCGTGCTGTCGGTGTTCAGCCTGATTGCGGCAAGTGCGGGACGTTCGGTAATGTCGGGAACCGAAAACACGGAACCTGCCGCATCAATGCGGCCACCTTGCGGGGAGTCGATGTAACCTTTCGACAGATACATCGTGTAGGCGCTGTCGGTAACCGTAGCATAGCCGCTGCCCGCCCGGATCGGTGGCAACGTTTTCAGAATGCGCACATCCCCATCCCGGAACTCGTAACTGACTGTCGCCCGCAACGGTGCCCCAGGCGTGACGCGCAGTGCGGCCCGCACGTTGTCCAGCAACCCCTCCTGCACGTTCTCCTCGATCCAGCGGCGGGTGTTGGGGACCAGTGAAACCGGCCACAATGCCAGCAAACGGTCGTGCCGGATGCTGTCCACCGCGATATCCAGCCGCGTTTCCCAGCCCGCTTCCCCGGCCTTTATCTGCCCATGTGCGTCAATACGGCCCTGCTCATCCAGCAACGCTACCTGGCCGAGATCGATGGTAAAGGGGTCCAGACGCAGCCGAAGATCGACCGCACCGCGATCAATGGTGACGGGAGAGGCAAACACCCCCTGCGGATCGACAAGCACATCCGACAGCCGGACCTGCCCCTGAAGTTCGCGAGGCAGCCCGCCGACGATATCCCGCAGATAGGCCTGCCCTTCTGCCCGGACACGCAGTGTTTTGCTGTCGACCGCAACCTGGGTAAACCGGATACTTTGCGACAGGGGATCGTAGGAAAAGCCAAGCTTGCCGCTGTCAAAGGCGACCGGGCTGGTGGCAGGCGCCGGTTGCAGCGCACCGCGACCGATTTCAAGATTGCCCTCGATCGGGCCAACTTTGCCTGCAACATCCAAGCCGCCACTGATCCGACCCGAGATCGGCGCATCCAGCGCCGCAAGAAACGCCAAAGCCGGAACCTGCGCCGCCAGATCGGCAGAGGCGACACCCGATACTTCGACCGAAAATGATGCGCGACCGTCGGATTTGTTTGACAGCACCGCCAGATCGGCACGCGCGGGCGCAGCTTCTGTGCCGGCGGTTTCAAGACCCGCGCCATCATCGGACTGAAGGTCAAACCCAAGCGCGATGGCAAGATTGCCTTTGGTCTGGCCGAAATCCATCGTACCGTCCCTAACCCGCCAGACACGGCCCGCACGGTCATCCTCCAGCACGATCTCAAGCCCGGTCACTTCGGCGCTTTCAAGCCCTTCAAGCGCAGGTGTGGCAAAAGCCGCGTCCAGCGCATCAAGCATCTGGCCCGGCGACGCACCGTCTGCGCTTGGCATGACGCCGCCATTCGCGCCCGCATCGGCAGTCACGGCTAGGTCAAAAGAACCGTCCTGCCTTCGATGCGCCATCAGCACGCCACCCGTTATACGCAGGTGGCTGGGCCGGACAGCGCCGCGCCACAGCGCAGCACCATCCAGAGTCGCGCGCAGATCGGGAAGCAGGGCCAGACTTTGCCCGCCGCCGGTCGAGATTGCGGTATCCCTTAACCGCAGGCGCGGCACCATTCCCTTGTCGATGAACAACTCCACCTCTTGCAGATCGACGCGGCCCTGCCCAGCGAGCGCGGCATTTATCCGGCCTTCTGCCCGTTCGACCAGCCAGTCCGGCGCGGGGATCGTGCGGCCCGTCACCGACAGGAACACAAGACCACCCACAAGCAGGACAAGCACCGCAGAGGAAATCAGCCCCGCCCAGATATGTCGACCGACATAGGCAATGAAACGGCGCCCCCGTCCGCGGCGCTGCGTGATAGGTCCTGCGGGCTCTGTGACCGCAGCCGTTTCAACGCCATCAGGTTCGCCCGACACGGCCACGGCAATGGGTGCCAATTCCGGCTCCGCATCACCTCTTGTCTTCGGTTCGCCCTGCACGCCGCCCCGCCCCGCTTTTCGCGCTGTTCTGATTACCCTTTAAACCGGCTGCGCACTGACTAAAACAGAAGTCGTTGCAACCGCAAACACAGGACGGTGAAGATATGCTCGATATTGGCGACCTGGCCCCGGATTTCACCCTGCGTCGCGACGGTGGCGGAACTGTCACCCTGTCCGGGTTGCGACCGAAAAAGGTGGTGCTGTATTTCTATCCCCGGGACAACACCCCCACCTGCACGACCGAGGCGCTGGATTTTACACGGCTGCAGGGGGATTTCACCGCTGCGGATACCGTTGTCATCGGCCTGTCGAAAGACAGCGTCAAGGCGCATGACAAGTTCTGCCGCAAGCACGGGCTTGGCGTCATTCTTGCGTCGGACGACGGATCGGACGTGGCTGAGACCTATGGGGTCTGGGCCGAAAAATCCATGTATGGCAAGACGTTCATGGGCATCGTTCGCACAACTTTCCTGATCGACAGTAAGGGGCGGATTTCACATGTATGGCACGTCGCGAGGGTTGCCGGACATGCCGAAGACGTGCTTGCTGCGGCGCGTTCAATCTGACCTGCCCCCAGCCACGCAGTTTTCAGACAAACGGGAAAAGATTGCGTCAGCCGTTGCAAGGGATTGCCGGCATTGCACATGCGCGATCCACAAGTCATGGAAGCATAGGCAAAAAACTGCCGGTTGCCCCCTTCTGCCACACTCGTGGCGCGCAGCATGACATAAATCATTGCGACGCCCCGCCCCGCCCGGCTATGGAAGATAAGTTGTCCGGCAAAAGCGGGGCGGCTTGGGGTGTGGGATATCAGGAACTCGTGACGTGGTCAGAAGACTTGGCAACCGTGCGAATACGGCTCTTTCCCGAATTTTGCCGGAACAGCGGCTGTTTCTTCGTTCGGACACTGAAACGCGCTTTATCCGGCTAAGCCCGGCCACGCAGCTTTCGGTGCTGGCCGGGGCGGCGCTTGTCGTTACCTGGGCCATCATATCCGCCGCCATCATCATGATCGACCAGATCGGGGCGGACAGTGTTCGCGAACAGGCCCGGCGTGAGCAGTCTGTCTATGCCACCCGGCTTGACATGATGTCGATCGAGCGTGACCGCCGCACCGAGGAAGCCCGCCTTGCGCAGCAACGTTTCTCGCTGGCGCTTGAAGAAGTCTCCAAGATGCAGTCAGCCCTTCTGGCGTCCGAGGATCGCCGCCGCGAACTGGAAACCGGGATCGAGGTCATCCAATCCACCCTGTCGCGCACCATGCAGGAGCGCGATTCCGCAAGGCTGGAACTTGCCACGGCACAGGCTGAAGCCACCGGTACGGGAACCGAACTTGCATCGGCCGAGACGGATCCGGCAGATGTCCTGGCAACGCTTGGTTTCCTGACCGATGCCATGGGCACGGTTGCGGTAGAGCGCGACAGGCTGACCGCCCGCGCCGAAACCGCCGTTTCCGAGGCCGAGGAACTGGCCTTTGAAAAACGGCTGATGGAACAACGCAACGACCAGATTTTCACCAAGCTGGAAGAAGCGGTAACCGTTTCGATGGAGCCGCTGGACAAGATGTTCAGCGCGGCCGGAATGGACCCGGACGACGTGCTTAACCAGGTTCGCCGCGGCTATTCCGGTCAGGGCGGACCGTTGCTGCCGATAGGCTTCGCCCCCGAAGGTGATGCCACGCTCAGCACTGACGAGGCGCGGGCGAATACGATCCTTGAAGGATTGGATCGCATGAACATGTACCGCATCGCTGCCGAAAAGGCACCTTTTGCGATGCCGGTCAAATCGGCCTTCCGCTTCACATCAGGCTTCGGGATGCGCCGCGATCCCAAGGGCGCGGGCACAAGAATGCACGCCGGTACCGATTTTGCCGCAGCTTCCGGGACACCGATCTATGCCACCGCCGACGGAACTGTCGTTCATGCAGGCTGGCAATCCGGCTATGGTCGGCTGATAAAAATCCAGCACGCTTTCGGGATCGAAACCCGCTATGCGCATCTTTCCGAAATCCGCGTGGAAGTCGGGCAAAAGGTGTCGCGCGGCGACCGGATCGGTGATATGGGGAATTCTGGAAGGTCTACCGGCACCCACCTGCACTACGAAGTGCGTTCCGGCGGAAATGCCGTTAACCCGATGATCTACATCAAGGCTGCGAACAATGTTTTCTAAGAGCAGGATCAACGAGCCCGGTCCAAAGCAATCCACCGATGTGGAAAAACCCAAAGTTCCCGAGGCAAGCAAGACGACCATGGACTACGCACCCACTTCCCCCAAGGCGAAACCGCCTGCATCCATCCTGTCCGCCGACCTGACCGTCGTCGGCAACCTGCGCACCACCGGTGACATTCAGGTCGAAGGCACGATCGAGGGCGACATCCGCGCCCATCTGCTGACCGTGGGTGAAGGCGCCACGATCAAGGGCGAAATCGTCGCCGATGACATCGTGGTCAATGGCCGCGTCGTTGGCCGTGTGCGCGGGCTGAAGGTGCGTCTGACCTCCTCCGCGCGCGTGGAAGGCGACATCATCCACAAGACCATCGCCATCGAAAGCGGCGCGCATTTCGAAGGCACCGTTCAGCGTCAGGAAGACCCGCTGTCGAACGGTGGCGCCAAGGCACTGGCGGCACCCGAAGCTAGCTGAGGCTGCTGTACGACCAAACAAAAAGGGGCACCCTATCGGGTGCCCTTTTTTGTTGGTGACGGGATTATTCGGGGTCGCGCATCAGCTTCCGATACATGTGCCACGACGCATGACCCAGAACCGGCATGACCACCAGAAGCCCCAGGAACAGGGGCAGCATCGCGGCAAACATCAGGACCGCAATGGTGATCCCCCAGACCAGCATCGGCCCGGCGTTGGTCAGCACCGCCTTCACACTCAGGATCATCGCAGTCACGAAATCCACCTCGCGGTCCAGCAGCAAGGGCAGCCCGACGACGGTGATCGAAAACAGCACCGCCGCGAAACCCGCCCCGATCACGCTGCCGACCACCAGCATGACAAGGCCATTTCCTGTGAGCAGTGCCTCGGGGCTGGAGGTGATGTTTGTCAGCGCCGACAGCCCCATGAACAGGGCAAAGATGGTATGGGCGACAAAGACCCAGAACATGAACATCAACAGGATCAGCATGGCCATCGACGGGATCTGCCGATCCTTCTGGCGAAAGACTACGCCAAGCACATCGCCCCAGCGCAATGGCTCGCCCTGTTCCATCCGGCGGCTGACCTCATACAGGCCCACACCCGCGAAGGGGGCCAGAATAGGAAAGCCGACGATGACCGGGATCAACCACCACTCCTGGCCGGCTGCCGCAAAGACCAGGTAAAAGATCAGCCCGCCAAGAACATAGAATCCGCTGAAGAACAGCCCGAACAGCGGCGCCCGCAGGAAATCCCGCAACCCGGCCCGCAGCACTTCTGCCACGGCGCTGGCGCGGATCATCTGCACCTCTGGCAAGTCCGACGGTCCGGTCGTGATCTCGGCTGTCATTGCACTCCCCCCGCCTTCCCTGCGCCAAGGCTAGGGCGGCGGAATGCTTCACAAAAGATGTATTTTCGATGTTGAATACCAGCGCCTGCACAGACGGGTCTAGGACGGCAGCCGTGCCAGACAAAGAGCGATATTCTCGGAAAATGGCGTCCGGCCATCCAGTTCGATAATCCCTTCCCGTCGTCCAGCCAGCCAGTTGCGGTGCCGCGTCTGGCTGCGGCCCTGAAAATACGGGTCGTCATAGGCCGCGGCCCAGTTCAGAAACTCTGCATGGTTTCGGGCCATGTCGCCGCCCGCTGCGATGCGGTCGCCAAAACGTGCCGACTCGCGCTTGCGCAGGCGAAGCAGGCGAATGGGGGTCGGCACCTGCAGGAACACGATCAGATCACATCCGGCCAATGCTGGCTCGCCCCAGCCATCCAGTGACCCTGACAGAACCCAGCCACCCACACCCTGCGCTTCCCGCAAAAGGCGCAACCGATCCTCAACAGAGCGTTTGGCCGTAAAGGGAGGATCGCTTTCTTCCCAGAAGAAATCATCCGTATCCAGATGGCGCACACACAGCACGTCCGCCAGTGCCCGACCCAGCGTCGAAGTTCCCGTCCCGGATGCCCCTGTGATGTGAATGCGGCGTTCCACACGGGGCGCGGACATACGCGCCATTCACTCTTCGGCGTTGGCTTCAGCGCGGCTTTTGCCCGCCACGTCCTGCGCCAGCGTTGCGGCCATGAAGCCGTCAAGATCGCCGTCCAGCACCCCCTGCGTATCCGAGGTTTCGAAACTGGTGCGCAGGTCCTTGACCATCTGATAGGGCTGCAACACGTAAGACCGGATCTGGTTGCCCCAACCCGCGTCGCCTTTGGATTCATGCTGCGCGTTGATCGCCGCATTTCTGCGGTCCAGTTCCATCTGATAAAGCCGGGCGCGCAGCGCGTTCATCGCCGCCTCGCGGTTCTGGTGCTGCGATTTCATCGACGATGTCACCACGATATTCGTCGGCAGGTGCGTGATCCGCACTGCCGAGTCGGTGGTATTGACGTGCTGCCCGCCGGCACCGGAGGAGCGATAGGTATCAATGCGGATGTCGCGGTCGGGAATATCGATCTCGATATTGTCGTCCACCACCGGATACACCCAGACCGAAGAAAATGAGGTGTGACGCCGGGCTGCGGAATCATATGGTGAAATGCGCACCAGCCGGTGCACGCCCGATTCCGATTTCAGCCAGCCATAGGCGTTGGGACCGGAAATCTTGTAGGCAGCGGACCGGATGCCCGCCTCGTCCCCGGAAGTTTCCGATTGCAGTTCGACCTTGTAGCCTTTGCGTTCGGCCCACCGCACATACATGCGCGCCAGCATCGATGCCCAGTCGCAGCTTTCGGTGCCGCCCGCGCCCGCGTTGATTTCAAGAAAGGTATCATTGCCGTCGGCCTCGCCATCCAGCAGCGCCTCTATTTCCTTGGCGGCGGCGGTTTCGGCCAGTGTCTTCAGCGCTGACTCTGCTTCTGCCACCACCTCGTCGTCACCCTCGGCCTCGCCCATCTCGATCAGGTCAATGTTGTCCTGAAGGTCGCGGGCGATGCCGTCATGGGTGGCGACGGCATCCATCAGCACCTGACGCTCGCGCATCAGTTTCTGTGCCTTGGCCGGGTCCGACCAAAGATCGCCATCCTCGATCAGGGCATTGAATTCTTCCAGCCGGTGATCGGCGGTTTCTCGGTCCAACCGCTGCGCCAGCAAGGCCACCGACTTGCGGATCGCATCCACGACATTCTGGATTTCGCTACGCATGGGGTGACCTGTCTTTCTGGTTTCAGGGCGCGGTCATAGCCGGTTCGCCCTGCCCCGGCAAGCGGTCCGCCGCAACGCGGATCAGTAGAGCCCGCCCGATGACAACGTGCCGAAATCAGCCTTCTTCGGGATCACCTTCTTTTCCCCCGTCGAGGTGACGACTTCGGTCGTGCCCGCGCCGCTGTCCGTTTCTCCATAGGCGAACAGGGGCAGGTTTTCCCCCATGCCGAAGCCACCATCGACAAGCTGGCCAAAGCCGATCAGCCCGTCTTCGCCGTCACGGATATATTCTGCCACCACATGATCGCCCGCTGCATCGTCGGTCAGCCGTGCGCCCGTGAAACGGTCGATCTTCACGAAATGCCCGCCGGGCGGCACGCGGAAATCGCTGCCGCCATATTTCGCCGTGGCAGTGCGCATGAAACGTTCAAAGACCGGGCCACACATGCCGCCGCCCGTCGCCTCATCCCCCAGGCTGCGCGGTTGGTCGAAACCGATGTAGCAACCCGCGACGATGTTCGACGAAAAGCCGACGAACCATACGTCCTTGGCATCGTTGGTGGTGCCGGTCTTGCCTGCAATGGGCACGCCCACCTTGATGCCGCGCCCGGTGCCGCGCAGCACCACGCCCTCCATCATCGAGGTAAGCTGATAGGCGGTGATCGCATCCATCACGCGCTCGCGGTTGGAACTGATGCGCGGCCCCCGTCCGGGTGGAAGCGTCGGCGCACCGCAATCCTCGCAAACGCGCTGATCATGCCGATATACCGTGTGGCCCCAGCGATCCTGAACGCGGTCGACCAGCGTCGGTTCCACCCGCTCGCCACCATTGGCGAACATGGCATAGGCGGCGACCATGCGGAACAGCGTGGTTTCCTGACTGCCAAGTGAGTTCGCCAGAAAGCGGTCCATGCGGTCATAGACGCCGAAGCGCTCGGCATAGCCTGCAACGATCTCCATGCCGATCTCTTCGGCGATCCGGACGGTCATCAGGTTCCGCGACTGCTCGATCCCGGTGCGCAGCGGCGTCGGGCCGTAGAACTTGTTCGACGCGTTCTTGGGTTTCCACAGTCCCTGCGGCGTATTCACCTCGATCGGCGCATCGACGACGATGGTCGCCGGGGAAAAGCCGCTGTCGAGTGCTGCGGCATAGACAAAGGGCTTGAAGCTGGAACCGGGCTGACGCTTGGCCTGCGTGGCACGGTTGAAAACCGATTGCTGATAGCTGAACCCGCCCTGCATCGCCAGGACGCGACCGGTGTTCACATCCATCGCCATGAAGGCCCCGGCGATTTCGGGTGCCTGCCGCAGCGTCCAGCGTATGAAACTGCCGTCCTCGTCCTTGGTCATCTGGCGGACCCAGACCACATCGCCCACTTCCAGCAGGTCAGCCGCCACCTGCGCCTTCGGCCCTCTGGTGCCGTCCTCATTCCGCTTGCGGGCCCAGGTTACATCCTCTGCCGGGATGAAATGGCCGTCTGCGTCGTCCTCGAACCCCTCGATCCCGATGCGGGCGTCGGTTTCACCCAGCGACAGGACGACCGCCGGATACCAGCCGAAAATGTCGCGCGCGATGTCGACTTCGGACAAGGCAGCACGCCAATCCTCTTCGGTTCCCAGCCGGGCGGAATCGATCTTCAGCCCCGTCCCCCGCCAGATGCCCAGCGATCGGTCATAGGATTCCAGCGCGGCCCGCAGCGCCGCCGCCGCATCGCCCTGCAATTCCGGATCGACGGTCGCGCGGATCGCAAGGCCACCGCCAAAGAATTCCTCCTCGCCGAAACTCAGCGAAAGCTGCCTGCGGATTTCATCGGTAAAATAGTCGCGCGGTGGCAGCGCGGCCTTGAAGGCCGGATAATCGCCGTTTTGCACCGACAACAGCGGCGCCGCGAGAGCCGTGTCGAAGCTTGCCTTGTCGAGATAGCCGTTTTCATACATCTCGCGCAGCACGAAATTCCGCCGGTCGGTTGCGCGCTGCTTGTCCCGCACAGGATGCAGCCCCTTGCCCGGCGATTTCGGCAGGGCGGCCAGATAGGCCGCTTCCTGCGGCTCCAGCTCTGCCAGCGTCTTGTTGAAATAGGTTTGCGCCGCAGCCGCAACGCCAAAGCTGCGCTGCCCCAGATCTATCTCGTTCAGATACAGTTCCAGAATCTTTTCTTTGGGCAGCGCCTCGACCAGACGGGTCGACAGGATCAGTTCCTTGATCTTGCGTTCCGCCGTGCGGTCGCCCGACAGCAGGAAGTTCTTGGCCACCTGCTGCGGAATCGTCGAGGCCCCCCGCAGGTTTTCACCCTTGGACCGCACCGCCTCTACCAGGGCAGCGACCATACCGCGCGGATCAAACCCCTGATGTGTATAGAAATTCTTGTCTTCGGCAGAAATGAATGCCTGTTTGACAAGAACCGGAATTTCATGCGCGGGTGCGAACAGTCGCCGTTCGGTCGCAAACTCGTCCATCAGGCGGCCTTCGCCCGAATAGATCCGGCTGATGGTCTTGGGCGTGTAATTGGCCAGATGTTCATGGCTGGGCAGATCGCGGCCATACATCCACAGCACGCCGCCGATGCACAGCGCCGCCATGAAGGCACCGTTCACCAGAAGCGAGAACAGCGCAGCCGTTACTGCAACAACAAACCTGAACACCGAAACCCCTTTCGCCCCTGCGAGACTCCGTTATACCCTGCGCGACGGGCAGGGTCAAAGCACCGGACCTGCCACAGCGTCCACCCGCCCGTTCATCTACTGCCGCAGAAGTTGTGCCTCTGCCGCGTCCTCGACGGCCCATTGGCGCAGAGCCGCTGTAATTCCCGCCGCCATCCGGGCGCGCCATTCCGGGTCCTTCAGTCGCTCCCTGTCACGGGCAGAAGACAGGAAACCAAGTTCGATCAGGACAGACGGAATATCGGGCGACTTAAGCACCGAAAATGATGCCTGCTGCAGCGGGTGCTTGTGCATCACGATCCCGGCATCCCCAAAAGACGTGACAAGCGCATCGGCCAGGCGACGGGTTCTTGGCGTGGTTTCGGCGCGGGCCATCTCCATCAGCACGGAAGCCACCCTGTCATCCGTCCCCTCCAGATCAACACCGGAAAGCAGATCGGCGCGGTCATGCCGTTCGGCAAGCTGCGCGGCAGCCTTGTCAGACGCGGTGTCGGCCATGGTATAGACGGTCGATCCCGTCGCCACGCCTTCGTCCAGCGCATCGGCGTGCAGCGACAAAAGCACGTCGGCCCCCACAGCACGGGCGACCGATATGCGGGTTTCAAGCGGAACGAAAACATCATCCTCTCGTGTCAGGATCACATTCACACCACCCGCAAGATCGCCCGACCGCAACAGAACATCCTTCAGTTCGCGGGCAAAGATCAGCATTATGTCCGCTTCCGTCATCCCTTCGGATTCCGCACCGGGATCGATGCCGCCATGACCGGGGTCCAGCACAACGATCAATGGTCTGTCGCCGGTCTGACGCAGCTTTGGGGCCGGTGCGGCAGGCGGGGATTCCGGCAGGGACCAGGCGGCGGGTGGCCGTTGTCGGGCCGCAGCGGAAAAATCCGCCAGTGTCGCCCGGTTCAGGCTGATGCGCAGCAGGGCTGAACCGTCGGTCGCGCCGGTCTGCATTTCAGCCGATCCGACAACCAGCGGGCCGGCAAGTTCCACGACAAGACGGCTCCACCCCGGGCGGATCGTGCCCGCGCGCAGGTCGCGGATCGCGGTCGTGGCAGGCAGCAGATTGATCCCGGTCCAGTCCACGGCCCGACTGTCAACGACAAGGCGCGGCGGGTTGTCCAGCAGATGTACCGAATAGGGCACGGGCTGTGACAGCCAAAGCTCCATCATCAGCCCCTGATCTGTATCGTCAAGTTGAGAGCGCGTCGCGTCAAGGCGCGCCAGTGCGGAAAGCCCCTGCTCTTGCGCGGGGGTTGGCGCTGCCGACAGGATGATCGCCAGCACACAAGCCACCAGTAAACTGGTGAGGTCAGAAACCCATCCTGAAAAACCACCCGTCATCGCTGCCTGTTTCCGGGACTGTCTTGTTGTTAGCGCAGCTATAGCGGGAAACATGCCAAAGGGAAAAGTCACAACCGGGTGGCTGCCCATGATGGCTGCCCATCATGGCTGCCCATCATGGCTGCCGGTCATCTCCGCAACATGAAAGCCTGCAACCTTGCCAAACCTTCAGCAATGTCTGCGGTCGCCCTCGCATAGCTGAAGCGCAGGGTTTGCTGGCCGCGCACGGGATCGAAATCCAGTCCCGGTGTCACCGCAACGCCCGCCTTGTCCAGTATCTCGGCAGCAAAGGCGCGGCTGTCATCAGTCAGCCCGGAAACATCGGCATAGACGTAAAAGGCGCCGTCCGGCGGGGCGATGTGATCGAAGCCCGCAAGTGACAGGCCTTCGAGCATCAGACGTCGATTTTCGGCATAGACGGCAAGATTTGCCTCGCACTCCTCAATAGCATCCAGTGCCGCCAGCGCCGCAACCTGACTGGCGTGCGGCGGACAGATGAACATGTTCTGCGCCAGCCGCTCTACCCGGCGCACATATGCCTCGGGCACCACCATCCAGCCAATGCGCCAGCCGGTCATCGAGAAGTATTTCGAAAACGAATTGATGACACACACATCGTCGGTCAGCTCCAGCGCCGAAATCGCCGGGGTATCGTAATGCAGGCCGTGATAGATTTCGTCCGAGATCAAGGTGATCCCCCTTGCGGTCGTTGCCGCCACAAGCCCCGACAACGCATCGCGTGACAGCATGGTGCCCGACGGATTGCCGGGAGAGGCCAGGATCAGCCCGGCAATACCATCCGGCAACTGATCCGGGCGCGGCTGGAAGCGATCCTCGGCCCGTGTCTGGATGCCCGTCGGATGCAGGCTGAGCGCGCGCAGGATCTGACGATAGGACGGATAACCCGGCTCTCCCAGCGCCACGCGGTCGCCCGCATCGAAAAAGGCGGTAAAAGCCAGCAGGAACGCGGCGGAAGAGCCAGAGGTGACGATCACCCGCGCCGGATCAAGATCGACGCCATACCAGCGCCGGTAAAGGGCGGCGATACCTGCCCGCAGTTCCGGCAGGCCGAGCGCCACGGTGTAACCGAGCGGTCCGGCCGCCATCGCCCGGTCCAGTGCATCAAGTGCGGCTTTCGGGGCGGGTGTTCCGGGCTGGCCCACCTCCATATGCACGATGTGGCGGCCCGCAGCTTCAGCGCGGCGGGCCGCCTCCATCACATCCATCACGATAAAGGGATCGACATTTCCCCGGCTTGATCCACGCATGACATTCCCCCAAACTACGGCTGTGTTCATTCCAGCCGGGCCAGTCGAGGTCAACGCCGGAACAGGCGAAACTTGGCAAACTGTTTCTGTCGCACGGCCCTATGGCTTGCGCCCAAGGCAGCGAAGGGTCATGGATGGGGAACGGATGCCTTGCGGGGCAGTTGCAATTGGCGGGGGCCAGATGAAGCAGACAGTTCTTTCTTTCGCCGCGGCAGCGTTTCTGGCGACGCCTGCCCCCGCCTTTGACCTGTCGCAGATGAGTGATGCGGAACGCGCCGCCTTTCAGGCAGAGGTTCGCCGCTATCTGATGGAAAACCCCAAGGTCATCATGGAAGCCGTCGCGGTTCTGGAGCAGCAGGAACAGGCGCAGCAGCAGAACTCTGACCGGACACTGGTAAAGGATCACGCCGCCGCATTGTTTTCCGATGCGGCCTCGTGGACGGGTGGCAACGCGTCAGGCGACATCACGGTTGTCGAATTCGTGGATTACCGTTGCGGCTATTGCCGCAAGGCTCATGCCGAAGTGGCAGAGCTGGTGAAGTCCGATGGCAACATCCGCTTTGTGCTGAAGGAATTCCCCATTCTTGGCGATCAGTCCGTACTGGCCTCACGCTTTGCAGTGGCCGTGTTGCAGGTTGCGGGACCGGAAAACTACAAGATGGTGCATGACGCGCTGTTCGCCTTTCGCGGCGACATTACGGAAGAGTCGCTTGCCCGTATCGCCACCGACCTTGGGCTGGATGCAGCAGCAATTGCCGCACGCATGACCAGCCCCGAAGTGGAAAAGGTGATCGCCGACAACCACGCCCTTGCCAAGACGATGGCCATTTCCGGCACGCCGACCTTTGTCGTCGATCAGTCGATGCTGCGGGGCTATCTGCCGCTGGACGAGATGCGCAAAATCGTCGCGGCAGAACGCGCCAGCTGATCCGGCGCGCAGGCGGCTTGCAGACGCGGATCAGTCACGACGATCAATAGCGGGAACCGCTTGATCTGTGGTGTTGCGAAGGGCGGCAAAGATCGCCAGCCCAAGACCGATCACCACCATCGCGAAACCAAGAACCCCGAAGGCACCGGCAACACCATAGCCCGCAACCAGCGGTGCCGAAATCAGGGGCGATGCAAACTGGCCAAGAAAGAAAGCAGTTGTCAGCAGGCCAGAGGCGCGACCGCGCTGACTGGCAGGTACCTGGGCCATGAACCATGTCGTGTAATTGGGCATCGCTGGCCCCATGCCCAGCCCGGCAAGTGCCGACCCCAGCAGCACAAGTCCCCAACCCGACGCCTGCGAATGGGCGTAAAGCCCCGCCCCCATCAGAACAAAGCTGAAGGCAAAGATCGCATGGGCCGAAACATGTTGGCGGATGCGTCCATACATCAGCGAAATCGGCATCGACACCAGTGTCAGCGTTGCCATGATCGCCCCGACAGCAAGGGTATTGCTGACCCCCAGCCCCTCAAGCAGGAACGGAAGGCGCGTAGGCGTGACGTAAAAGGCGGCCATGAACACAAAGGCCAGGGTTCCAACGAAAGCAAAGGCAGCCCAGGGAAAATCCTCTGTCTCATGCGTGGTCGCCTGTCGGGCGGGATGATCCCGAGTCGCCGCCAGCCTGCGGGCGTCGGGTGCCAGCGCGGAAAGTGCAAACAAGGCCACCGGCACTGCCAGCGCATAGACAGCAAACGCCCCGCGCCAGTGAAACAGCGCCGCCGCCCCGCCCAGCAGCATGACAACGATGCCGCCGCCCGACATGGTCGCGCCCTGAAGCCCCATGAACCTCGCCCGCGCCGGACCCTGCCACAGGTCCGCGGCCCATGTCATCGCCAGCGTCATCGTGCCACCCACGCCCACGCCCAGCACAATGCGCCCGGCAAGGATCGCCGTCAGACTGTCGGCCCACAGCCCGGTGGTGCCACCCAGCGCATACAGTGCAGCCGAAATCACCAGCAGTTTCTGGCGATCCCACCGGTCAGCCAGCCAGCCCATCAGGCCGGCAGTCAGTACGATGGCCAGCGACGGCAGTGTGACCACCAGACCTGCCAGCGTCTCGATCCCCGGCACATCCGCGAAATGGGTGCGCAATCCCGGCAGGGATGACGCAATGGTGGCATTCGCCATGATGGTCATCGACGCCAACATAAGCACCGCCACCGTTACCCGCCGTCCGGGCAAATCTCTCATCTGGGCCATGGACGATCCTTTCCTGTCGCCCGAACAGACTTGTCAAAGTTCTGTTTTGTGGACAAGATTGCATTGAATGGAATGAATGTTCGGAATTATGGACAAAGACCTTGACCTCGCCGCCCTTCGCGCCTTTCGCACCGTGATCCGCGAAGGGTCGCTGACTGCGGCCTCGGCCTATCTGCGCGCGCCGAAATCGACGCTGTCAAAGCGGCTGTCCGATCTTGAGGCACAGTTGGGCGTCCGGCTGATCGAACGATCGACCCGCCATCTGCGTATCACGCAGGAAGGCGAGGTTCTGGCTGCCCGTGTCGACCGCCTGCTGGGAGAGGCAGACGATATCCGTCGCGCCTTTGGTGAAGCGGACGGCGCAGCGCGCGGGCATCTCCGGCTGGCTGTGCCTACGGTGCTGGGCACGATCATGATGGGGCCGCTCGCCGCAGAGTTCCGCAGGCGTTACCCGGACGTGACGCTGGAAATCCATTTCCTCGACCGTAGCCCCGATCTGCTGGAAGAAGGTTTCGACGGCTGCATCCGTTTTGGCCCCCTGGAAGACAGCGCACAGGTGGCGCGCCTGCTGATCCATGGTCAGGCGGTTCTGGCGGCAGCACCGGACCTGCCGGGACTGGACCGGCTGAAACGTCCTGAGCAGCTTCCGGACTTTCCCCTGATCGGGCTGACGGCACCGTGGCCGGGCGGCTGGCCGCTG
>JBOFCO010000146.1:0-7743 GCA_051646105.1 Paracoccaceae bacterium
ATTGCTCCTGCGGAGAGACGGAGACAGTCAGCGCATCGGTGGCCAGCAGGATCGGCTGGCGCAACTGGTGATCCCAGTCGCGCAGGGTCAGCTTCTGGCCCTTGAATCCCGCCACTTCAAAGGCAGGCGAAAGGATGTGTTCGCGCAGCGCGGCGAAATCGCCTGTGTTGGCGCGTGTCGCGGCCTCTCCCACCACGCGCAGGGCCAGCCATGTCTGATAGTCCTCCTCGCGCATCCGGCGGCCTGCGAGTGCCTCGAACCGGTTCTGGAACTGCGTCGCCCCCCAGGCTTCCAGCGCGGGGTGCCATGTCCGGGGTTCCAGTCCGGCGGAACCTGCCACGGGCCGGGCATCCCATGTCTGAAACGGCAGATAAGCGGCGAAAATGCCCGCTTCGTCCGCTGCGATCAGCACGTCATGGTCGGGCGCACTTTGGGTAAAAACCGGCATCTGCTTTTGCACCTGCACATGGCCGGTATCAGTACGCCGCGCGCCCCCGGTATCCTCGAATACCCTTTCCTCGACGATGGTCGCGCCGAACTTGCGGGCCGAGGTGCGGTAGGCTTCGGCAAGGCCGGCATCTTCGGGATGGCTGCCCGCGATCAGGAACCAGTCCCCCCATTGCTTCCAGACAAGGAACTGCGCCAGCGCATCGGTCAGCATCGCGTGGCTGGGGGCGATATGCACAACATTCGCCCGACAATCCGCCCCGCGCAGCCGGTCGCCCCGCGCGCCGGCATTCAGGATCAGCGCGCGGTC
The DNA here is from genome assembly GCA_051646105.1 of Paracoccaceae bacterium. Taxonomy (GTDB): domain Bacteria; phylum Pseudomonadota; class Alphaproteobacteria; order Rhodobacterales; family Rhodobacteraceae; genus JBOFCO01. The sequence goes on from JBOFCO010000146.1 coordinate 758, forward strand.
GCCCGCCTGATCGGCCAGTGACAGCGTCGTCGCATCGTCAGCCAGAACCACCACGAACTGCGCGCCGCCATCCAGCGCCTGATCCAGGGTCGCGGTAGCAGTTTCCGGTGTTGCGGTCAGTTCCGCATTCTCGAAAACCTGCCCCATGAACCGCCCCGTCGTGGCGTTGTCGTCGCCCGCCAGCCTTGCGCCGGCGAAACCCAGATCGTCGGTCGGCAGATCAAGACGGGAAATCGGCGGAAGTCCCGCTCGTTCGACACGCAGCACGGCGGTCTTTATCACAATGTCTGCCTCGGCCGCAGAAACGGATATGGCTGTGAAGATGCCGGCCAACACCAGGGTTTTCATTCGCATGCCTCCCGTTTCGATTGGGGCACGGCGGGCATGACCCGTCAACTCATCCGAAGGGGTGATTCATAAGTGGTTTTTAAGAAAGGGGCTTTTGCCGCTTTCGCCATACTTATGGTGGATTGCGTGAAAGCGTTGGCGGGACGCATCCTGTGGGGCATGAAATTGCTTCCGGCCCTGATCCTTGTCGCTGCTCCCGCATTTCTGCCTGCGCATGCCGAAGTGCCTGCGGCGGGGGACACGGCCTTTTTCGGCCTGCATTTCATCGATCTGTCGACCGAAGGGGCGATGAACGGCATCCGGGCAGATGAAACCGCGCGCGTGGAAATGACCGAAGGGGTGATCGCTGACGACCTGACGGCGCGGGGGTTCACGCTTTTGCCGCTCGATCCGGTCGCGGCGGAGCTGGCGAAGGTTGCCAACCCTGCCGCCTGCAATGGCTGCGATGTGAAGTTGGCACATGAACTGGGTGCAGATTATGCGCTGACAGGTGAGGTGCGCAAGATTTCCAACCTGATCCTCAGCTTCAGCCTGCATCTGCGCGACGCGAAAACCGGCGCGGTACTGCGGACGGGTGCTGTCGATATCCGGGGCAATACCGACGAAAGCTGGCAGCGCGGGATGCGCTATCTGCTGAAGAACATCATTTTCCGCGATCGATAGGGGGACAAGACGATGAAATGGCTTTTCGGCATCCTGCTGGCGATGGGCGCGCTGGTTGCGACCGTGGCGCAGGCCCATGGCCCGGTGCGGCAGAAAGTGACGCTTGAGGTGAAGCTGGACGCCACCCCGGATGAGGTCTGGGCGGTGATCGGCAACTTTCAGGACATGAGCTGGCACCCGGCGGTGGCGGGAACCGCGGGCGAGGGCGGCAATGAACCGGAGGCGACGCGGGTGCTGGCGCTGGGCGCGGAGGACGGCCCGACGATAGCCGAGGTGTTGGACAAATATTCCGCAGAGAAACGCAGCTATTCCTACCGGATCACGGCGGTCGATGTGGCAGTGCTGCCGGTGACCAACTACTCTTCGCATCTCACCGTCAAGGATGACGGGGGCAAGGCTGTCGTTGAATGGCGGGGGGCTTTCTACCGCGGCTATCCCAACAACGACCCACCCCCTGAACTGAATGACGAGGCTGCCCTGGCCGCCGTCTCGGGGGTTTATCAGGCGGGTCTGGATGCCCTGGCCGAACGGTTCGGCAAGCGGGAGTGAGGGCGCTTGTCGCCCTTTGTCTTCTGACTGGTGCGGCACTGGCGGAGGAGCGTGCCTTTGTGACCGCGCAGGAGGCGGGGCTGCTGGCGGTGATCGATCCCGTTGCTGGCCGGGTGCTTTGCACTGCCGATCTTGGCGGCAAGCCCGCGCCGCTGGTGGTGGACCCGCAGTCCCGGCTGGCCTACGCGGTCGCTGCCGAAAGCGGTCGGTTATTCGCGGTGGCGGAGGATTGTGTGATCCGCGCGAGCGTCGGCTTTGATGGCGGACCTTTTGGCGTGGCGATCAACCCCGTGCGCGATGTGCTTTATCTGGCAGACTGGTATGGCGCGCGGATATGGGAACTGTCATTGCACGATCTTGGTGTGCTGCGCATCTTTCCGGTTGGCAAGGTGCCTGCCGGTCTGGCCGTTACCGATGATGGCGCGTTGCTTCTGGTGGCAGAGCGTGACGACAACAGCCTTGCGATACTGGACACCGAAACCGGCGCGGTCCTGTCGCGGATCGGCGTGGGCACGCATCCGTTCGGCATCGCGTTGCTTGATGATCGTGCCTTTACCGCCGATGTGGAATCCGACAGCGTGACCGTCGTCGATCTTGCCAGCGCTGCCGTTGTGGGCACGATTGCCGTGGGCAAGCGGCCCTATGCGATTGCCTTTGCCGGTGACAGGGGATTTGTCACCGACCAGTATGACGACACCGTCACGGTCTTCGACGCTGGAACGTTCGAGGTGCTGGGCAAGGTCGAGGTGGGGGAATATCCCGAAGGCATCGATGCCAGCGCCGATGGCAGTCGGGTGCTGGTGGCCAACTGGTTTTCAAACACGCTCAGCGTGATCGATGCTGAAGCCCTGTCGGTGATATCGGAAATCGAGGTGCCGGATGGGCCGCGTGCTTTTGGCGATTTCATCCTGCCGTAGAGATCAGGGCAAGACCAGCGGTTCGACCATAACCAGCGCGGGATTGTCGGGCAATGTTACCCATCCCTCTGGTCCGTCGGGATACCAGATCACTTCGGAATAGCCGTAGCCAAGCGCGCGTTTCGCCACATTCCACGACATCCAGCATTCCGCGCGGCAGAAGATCACCACGGGTTTCGCCACGTCGTCGCCAGTGGCATGGGCCAGCCCGGCCTTCAGATAGGCATCCTCTTCTGGCGACAGCGCCTCGAATCCGGTATTCGGCAGCCAGATCGCACCGGGGATGCTCATGCGCGGCTTTTCGCGCCAGATCGTCTCCTCGGGCAAATCAGCGGGTTTCACGTCGCGGGGCATGACATCGACAAAGACCGCAACGCCGTCGTGGTGCAGCTGCGCGGCGGTGGTATTGTCGGCAACCCTGGCCCCGGTCAGCGTTGCGGGCACCGGGGCGGAATAGGGCGGGCCGCGATAGCCGTCGGGTTCGGGAACCGTGTCTGCCCACGCCGGAGCAGTCAACAGCAGCAGGGCCAGCGCCAGCCGTTTCATGGCGCAGCCTTCAGCGCAGTGCCGTAATCGTCAACCAGCGGCACCCCGGCGTCGCGCAGGATGCGGTCGATTTCATCCTGATTGCGCCGGATCAGCGAATTGAGATCGCGCTTCCAGTCCTGATCGGCGGGGCGTACCCCCATGGTGATGCGGTAAAACAGCTTTGGGCTGTCGGTTTCGCCCAGCAGTGGCGTGATCTTCAGGCCCGCGTCATCCTTTGCCAGCGGCCCGCCGATCGGCCCCCACAGGATCGCGGCATCGATTTCCCCCTTGCGCAGATCGTCCAGCATGTCCTCTGCCGGGCTTTGCACCCGGCGATCGACCACCAGTGGATAGGGCTTCGCCAGTCCGATCAGGCCCAGTCGCGCCAGATGCGTGGCGGGCGGGGTGCCCGCGATTATGCCCAGGTGTTTGCCCTGAAGGGCAGGGTCCGAAAGAGCGGCAACGCCTGTCAGGGGCGAGCCTGAAGGGGTTATCAGAACATGGGTCGATGTATAGTAATGGTTGGTGTTCTGCACCAGTTCATCGCCCTGGGCATAGCCGATCACCACATCGCAAGCCCCGGCGCGCAGCGTCTTGCGGATGAAACCCGGTCCCATCGGAAACCATGTGGTTTCCAGGGGGCGCTCCAGCTTTTCCGCAAAAAGTGCGGCAATGTCGTTTTCAAAGCCGCCACCGTCCTTGCTGGACAGCGGCAGGTTGGCCGGATCGGCGCAGACGCGGAACGCGGTCTGCGAAACCAACTCGGCGGTTTGCGCCGCTGCCGGTCGGGTGGGCCATGTCATGCAGGCGAGCAGCCCGCAGCACATCACCGCAAGGCGGGCCGCACGCATGTCAGCCATCCATGCACGAAGTTTCACTGGCGGCGATCTCATCGTTCTTCTCCGCCTTTTTCGCCGGTCGGCCGCGATCTACCGCGCCCGTTCCCCGCGCTTTCAGATAGACGTATATGTCATCCAGATAGCACATCACGTTCTTGTTGGTGCCGAATGACGGCATAACCGAATTGTCGGATGCGCCAACCTTCTGGCGACCTTCGGCCACGACGCCGATGAAGGTGTAATAGTCCAGCGTCAGCGCGGAATTCTTCAGCGCCGGGGCATAGGTCGATCCTTCGCCATCCGGCCCGTGGCAGACATGGCATTCCGCATGATACCGCCGGAAGCCAGAGAATGTCGCCCAGTCGACGGTGCCATCTTCTTCGATCTTGTAGGTCGGTTCACTCGCAGCATTCAGCCAGCGCCCGCCTTCCTGCGTGGCGGCAGCGACGTTTGCCTCGTCATAGGGCACGTCCTGCGCGGTGGCAGGCAGGGCTGGTGTCATCAGGCAAAGCGCGGCTAGCGCGGGGCGAATGGGAAAAACCCGGGCGGGCATCGGCATGTCTGAAACTCCTCCCACGGGCCGGCATCTTGGCCCCTGCTGTTTGCGGTGCGGGCCTTGGCTTTCCATCCGGGCCTGCATTCTGGTTGTCTGTTGAATACGCGCCCCCGGAAGATTGCCGGGGGCGCGTTCTGCTGGGGCATTCACCCGCCGGGGATCGCGGCGCGGTTGCCCTGCATCGGGTCAGTTCGGCAGTTCGAACACCGTCAGCTGGCCGCCAAGGGCGGTATAGTCCGACAGTGCAGCATAGCCGCCGACGGCACCCAGACCGTCGTTCGGGTTGGTCAGGCCAGCCGCAAGGCCGATGCCTGCCCAGCCGCCGACCCCCGACAGGATGCCGATGTATTGCTTGCCGCCGGATTCATAGGTCATCACGTTGCCGATGATGCCCGACGGTGTCTTGAACTTGTAAAGTTCCTGACCCGTGGTGGCATCGACTGCCTTCAGATAACCTTCCAGCGTGCCGTAGAACACGACGCCGCCCGCAGTGGCCAGCGCCCCCGACCAGACAGAGAACTGTTCAGGCAGGGACCACTTGATTTCGCCCTTCACGTTGTCCCAGGCGATGAAGTTGCCCATGCCGCCATGGCTTTCCGGAGCCGGATACATGGCAAGGGTCGCGCCCACATAGGGCTGACCGGCCGTGTAGCTGACGCGGAACGGTTCATAATCCATGCAGACGTGGTTCGTCGGCACATAGAACAGCTGGGTCTGCGGCGAATAGGCCGCCGGTTGCTGGTCCTTCGATCCCAGTGCCGCAGGGCAAATACCGGTGGAGTTCACGTCCTCGCCGTTCTGCTCGGTCGAATACTGGGCAACCACGGCCGGGCGGCCGTAGGTTTCCGATGCCGGGTCCATGTCGACGCCGCTGGTCCAGTTCACCGCCGGATCGTATTTGTTGGCGACCAGCAGTTCACCTGTTTCGCGGTCCAGCGTGTAGCCAAGGCCGTTGCGGTCGAAATGGGTCAGCAGCTTGCGCGGCGTACCGTTGAAATCCTGATCGGTCAGGATCATCTCGTTGATGCCGTCATAGTCCCATTCGTCGTGCGGAGTCATCTGATAGACCCACTTCGCCACGCCCGTATCCACGTCGCGCGCGAAGATCGACATCGACCACTTGTTGTCGCCCGGACGCTGCGCCGGGTTCCAGGTCGACGGGTTGCCCGAACCGTAATAGATCAGGTTCAGCGCCGGATCATAGGAATACCAGCCCCAGGTGGTGCCGCCGCCGATCTTCCACTGATCGCCTTCCCAGGAACTGACAGAGCTGTCCTTGCCGACGGGCTTGCCCAGCGACGTTGTCTTTTCCGGGTCGAACAGGATCTGGTCATCCGGGCCGACCGAATAGGCGCGCCAGACGCGTTCGCCTGTTTCGATGCTGTAGGCCGTCACACTGCCCTGCACCCCGAATTCGCCGCCGGAAATTCCGACGATCAGCTTGTCCTTGACCGGCAGCACGGTCGCCGTGTTGGTTTCACCCTTGGCAGGGTCGCCGTTCACCACCGACCACTTGACCTCTCCGCTCATCGCATCCAGCGCGACAATGGTGGTGTCGGCCTGATGCAGGAACACCTTGCCATCGGCATAGGCGAGGCCCCGATTCACCGTATCGCAGCACATCACCGCGATCACTTCGGGATTCTGCTTCGGCTCGTAGCGCCAAAGGATCTTGCCGCCGTTCTTCAGGTCCAGTGCATAGACCGTGTTGGGGAACGGGGTGTGGACATACATGATATCGCCGATCACCAGCGGCGATCCTTCATGCCCGCGCAGAACCCCGGTAGAGAAGGTCCAGGCGACACGCAAATCTTTCACGTTGTCTTTGTTGATCTGCTCCAGCGCCGAATAGCGGGTGTTCGCATAGTCGCCGGTCTGGATCGCCCATTGCTTGGCGTCTGCTGTGGCGGCTGTCACGCTTTCATTGGCCAGAACCATACCGGTTCCACCCAAAAGCAGTGCAGCGGCCAGTGTCAGGGTTTTCCTCATAGTGCCTCCTCCATTGGGCCCGTTTGGGCTTGTTGTTGGTATTCGGGAACGTCGGAAATTCACGGATCGGTCGGAAATTCACGGCACAGTCGCGTCGGCATTTGTTGCCGTTTTTCTTATGCACCTCTTATCCTTTTGCCCTGTCCGGGCATCGGTCAACCGCCCCGACAAGGTTTTCAACCTAAAGTATGAACGGGTTTACAGGCTAAAGTATGAGGATTTCAGGGGGTGGGTTCCTGTCGCAGGAAACCACGTGAACGGACAGCAACTGGCCGGGTAACGCACGGGGATCCGCGCCACCCGGTGATGCACGGCAACCCATGGCGAAGGCGCTGCCAGCCAGCCAATCAGATGCATCCTGCGCCGGATCCGCCACTGCTACCAATCGCGGTCAGGACATTCCCTGACAGCGCAGTGCAGGGTTTTCTGCTACCACTGCGATAGCCATCCAGCGTTTCAATAGACCACGACGCTTCTGATGCTTTCGCCCCTGTGCATGAGGTCGAAGCCCTTGTTGATGTCGTCGAGCTTCAGGGTGTGGGTGATCATCGGGTCGATCTGGATCTTGCCCTCCATGTACCAGTCGACGATCTTCGG
>JBOFCO010000164.1:0-35249 GCA_051646105.1 Paracoccaceae bacterium
GGATCGCTCCACGCCGCGTAACCGTAACATCCGGCTTGCGGCTGACCGGACCCGCGCAGAACGCGGCCCTGTCGGAAACCGTGCTGGAACTTGGTGCGAACGGGGTGGCTTTCCTGACCGGCGCAGCGGAGGCGGCGGTAACGGGCTGACGATCAGCCTGCGGCTGCGGTGCCGCCTATCACCTGACTGGCCGTGCCGGGCGACCGCAGCATGTCTTCCAGCGTCAGCGATTCAATGATGACCAGATAGGACCAGAACACTTCGGCAAACACCTTGCGGATGCGGCAGGCAGCTTCGTCCGTGCAATCCTCGCAACGCTGATAGGCATGCCGTGACAGGCAGGGCAACGGTGCAATCGGCCCGTCGATCCGCCGCAGGATTTCCGGGATCGAAATCTGTGACGGATTCTTTATCAGCGTGTAGCCCCCCGCCCGCCCACGGGTCGAGGCGACGATGCCGGCATTGCGCACTTCCAGCAGGATATGTTCCAGAAACCGTTTTGGCGTGCCGGAGCGCCGCGCGATCTCTTCGATCGTCAGCGCCTGCGGCTGCTCGCTCGCCGCCTCGTCGGCAAGTGCCAACAGGGCCTTCAGGGCATATTTCGCTTTCTGGGTTATCATCCCTAACCCGTAAGCCGCCAACTCGACAGAAGCAATCGGCTTTGTCGGGTCACCTGCCCCAGTTAAAGGATAGCCGCCAGACGCGCGGCCTGATCGATGGCGCGCTTGGCGTCCAGTTCCGCCGCCACATCGGCGCCACCGATGACATGAACCTCCGTACCGCCCGCCTGCAAGGCATCGGCAAGCCCGCGTTCACTGACCTGACCGGCGCAGATCACCACGGTGTCGGCAGCGATCAACTCCTCGACCCCGTTGCGGCGGATGCGCAGCCCCCCCTGTTCCACGGCAAGATATTCCGCGCCCCCCAGCATGGCCACGCCCTTGGCCGCCAGCGTGGCGCGGTGGATCCATCCGGTCGTCTTGCCAAGCCCCCGTCCCGGCTTTTCCGGCTTGCGTTGCAGCAGCGTGACCTGTCGCGCAGGCTGATGGGGCTGCGGCGAAATCAGCCCGCCGGGCACGGCTTCAGGATCGCCCACCCCCCATTCCCGCCGCCAGAGTGCTGTATCAAGCGACGGGCTTGGACCATCCTCGACAAGGAAGGTTGCGACATCAAAGCCGATTCCGCCTGCACCCACCACAGCCACGCGCGGCCCGGCCTGCTGCCGACCGGTCAGGATATCGGCATAGCTGACCACATGACCACCTCTCTGCGGAATACCGGGATCGCGCGGTCGAACACCGGTTGCGATGATGACCGCATCAAACCCGGCCAGCATATCCGCCGTCGCCTCGGTCCCCGGGCGAAGCGCTACCCCCGTTTCCGCCAGCATGGTTTCGAACCAGCCGACAAGGGTATGGAACTCCTCCTTGCCGGGGACCATGCGCGCAAGGTTCATTTGGCCACCCAGAACCGGGGCCTTTTCGAACAGCGTCACGCGATGCCCGCGCTGTGCCGCGATCATCGCGGCGGTCATGCCCGCAGGACCGGCCCCGACAACCGCGATATTCCTGGTGACTGGCGCCGGATCGTACCGAAGCAGCGTTTCACTGGCGGCTCGGGGATTGACCAGACAGCTTGCCAGCTGGTTGGAAAAGATATGATCAAGACAGGCCTGATTGCAGGCGATGCAGGGGGCGATGGTGCGTGCCCGCCCCGACGCAGCCTTGACCACGAAATCGGGATCGGCCAGCAGCGGCCGCGCCATGCTGACCATATCCGCCGCGCCATCTGCCAACACCTGTTCTGCCACCTCTGGCGTGTTGATCCGGTTCGATGCAACAAGCGGAAGGCCGACATGACCCATCAGCTTCTTTGTCAGCCAGACAAAGGCCCCGCGTGGCACTGATGTCGCAATGGTCGGCACACGGGCTTCGTGCCAGCCGATGCCGGAATTCAGGATGCTTGCGCCCGCCGCCTCGACCGCGTGGGCAAGGGTCAGCACCTCGTCAAATGTCGAACCGCCCGGAACAAGATCGATCAGCGAAATCCGGTAGATCAGGATGAAATCCGCCCCAACCGCCCGCCGGACCCGGCGCACGCATTCCACGGCGAAGCGCATCCGGTTTTCATATGTGCCGCCCCATTCGTCTTCCCGCTGATTGGTGCGGGTGGTCAGGAACTGGTTTATCAGATAGCCCTCTGACCCCATCAGTTCCACGCCGTCATAGCCCGCATCGCGCGCACGGGCGGCTGTGTCGGCGAAATCGGCAAGCTGCTTTTCGATCCCCGCGGCATCAAGGGCTGCCGGCACGAAGGGAGAGATCGGCGCCCGCAGCGCCGAAGGCGCCACACAATCGCGGCCCACGGCATAGCGGCCCGCATGCAGGATCTGCATGGCGATACGGCCGCCGGCATCATGCACCCTGTCCGTGATGATGCGATGCGCGGCAGTATCCGCCGCGTCTGCCAATCTTGCTGCACCCGGCAGAACGGCGCCTTCGGTATTGGGGGCGATCCCCGCCGTGACGATCAGCCCCGCCCCGCCCCGCGCCCTTGCGGCATAATATTCTGCCACGCGATCCCAGTCGCCGGTTTCTTCCAGCCCCGTGTGCATCGCCCCCATCAGCACCCGGTTGGCCAATGTCACATGCCCGAGATCGAGCGGCGCAAGAAGATGCGGATAAGCCGTCACGAAATCCCTCCGGGTGTTTCGCGCAGCATTGCCGCACACCCTGCGGCTGTCACGGGCGACGCAGCGTCAAGTGACGGGGCGTTGCAGAAAATGGGAAAAAGGTATGGTGCCGGTCAGGCCCGAACGCAAAAGGTTGTGGAAGCTTCGTGCAGATCGGCCCGCAAAGGCCCTAGTCAGAAGCCTTTTTCACAAACTGGGATTTCAACCCCATCTGTCCGATTCCCGGAATCTTGCAATCGATATCGTGATCCCCCGACACCAGCCGGATGCCGCGGACCTTTGTCCCCACCTTGACCACAAGAGAGGACCCCTTGACCTTCAGATCCTTGATCACAGTCACGGTATCGCCATCCACCAGCAGATTGCCGACACTGTCGCACACGCCCTCCGCAGCGTCGCCATCGGCACCGGGCGACCATTCATGCCCGCATTCAGGGCAAACCAGCAACGCATCCGACGCATATGTGTAGCCGGACGAACATTCGGGACATGGGGGCAGGTTTTCGGTCATGCCGCGGCTATAGCCCGAAGTCCGGGGGCTGGCCACAAGCATATGAGTGGCACAACACTTTGCATACGCCACAGCGATTGGCAGAACAGCCCCTTGTCCAGGCATCTAGCATTCGGCCCGCCAGCGCGCTGCATATCCCGCCAGTTGCCCCGAATGAACTGGCGGCGCAGCGGTTCGAGTTGCCGGTGGTGGCACGGCGCGACCAAGGCACAGCAGCGCCGCCCCCACCGATGTCCCTGTGGCCGACGCGGCAATTTCCACGCCCTCGGGGCGCAGGCTGGCCAGCATGTCCAGATAGTCGGTGTTGCGGGCGAATGGGCCTTCGACGATCACCGGGCCCTGTGCGCCTGCCAGTGACAGGCATGTGTCGGTCATCAAAGCCAGATACCAGGACAATGCCACAAGGCGCTGGCCATCCGTGGCCGGTTCCCGCGTCCAGCGTGGCCTGTGGCCAGCAAAGGGACCAGAGCCGGATTCGACGGCGGGGATCAGCATCACGCTGTCCGAAAGCACGCGCGCGCGATCTGCGGCAACGGGCACGGCCTCGGATCCGGCGCGGATGATATCGTATTCGCGCCCGCCCATGAACCGGGCGGACGGCACCGGCTGGGCCAGTGCATTCACATTCACCAGCACGTCGCGCGCCGGATCAAGCGCCGCCTGCGCGCCACCAACCGCCATGGCGATCACCCATGTGCCAGTCGAAACCACGGCAAAGGGCGCGGTACGGCCCAGCACATGCGGGTAGAGCGACGCATTGGAATCGTGAATACCGACGCTGACAGGTGTTTCGGCGGGCAGACCGGTCTGGGCAGCAATATGCGGCAGCAGGGTTCCCAGCACCTCGTCCGGGCGGCGGGCGGGGGCAAGGCGCCCTGACAGCCCCAGCCTGGTGACCAGCGGGGAAAAACGCCCCAGCCAAGGGTTCCACAGATCGGTATGACAGCCCAGAGAGGTGACATCCGTTGCCAGCACCCCGGTCAGGCGATGCCCCCAGTATTGCGGATAGGTCACAACATGTGCGACCCGCGCGGCAAGGTCGGGAATGGTTTCAAGCAGCCAGAACAGTTGTGCGCCCACGTTAAGCCCGATGGGCAGCCGCGGCGACCCGGTTTCGTCAAACGGAGGGCGGATCGCATCATACCGGGCAGCCACATCGTCGGGGCCGGGATGTTCGTAATCAAGCATGGGTGCGGCCAGTTCGCCGCCAGCATCCAGAAGCACGATAGAGGCGCCATGTGTCGTCACCGAAATCGCGTCGATACCGTGCAGGCCGTGAAATTCGGCCAGCCCTTTCAGCAGGAACCGCCAGTGCCCGTCCAGATCGAAATGCGGATAGGGCGGGCCGGGCAGCACTGTGTTGGGACGCGTCGCAACCGCGAGCTCTCGGAGGGTGTCTGCTTCCACCAGCGCCAGCTTGGCATTGGTCTTGCCGATGTCGATCACTGCGATGTGGCGGGGTGTCGTCATGACAGGTGAAACACCGGCACCAGTGGCACCGCCACGGGTTCATTGTCAGGCTTGGTTTCCATGATGTCGGCCATATGCGCCCACCACCGCCGCATCACCGGATGGGCGGGCAGGTCGGCCATGGTGTGATCTTCCCGCCGCCACAGCACACCGAACAGCGTGTTCGTCTCCCGGTCCAGGTGGATCGAATAATCCTCAACCCCGGCCTCTTTCAGCAGGGCGACAAGCTCTGGCCAGATTTCATCGTGGCGGCGCCTGTATTCCACCTCCATCCCCGGATTGAGCCGCATCCTGAAGGCGTATTTCTCCATCATCCCCTCCCCAGCAGACGGGGCAGAATCCGGGGCAGCGCGATGACGCCGATCAGCAGAAAGCCCAGGAAAATACTCATCACAATGCCCGGAACGTTCAGCAGGCCAAAGCCAAAGGTGACCATGCCCATGATAAGCGCAGCCAGCACCACACCCGGAATGGTGCCCGAGCCGCCAAGAATATTGACGCCGCCCAGCACGACCATCGTCACCACCTCCAGCTCCCACCCGGTCGCGATAGACGGCCGGGTGGAGCCGAGACGCGAGGTCAGGCAAACGGCGGCGATACCGCTCATCAATCCGGTGAGCAGGAACAGGGTGAACCGCACGCGGCCAACGCGGATGCCGGAAAACTGCGCCGCGGTGGCGTTGTTGCCGATGGCATAAACGGCACGTCCGAAGTTGGTGCGATGCAGCAGCACCCAGTAGATCACCGCCAGAACCGCGAACAGGACAAGTTCAAAGCTGAACACCCACCAGACGTAACCCTGCCCGAAATAACTGAAGCCGTCGGGATAGCCGGTAAAGGCCTGATCACCCAGAACGATATAGGCGATGCCGCGAAACAGACTCATCGTGCCGATGGTAACGACGATGGAAGGCAGCCCCATGCCCGCCACCAGCAGCGCATTCACGGCGCCGCAGGCAAGCCCGGTGGCCAGTCCGACGAAAACCAGGGCTGGCACGCCCGCCCCGGCCTGCATGGCGACGCCCATCGCCGTTGATGCCAGTGCGATGATCGAGGCAACGGAAAGATCGATTTCCCCCGCGATGATCAGCATCGCCATGGCAAAGGCGATCATCGCCTTTTCGGTAAAGTTGAAGGTTGCGTCGCTCAGGTTCCAGGCGTTCAGGAAATAGGGCGAGGCAAAGGAATTGACGACAAAGACAGCGATGGCGACCGCGACAAGGATCGCCTCCCAGCTGCGCAGGGCGCGTGCGGCGGGGGATTGCAGCCGGTCGGGAATGGTGCGGGGGGCTTGTGCTGTCATGTCGCCTCGGCCGATTTCAGGATGATGCGGCCCCTTGGCCGGTTCTGAACGGCGTTGAAAGCGACGGCCAGAACGATGGCGCTGCCGGAAATGGCCATTTGCCAGAACGGGGAAATGCCCACGACCGGCAGCGCGTTCTTTATAACGCCAAGAAACAGCGCGCCCAACACGGCGCCGGCGATGCTGCCCGCCCCGCCCGCGATGGCCACACCGCCGATCACGCAGGCGGCAACCACGTCCAGCTCGAACCCGCCCGCGATATCGACATACGCGACGGCATAGCGCGCAACCCACAGATACCCCGTCAGCCCGGCCAGTGCGCCAGAGATGACAAAGGCCCAGAACTGCGTCCGGCCCACGTCGATCCCGGTATAGACCGCCGCATGGGGATTGCCGCCCACGGCATAGAACGCGCGGCCCAGCGGCGCGCGGGACAGCAGCGCCGCAAAGAAGGCTATCGCCGCTAGGGCGATCCAGCTCATCACCGGCAGACCCAGGATCACCGCGCGCGGCAGCGCCTTGAACCCTTCGGTCATCTGATGGGCGTTTACCCAGGCCCCATCCGTCATCAGAAAGATCGTGCCACGATAGATGGTCATTGTCCCGAGCGTGACCACGATCGAAGGGATGCCTATCTTCCAGACGAGCAGGCCATTCACAGCCCCCAGGGCCGCACCCAGCGCCACCACGGCCAGCAGGATCATCGGCAGCGGCACGCCCATCCCGTTCAGCAGCGCCGCCACCATGCCACACAGCGCCAGATTGGCGGCCACCGACAGGTCGATGCATTTGGTCAGGATCACGATCATCTGGCCGATCGCCAGAAGGATCAGCGGCACAGTGTCGTTGAACACCGCAGTAAGGTTGCCGGGCCGGATGAATGACGGAAAACGGCTGGCGATCACCCCCAGCAAAAGCAGGATCGCCAGCGACAACAGCGTTTCACGGTGCCGAAGGATTTTCATGCTGCCTCCGCCAGTCCGGCGGCGGCGCGCACCAGTGCCTCCGGTGTCATGCGGCTGCCCGTCACCTCGTCGACGATACGGCCCTCGCGCATAATGATTACCCTGTCGGACATGCCGAGGATTTCGGGAATTTCCGACGACACCATGATGATCGCCAGACCTTCGGCCGCCAGTTCCGCCATGAATTCATGCACCGCTGCCTTTGATCCGATGTCGATGCCCTTGGTCGGTTCATCCAGAATGATAACGCGGGGTTTCGTCGCCAGCCATTTGGCGATGACGACCTTTTGCTGGTTTCCGCCTGACAACAGCCCGACATCCTGATCCAGCGCCGCAGCCCGCAGGTCAAGCCGCTGGGTGTAGTCGCGCGTCAGCCGGAATTCCTCTGCCATGCGCAGAAAGCCCGCGCGGCTGATGCGCGCCAGCGATGGCAGCGTGACGTTCTGAAAGATCGGCAGGCCCTTCACCGCGCCCTGCCGCCCGCGATCCTCGGGCACATAGACGATGCCCGCGGCGATGGCGTCGGCGGTGGAACGGATCACGCGGACCTGATCGTCGATGCGGATCGCGCCCCTTGCAGGCCGGGTGATGCCGAACAGGGACTGCATCACTTCTGACCGGCCCGCGCCGACCAGTCCGTAAAAACCGAGGATCTCTCCCCCGTGCAGGGTAAAGCCGATATCGGCGAATTCGGTGGGATGTTCGTAGCCCGTGACGGTCAGCAGAGGCGCACCGATGTTATGCGCCCGCGCCGGGAAAATCTGATCGACGCTACGCCCGACCATCAACTGCACAAGCTGGCCTTCGGTCACGTCCTTCATCGCGCCCTCGCCGACGAACTGCCCGTCGCGGAACACTGTGTAACGGTCGGCAATGCGGAAGATTTCATCGAACTTGTGGCTGATGAACAGGATTGCCTTGCCCTGCGCCTTCAGCGTTTCGACCAGATCGTAAAGCTCATGTATTTCCTTGTGGCTGAGCGCGGCGGTGGGTTCATCAAGCACGACAACCCGTGCATCGATGGACAGGGCCCGTGCGATGGCAACCAGATGCTTCGAGGCGATGCCCAGATCGCCCAGCCGCGTATCGGGATCAAGCCGCGCGCCGATCCCTGCCAGCAACCTGGCTGCCCCGTCCCGCATCGCCTTGCGGTCGATCAGACCGAACTGCCCGCGCGGCGCATGGCCAAGCCAGATGTTTTCCGCCACCGACAGTTCATCGAACAGAACGGTTTCCTGATGGATTGCCGTCACTCCGGCTCGACTTGCGGCCTCTGCCGTCGGAAAGCGGGTTTCGGCCCCCTCGACCTCTATCGTACCGGCGTCGGGCTGATAGATTCCTGTCAGCACCTTGACGATGGTCGATTTTCCCGCGCCGTTTTCACCGATCAGCGCCGTGACCTGACCCGGATAAAGATCAAGCTGCACATCCTGCAACGCCTTCACGCCGGGAAAGGATTTGGAAATGCCGCGTAGCCGCAGGACCGGTTGCATGGGAGAGGGTTCCTGAAAAGCGGGTTGTTGGCCCCGGACAGGCAATCCGTCCGGGGCCGCTTGCGATCAGAAGATCGACGAGAACTGGTCGATGTTCGTCGCATCATAGGTGAACGGGTCGGCCATGGCCGCCTCGTTATTGTCGTCCAGCTTGGCCGCACCCATGCGGCCCATGCCGATTTCCGCACCCGGTTCGGCCTTGGCGTTGCCCTTGTTCAGGTTGTAGGCGATCATCGTTGCCGCATAACCCAGATCGATCGGGTTCCAGATGGCGAAGGACTGCGACGCGCCCGATTTCACATGGCCCGCCATTTCGGACGGCAGGCCAAGCCCGGTCACGTTGATCTGGCCGACCTTGCCCGCATCGGTCACCGCCTGCGCAGCAGCAACGATGCCCACGGACGTCGGTGCGATGATGGCTTTCAGGTTCGGATAGGTCTGCATCAGGCCCTGCGCTTCGCGATAGGACTTGTCGGCAAGGTCGTCGCCATAAACGGTGCCGACCACGGTCACGTTGGGATAGTTGCCCATCACCTTGTTCATTTCCTCGATCCAGGTGTTCTGGTTGGTCGAGGTGGAGGTGGCAGAAAGGACCGCAACTTCGCCGCCATCGGGCAGGTGATCCGCAGCCAGCTTGATGATCGTGTTGCCGATCAGCGCGCTGGACGACGGGTTCAGGTGCATCAGGCGACCGTCCTTGGCCACACCCGAATCCCACGAAATCACCGTGATGCCACGCTCCATCGCCTTTTTCAGCGCCGGGGCAACCGCATCGGGGTCATTGGCCGAAATCGCGATTGCGTCGACACCCTGCGCGATCAGCGCATTGATCACCTCGATCTGGCCTTCGGCGGTGGTGTCGGTCGGTCCGGTATAGATGATTTCCACATCGCCCAGTTCCTTGGCGGCTTCTTCCGCGCCCTTGTTGGCCGCTTCAAAGAAACCGATACCCAGCGCCTTGACCACCAGGGCGATCTTGACGTTTTCGGCCGCAGCCGTCTGTGCAAACATCACGGTGGCAATCGCCGCCGATGTCAGTGCTTTCTTCCAGATGCTCATGTTTTCCTCCCTATGAGCTGTTATCAATGGCATCAGCCCTCGCCGATGCGCTCCTCCGTCCTGTCGGCAGCGCCAGCGCGCGCGACGATCAGCCTGATTTCCGCGGATTCCAGCATGGCGGCATCGCGGTCGGTGATGCCTTCATCGGTGATCACCGTGTGAATGCGCGACAGCGGGCACAGCAGCAGGCTGGACCGCGCCGTGAATTTCGTGCTGTCGGCCAGCACCACCAGTTCCTCGGCCTGCCCGATAAGTTTCTGTTCGGCCTGCACCAGCAGGGGATCGCCCTCCATCAGCCCCAGCGGACCGATGCCGCGACAGCCCATGAAAATGCGCCGGGCATAGAAATGGCGGCTGCCGTCTTCGTCAAAGGGCGACAGGATGATGTTCTGTTCGCGATAGATAGCCCCTGCCGGCAGCAGGACAGTGTTCCGCGAATGCTTCAGCAGGTGCTCGGCAATAGGGAAGCTGTTGGTAAAGACCTGATGCCGCCGCGCTGTCAGCGGATGCACCATCTGGAATGTGGTCGTGCCGCCATTGATGATGATGGCCTCACCGTCCTGGCACAGGTCGACTGCCGCACGGGCGATGGCACGCTTTTCGGCCAGGCGGATGCCCTCATTCACGCTGAAGGGCCGCGCATTGATGCCGACGAACTGCGGCGGCGCGATTGATTCCGCCCCGCCCCGCACCCGGCGCAGCTTTTTCTGGACATGGAGCGTGGCAATATCGCGCCGCACGGTTGCCTCGCTTGCGCCGGTCAGCGTGACAAGATCGGCCACCGTCACGACGGGTCGCCCCTCTATCGCCGACAGGATAACCCTGTGCCGTTCGCTTTCATGCATGACCACCCCCTTTCCGGCAGTCTCCACCTAAATCGATCAATGTCAATCATTTTCGATCACAACTTTTGTTTCTGCGGTGCAGCATGATTGAACATGATCGAAAATGATTGACTTTACTGTCAGACAAGGCGCATTCTGCCCCGGAGATTAAGGGAGGGCAGCATGACCGCAGCGGGTAACCGGCTTGAAAACCTTTGGGACGACGCCCATGCGGCGGCAATGAGCGAGTCGGAAAAGCTGCTGTACCGATCCAACCTGCTCGGCTCTGACAAGCGTGTCACGAATTACGGTGGCGGCAACACCAGCGCCAAGGTGATGGAAAAGGATCCGCTGACCGGCGATATGGCCGAGGTGCTGTGGGTCAAGGGATCGGGCGGTGATATCGGCTCGATGAAGCTGGACGGGTTTTCGACGCTGTACATGGACAAGCTGCGCGCCCTGAAGGGCATTTACCGCGGGGTGGCGTTCGAGGATGAGATGGTCGGCTACCTGCCGCATTGCACCTTCAACCTGAACCCGCGCGCCGCCAGCATCGATACCCCGCTGCATGCCTATGTTCCCCGCGCGCATGTCGATCATGTTCATTCCGACGCGATCATCGCCATCGCCGCATCGGTGAATTCAAAAGAACTGACCAGGGAAATCTTCGGCGACGACATCGGCTGGCTGCCGTGGAAGAAGCCCGGTTATGAGCTTGGTCTTTGGCTGGAAAAATTTGCGACCGAAAACCCAGGCGCGCGCGGCTGCGTTCTGGAAAGCCACGGGCTTTTCACCTGGGCGGACGAAGCGAAGGACTGCTATCTGACCACGCTGGAAATCATCAACAAAGCCGCCGCGTGGCTGGAAGGCCGGACATCGGGCAAAGCTGCATTCGGAGGGGTGAAGCGCCCGACCCTGCCCCCGGCGGAACGCCGGGCCGTAGCGTCGCGGCTGATGCCGGTGATCCGGGGACTGATATCGAAAGACCGCCACAAGGTCGGCCATTTCGATGACAGTCCGGCGGTTCTGGAATTTGTCGGGTCGAACGCGCTTGAAACGCTTGCCCCGCTGGGCACATCCTGCCCCGATCACTTCCTGCGCACGAAAATCCGGCCACTGGTGGTGGAATTCGATCCCGCCAAGCCTGACCTTGATGCGACCCTCGCCGGACTGGCCAAGGCAGCCGAAGATTACCGCGCGTCCTACACGGGCTATTACAATCGATGCAAACACGCCGACAGCCCGGCGATCCGCGACCCGAATGCGGTGGTCTGGCTGGTGCCGGGCGTTGGCATGATGACATTCGCGCTGGACAGGGCCACGGCCCGGATTTCGGCGGAGTTCTACGTCAACGCCATCAATGTGATGCGGGGGGCCAGCGCGGTTTCCACCTATCAGGGCCTGCCGGAACAGGAAGCCTTTGACATCGAGTACTGGCTGCTGGAAGAGGCGAAGCTGCAACGGATGCCAAAGCCGAAATCGCTTGCAGGCCGTGTGGCGCTGGTTACGGGCGGTGCTGGCGGGATCGGATCGGCCACGGCAGAACGGCTGCTGCGCGAGGGCGCCTGCGTGATGCTGGCCGATATCGATGGCAAGGCCGCCCAGGATGTTGCGGCGGGCATGGCAAAGGTGTTTGGCCCGGATCAGGTGCGCGCCGTGCAGATGAACGTGACCGATGAAGGTCAGGTGACAGCGGCATATGCGGATTTGGCGGTCGAATTCGGCGGCGTCGACATTCTGGTGTCGAATGCGGGCATCGCTTCCTCTGCCCCGGTCGAGGAAACCAGCCTGGCGCTGTGGAACAAGAACATGGATATCCTGTCCACCGGCTATTTCCTTGTCAGCCGCGAAGCTTTCCGCAATTTCCGCGCACAAGGTGTCGGCGGGTCGGTGATCTTTGTCGCGTCAAAGAACGGGTTGGCGGCCAGCCCCAATGCCGCCGCATATTGCACGGCCAAGGCTGCCGAAATCCACCTTGCGCGCTGCCTTGCGCTGGAAGGGGCAGAGGCGGGCATTCGTGTGAATGTGGTCAACCCCGATGCCGTTCTGCGCGGATCAAAGATCTGGTCGGGTGAGTGGCTGGACCAGCGCGCCAGCACCTACAAGACCGACAAGGAAGGGCTGGAGGAAATGTATCGCCAGCGGTCCATGTTGAAACGTTCGGTCCTGCCGGAAGACATTGCCGAAGGTGTGTATTTCTTCGCATCCGACCTGACCGCGAAATCGACAGGGAACATCCTGAACGTCGACGCGGGCAACAAGGAATCCTTCACAAGATAGGGCGGCCAATGGCACAGAACGCATATGAAGCCGCGCGCGAAAGCTTCGCGGAATGGGATGTGGATACCGAATCCGCGCTGGCCGCGCTGTCGGTCATTCCGATTTCGATCCACTGCTGGCAAGGCGATGATGTTGGCGGCTTTGAACGCAAGGCAGGCACGTCGGGCGGGGGTATTCAGGCGACCGGCAACCATCCCGGCCGGGCGCGCAATCCTGCGGAATTGCGTGCCGATCTGGAATTTGCCTGTTCACGCATTCCGGGCAAGCACCGGCTGAACCTTCATGCCTTCTATCTGGACACGGACGAAACGCCGGATCGCGACGCGATCGAATACAGACATTTCGCGCGCTGGGTCGACTGGGCCAGGGATCAGCGCCTTGGTCTTGATTTCAACCCCACCTTTTTCGCGCATCCCAAGGCCGACGACAACCTGACGCTTTCCCATCCTGACAAGGGCATCCGCGATTTCTGGATCGAGCACGGAAAGCGCTGCCGGGACATCGCCGCCGAAATGGGCCGTGCGCTGGGCAGCCCCGCCGTCAACAACATCTGGGTGCCCGACGGATCGAAGGATACGCCCGTCGACCGGATGGCGGCACGGCGGCGGCTGGAATCCTCGCTGGATGCGATCATCGCGCAGAAACATGACAGGGCGCATCTTCTGGATGCCGTCGAAAGCAAGCTGTTCGGGATCGGCGTTGAATCGATGACCGTGGGCAGTCACGAATTCTATATGGGCTATGCGATCCGTCGGGGCACGCTGTTGTGCCTGGACATGGGGCATTTCCATCCGACCGAAAGCGTGGCCGACAAGCTTTCTTCGATTGCCCTGTCGGTTGACGAAATCCTGCTGCATGTCTCGCGCCCCGTGCGCTGGGACAGCGACCATGTGATCCTTCTGAACGACGATCTGCTTGCCATGGCGCAGGAGCTTGTCTTTGCCGATCTTCTGCCCCGCACCCATATCGGACTGGATTTCTTTGACGCCACGATCAGCCGGACGGCGGCCTGGGTGATCGGGGTGCGCAACATGCAAAAGGCACTGCTGCGCGCCCTGCTGCTGCCGCAGGCGCGGTTGAAATCGGCAGAGGCCGCGCTGGATTACACCAGTCGCCTGATCCTGACGGAGGAGGCTAAGGATCTGCCCTTTGCCGCCGTCTGGGCCGAATTCTGTACGCGTGCCAACTTGCCCACCGGGGCGGCGTTGCTGGATGATCTGACGGCCTATCAGGCGCGGGTGGCCAACCGTTGAAACGACGTTCAGCTTTCCGCGCAATGCCTGCGGAAGGCGCGCTTCAGCAGATCGAGTTCGGCCCGCAGCATCTCGACCTCTGTCCGCAGGTCACCGTCGGGGGCTTCCCCCGTAACGATGGCCAGACGGGCCAGCACGCCGTCCTGCCCCATTTCACGCAGGATCAGCAATTGCAGCCCTTCTGAAAGCACGGCGGCGGGAACTGGCACGCGCACTGCCCACTTTCCCGGCTGACCGTCCAGAGGCGTGACCGAAATATCGGCCAGGGGAGTTGCTTCGTGCAGAGTCTCGACGCTGGGCGCAGGGGCGTCGGCTGCGGTTTCCAGAACTGCTTCCCATATTCCTGCCCTGACACGTGTCGAACCGACTTTCATGCCGTTTCCTTTCCCGACTTGCCTACAGTTCGACCGATCACAATTCTGCCCGCGGTCTGCGGCTGAGAGTGAGGTCGCGCAGGATCGCCTGATTCATCCGGGGCATTTCGAAAATCACATCCAGCCACAGCTTTTCGACCCGCTTTTCGTTGATCCCTGTATAGGCCAGATCGAATTCCGCCACCGCCTTGCCGCCTTCGCGCGGCAGGGCGCTGACCACCTGTTCGGTATTCGGGCCATGACGAATGTTCAGCCGTGCGAACATCGGCATCGGCGCTTCCATCTCTGTTTCCGTTTCCAGACGCAGAAGATGACGCAAGCTTAGCCCCTGCAACGCCGGTTCGGGCAGATCGATCGCCAGCGACAGGAAGCTGCCGTCAAAGCCGAACACCTCCATCCGAAGGGCGAAGGGGGCCAGATCGGATTCGCGATTGTTGCGGATCTGGCGCAGCGCGATCTGGCTGTCGGCGCAGTCGTGATAAAGCCCCGCTTCCGTCCCAAGCCGCGTGCGGCTTTCAGCACAGACAACACCGGGCGGCCAGACCGGCCCCCGCCAGAGTTCCGGCCGCCATGTCCAGTCGGACCCCAGCGGGGGGCGCATGGCATTAACACCGACCAGCGGCAGGGCCGTGCGCGCCTCGACCTCGTGCAATGTACGATCCAGGGCGCGGCGCAAGGCCCGGGCGCGACCTTTCAGCCCGCGCAGCGCCTCTCCATCCAGCCGCGCGGCATTGTCGGCAGCCTGATGCAACCGCCCCGACAGCCGCCGGAACATGATCCTGTCGAACAGCCCGTCGTAACTGTCCGTCATTTCGCGCTGCTCATCTGCCGCCTGCTTGTCTTGCCAGAACCTTTGCCGCCATTCGAGCGCCGACACTGGATCCGTTTTTGATTGCGCCAATCATGCCCAAGCCCGGCGGCCTGTAAAAGCCCCCCCGGCAAAGCCGGGACCACCCCGGGCAATTCGGCCACAGGCCATTGTCCGCAATATCCGCACCGTTTCAGCGGTTTTGGGCGACGACCTGCGCCACAAACCGCGCCGCCAAATCCATACCGGTCTGCGGCGCGACGGCCGCTTCGGTCGCGGGCATGACGGAAAGGGTGACGATCCTTCCCCTGATCTCGGTTATGGCACGCCAGTAGGCATCATCGATTCCCGGCTCCAGTCCGCCTGACGTATCGACCAGCGCCAGCAACAGGGCCGTCCCTGTGCTGCGGCTTTCCACAATTGTCACATCGGATGCGCTGCCCGAACGCGCCAGAAGCGCCCGGCCAGCATCGCTGCGGAACAACTGGTCAGCCTGCGCGGGGTCGAAAGCCGAGCCACCGGCGGGGGCCGCAGGCGACACCGATGCCGTCAGCACAGCCTTGACCGCAGGACGTGGCGCCAGCGGCGACAGCGACAGCGCCGCACAACTGCCCATCAGCACGAAGCCACCCGACGCCGCGTCGCGCTTGCTTTCCGTATCGACGCAGAAACCGGGCGGCCCGGCGACCGTGATGTCGCCTGCACCCAGGGTGGTCTGCCGAGGAGCGCCCGACAATCCGCCAAGCGTGCCCGCGGTGTCGGTACACCCTGCCAGAACGCTCAACACGCCTGCACCAAGGAATACGGCCCCCCGAAGAGCGGGGCGCTTACTGATCCATATACACATGCCGTTCGGCCTTGGCCCCCGGATGCGTGACCGCGCCATGACGCGCGCCGCCAACAAGCTTCGCATATTTCCACAGTGCACCGGTGGCGTACTGCGTTTCGCGCGGGCCCTTCCATTCGGCCTTGCGCTTCGCCAGTTCCTCGTCCGACAGCGCCACGGAAAGCTCTCCGGTCAGCGCATTCAGCGTGATCATGTCGCCGTTTTTCAGCAGGGCAATCGGCCCGCCATGCGCCGCTTCCGGGCCGACATGGCCGACACAGAACCCGCGTGTGGCACCCGAGAAGCGGCCATCGGTGATCAGCGCCACCTTCTTGCCCATGCCCTGACCGGACAGGGCGGCGGTCGTGGCCAGCATCTCGCGCATGCCCGGCCCGCCAGCGGGACCTTCGTTGCGGATGACGATGACCTCGCCTTCCTTGTAGGTGCGGGCCTTCACCGCCTCGAACGCCTCTTCCTCGCATTCAAAGACCCGCGCCGGGCCGCTGAACACCTGCTCGGCTTCCGTCATCCCGGCCACCTTTACGATGGCGCCTTCGGGGGCAAGATTGCCCTTCAACCCGACAACACCGCCGGTTTTGGTCAGCGGCTTGTCCACGGGATAGATCACGCGGCCGTCGGCCTCCCCGGTGATTTCTTCCAGGCTTTCGCCCAGCGTCTTGCCCGAAGCGGTGATGCAATCCAGATGCAGCAGGCCGGCGCGGGCCAGTTCCTTCATCACCACCGGCACACCGCCGACCTCATACAGGTCTTTCGCCACATATTTCCCGCCGGGACGCAGATCGACGAAATAGGGCGTGTCACGCATGATGTCGGCCACATCGAACAGGTCGAAATCGATCCCCGCCTCGTGTGCGAGCGCCGGAAGGTGCAATGCGCCGTTGGTAGAGCCGCCGGTGCAGGCCACGACACGCGCGGCGTTTTCCAGCGCCTTGCGGGTCACGATGTCGCGCGCGCGGATGTTCTTTTCGATCAGCGTCATCACCGCCACGCCCGACGCTTCGCCATACTGGTCGCGGGATTCATAGGGCGCCGGCGCACCGGAAGAATTGAGCAGCGCCAGACCGATGGCTTCCGAGACACAGGCCATGGTGTTGGCGGTATATTGCGCGCCGCAGGCGCCGGACGACGGGCAGGCGACCCGTTCCATGATCGCCAGTTCGGCTTCCGACAGGTTGCCAGCCTGATTCTTGCCCACGGCTTCGAACATGTCCTGCACGGTGATGTCCTGACCCTTGTAGCGGCCCGGCAGGATCGACCCGCCATAGATGAACACCGAAGGCACGTTCAGGCGGACCATGGCCATCATCATGCCCGGCAACGACTTGTCGCACCCGGCCAACCCGACCAGCGCGTCATAGCAATGGCCGCGCATGGTCAGTTCCACCGTATCGGCAATGGCATCGCGGCTGGCCAGCGAAGACCGCATCCCCTCGTGTCCCATCGCAATCCCGTCGGTCACGGTAATGGTGGTGAACTCGCGCGGGGTGCCGCCGCCTTTCTTCACGCCATGCTTCACGATCTGCGCCTGACGGTTCAGCGCAATGTTGCAGGGCGCGGCTTCGTTCCAGCAGGTGGCAACACCGACCCAAGGCTGGTGGATTTCTTCCTCGGTGATGCCCATGGCATAGAAATAGCTGCGGTGCGGCGCGCGCGCGGGGCCTTCGGTCACGTGACGGCTGGGCAGTTTGTCCTTGTTGAAACGCGCGTTCTGCATGGCTGGTCCTCCGGAGAAGCAGTAAAGACGGCTGGCACTGGAATAGACGCCGCAGACGGGCGATACAAGCGGAGCAATGGGCGCAAGCCTTTGCCAGATGGTTGCTGCCGCCCGCGCGAATAGTTCCCTGAGGTAACGATGAAGCCGTATCCCCGCCATGAGGATTTTGTCGCACCGGCGCGGCCTACGGCGCAGATATGGCGGTTGTTGGCGGGGATCGTCCTGATCCTGATCCTTTATGGGGTCCTGCTGCGGCTGTATCTGGATATTGCGCTGCCGTCTTCAGGCGACGTTTCTGCCGATGATCTTGTCAGCGGCGTCAGACCGCAGGCAGCAGCGCTGCT
Source organism: Paracoccaceae bacterium (assembly GCA_051646105.1). Lineage (GTDB taxonomy): Bacteria > Pseudomonadota > Alphaproteobacteria > Rhodobacterales > Rhodobacteraceae > JBOFCO01. Next base: position 17,938 of record JBOFCO010000164.1, read on the forward strand.
GTTGGCCAGTTTCTTCACGCTTGCGCTGGCCGTTGTGCTGACAGCGCTGGCCCTGCATGGGCGCGGGTTTCGAAGCCTGATCGGGCCACCGGGGCAGGCGCTGCGGGACGGGTTGCGCGTCCTGATACCAACCCTCGCGCTTGGCGGGCTGCTGCTTCCACTGTCGCTTGCGGCAGAGGGTGTGGCGCCGGGGTTGCCGCTTGACCGCTGGCTGCTGTGGCTGCCCGCAGCACTGCCGTTGTTGCTGATTCAGGTCACGGCTGAAGAGCTGGCCTTTCGCGGCTATCTGCAACAGCAGCTTGCCGCCCGTTTCGCAAACCCGATGGTGTTTCTGCTTGTCCCTTCGATGCTGTTTGCCGCCGGTCACTACCTGCCGGAAGAATTCGGCAGCAATGCCCTGCCGGTTGTCCTTTGGTCCGGCCTGTTCGGCGTTCTGGCGGCGGACCTGACCGCACGCACCGGGTCGCTGGGTGCGGCAATCGGCTTTCATCTGGCGAACAACATCTTTGCGATCCTCATCCTGTCTCTGGCAGGCGATCTGGACGGCCTGTCGCTCTGGCGACTTGAACTTGACCTCACCGACAGCGCCAGGATGCAGCCCCTGCTGCTGATCGATCTGGCGCTGATGCTGGTCAACTGGCTGCTGGCGCGGGTGATGCTGCGGGTCTGACCGGCTTTGCATTCCCCCTACCCGCGTGATTGCATTTCCGCGCCCCCCGGCTTATTTCCTGCGCAACGCAGATGACCGGAGGGCGCGTTTGCCATGAACTGGATCTCGAACTACGTCCGTCCGAAGATCAATTCGCTGTTTTCGCGCCGCGAGGTGCCGGAGAACCTGTGGACCAAATGCCCCGAATGCGGAACAATGCTGTTCCACCGGGAACTGGCGGAAAACCTGAACGTCTGCACATCCTGCAACCATCACATGGCGATCACGCCGCGTGACCGTTTTGCGCATCTGTTCGACGGCGGCATCTTTACCGAAATCAAGGTGCCGGAACCGATTGCCGATCCGCTGCACTTCCGTGACCAGAAGAAATATCCCGACCGGATGAAAGCCGCACAGAAGGCCAGCGGCGAAAAGGATGCCATGCTTGCGGCAGAGGGAGAGATCGGACGCACGCCCGTTGTGGCCGTCGCGCAGGATTTTTCCTTCATGGGCGGATCGATGGGCATGTATGTGGGCAATGCCATCATCGCCGCCGCCGAACGTGCGGTGAAACTGAAGCGCCCCCTGATCCTGTTTTCCGCAGCCGGCGGCGCACGGATGCAGGAAGGCATCCTTTCACTGATGCAGATGCCGCGATCGACCGTGGCCGTGCAGATGCTGAAGGAAGCAAACCTGCCCTATATCGTGGTGCTGACCCATCCTACGACGGGCGGCGTCACCGCCAGCTATGCGATGCTGGGCGATGTTCAGATTGCCGAACCCAACGCGCTGATCTGCTTTGCCGGGCCCCGCGTGATCGAACAGACGATCCGGGAGAAGCTGCCGGAAGGTTTCCAGCGCGCCGAATATCTGCTGGATCACGGGATGCTTGACCGGGTGACGCATCGCAAGGATCTGCGGGACGAGCTTGTCACCATCATCAGGATGATGACCGGCCAGACCCCGGCGATAAAGGGTGACCTGCCCGCGCCCAAACCCGAAGCGACCGCCCCCGTCAGCGGAGAAACCCCGGCGTGACCTCCCCGACCAGCGATGTCATCATGCAGCGCCTGATGGGCCTGCATCCGAAAATGATCGACCTGACGCTTGACCGGGTAGAGCGTCTGCTGGCGCTGCTTGGCCATCCCGAACATGCGGTGCCGCCGGTGATCCATGTGGCCGGGACCAATGGCAAGGGATCCACGCAGGCGATGATCCGCGCCGGGCTGGAAGCCGATGGGGCCAAAGTTCACGCCTATACCTCCCCCCATCTTGCGCGGTTCCACGAACGCATCCGGCTGGCGGGGGAGCTGATCCCCGAGCCGATGCTGGCGGCGCTGCTGGAAGAATGCGAAACGGTAAACGGTGGCGCGGGCATCACCTTTTTCGAGATCACCACCTGCGCGGCCTTTCTGGCCTTTGCCCGCACCCCCGCCGACTGGCTGCTGCTGGAGGTAGGCTTGGGCGGGCGGCTGGACGCAACGAATGTGATCGACAGGCCGAAGCTGTCGGTCATCACGCCGATTTCGTTCGACCATGAGCAGTATCTGGGCACCACCATCCCCGAGATCGCCTTTGAAAAGGCCGGGATCATCAAGCGCGGCGTGCCTTGCGTAGTCGGCCCGCAACTGCCCGAGGCACTGGAGGTGATCGAGCGGCAGGCGGCAAGGCTGGGCGCGCCGTTGCTTGTCCATGGCCAGCACTGGCATGTGCAGTCCGAGCGCGGACGACTGGTGTATCAGGATGAAAACGGCCTGCTCGATCTGCCCATGCCCAATCTGCGCGGGCCGCACCAGATCCAGAATGCCGGGGCGGCGCTGGCGGCACTGCGTGCATTGGGTGTGGACGGGTCAGGGTGTGAGGCGGCGGTAACTCGCGCCTTCTGGCCTGCACGGATGCAGCGCCTGCGGCATGGCCCGCTTGTCGATGCCGCAAGGGGGGCCGAGCTGTGGCTGGACGGTGGACATAACCCCGCAGGCGGCGAGGCGGTCGCTGCGACGCTGGCCGAGATGCCAAACGTGCCGACGCATCTGATTGTCGGCATGCTGAACACCAAGGACATTGCCGGCTATTTGCGCCCGCTGGCCACCCATGCCGCCAGCCTCACCGCCGTATCGATCCCCGAGACGGAGGCCACACTGCCCGCTGCTGCCACAGCGGAAGCAGCGAAGGGCGTCGGAATGAAGGCCAGCGAAGCCGACAGCGTGATGGAGGCCGTCCGGAAAATCGTTGCCGAAGAACCGGGTGCCCGTATCCTGATCTGCGGCTCACTTTACCTTGCGGGTCACGTACTGCGTGAAAACGGATGATCCGCGCGGCCACGATAGCCCTTTGCCTATGTCCCGGCATGGCCGGGGCTGTCGATGTGGAATTCTGCTGGATCGGCGATCAGGGCTATGCCTTTGCAGGCCGGATGAGCTATCCCGACGCATTGGCGGCTGCGGAAAGGGTCACGGAAAAGGATGTGACGGCGTTTGAAATCCAGGGCTATCACAACGGTACGCCCGTCGGTCTCTGGTCGCTGGACATGCTGACGCCGGAAACATCGTGGATCGTGAACTTCGACCCCCGCTCGCTGCAATTTGCGGTGGGTGGCCTGCCCTATGAAACGCAGGGACAGGCGTGGAATGCGAATGGCGCGGTCAATGACTGTGGCACCCCCGGTTTCGGTTTCAACCTGGGCGGCAACGAACAGGATGTCTGCATCGATGGCCGCTATTATCCGGAAAGTGGCATTGATCGCTTTACCCCGCTGGCGGCCTATCCGGCAGGAACCGGCCCTGACTGCACTTTGCAGGAGATGATTTCACTGCTGGGATTGCCTCGGCGGCTTTAAGCGCGAATAGGCCCGCCTTGAACAAGACCTGTGCGCGCATATAGCTTTTCCACGGCAGACCCCTGCCCTATCTCTGCGTCAACGCACATATCCGTGCAATGGAGTTAGACCATGACACAGACGCTTGAATTCGGTCTCGATACCTTTGGCGATGTGACCCACAAGAACGGCACAGCCCTGTCCCATGCACAGGTGTTGCGCGATGTGGTGGCAGAGGGCGTACTGGCCGATCAGGTCGGCGTCGATTTCATCGGCATCGGTGAACATCACCGCGACGATTTCGCCGTGTCGGCCCCCGAAATGGTGATGGCAGCGATTGCTGCCAAAACCGAACGCATCCGCGTGGGCTCTGCCGTCACCGTACTGTCATCTGACGACCCGATCCGTCTGTTCCAGCGGCTTTCGACGCTTGATGCACTGTCGGACGGACGGGCAGAGCTTATCCTTGGCCGGGGGTCTTTCACCGAAAGCTTTCCGCTGTTCGGCTTCGACCTGCGTGACTATGAGACGCTGTTCGAGGAAAAGCTGGACCTGTTCGTGAAGCTGATCCGCGAGGATCGGGTGACCTGGTCGGGCAGCCACCGCCCGGCAATGAAAGGGCAGCGGGTTTTCCCAACGCCCGAGCGCCCGCTGCGCGCATGGATCGGTGTGGGGGGCAGCCCGGAATCGGTGATCCGCGCGGTCAACCATGACCTGCCGATGATGCTGGCGATCATCGGCGGCAACCCGGCGCGGTTCCGGCCCTATGTCGATCTTTACCGCGATGCTTTCGGGCAGATCGGCAAGCCGGTTCAACCGATTGGCGTGCATTCGCCCGGCCATATCGCCGAAACGGACGAGGCAGCACGCGAAAGCTTCTTCCCCGGATACAAGGCGATGCACGACCGGATCGGCGGCGAACGTGGCTGGCCAAAGCTGACAAAGGACGATTTCGAGCGCGAGATCTCGCATGGCTCCCTTTATGTCGGCTCGCCCGAAACCGTGGCCCGCAAGATCGCTTCGACAGTCAGCACGCTGGGCCTGTCACGGTTCCAGTTCAAATACAGCGGCGGCCCGGTTCCGCACGACGCCCTGATGCGCACGATCGAGTTGTACGGAACCAGGGTGATCCCGCTGGTGCGCGACATGCTGACGGCAAAGGCTGCCTGAAACCCGGCGATCCTGCGGCTAACCCCGCAGGATCGCATCCAGTTCGGCATAGATCGCTGCATTCCCCGCCACGATGGGATTGCCCTTGTGCAATCCTTCACCGCTCAAAAAATCGTTGGTCTTCAGACCCGCCGCATGGCAAACGGCGATCCCGCCAAGGCAATCCCAGGAATTGATGTGGGCTTCGACATAGCCCAGCAACTGGCCAGAGGCGACATAGCAGAGCGCCAGCGCGCCCGAACCTTCGCGGAAATACATACCCCCCGCCCGGATGAAGCGTTCAAAGATCGGCAGGAACGCATCCGGGGCCACGCGCGGCGCATGGCCAACACAGCACAGCCCGTCGCGGATCGTCTTGCCCGGATGCGGGGCCAGCGGCTTGCCGTTCAGCATGGCAGGAATACCCTGCCCGCCCGCGAACAGTTCGCCCCGCGCCGGGGCGTAGACCATGCCAAAGCGCAGTTCGCCGCCCTGCATATAGGCGATGGAAACGCACCAGGCCGACATGCCGCTGATGAAGGGCTGCGTACCGTCGATGGGATCGACCACCCAGATGCCCTGATCGGCGGCATAATCCGTCATCCCGGTTTCCTCGCCCAGAAAGGCGTCCTGGGGAAAGCGTTCCTCCAGCGCACGACGGATCAGCAGTTCGGTGTTCACATCGGCCTCGCTGGCCATGTCCTGCAAGCCCTTCGACTGGATCGTCAGGCTGTCGCGCTGGCGGAAATACCCCAGCGCCAGATCGCCCGCCGCCCGGATCAGGTCGAGCGCGAAGGCATAGCGCCCGCCAAAAGCATCGTCGGTCATGTCATTCCTTCCAAAGCCACGCGGCACCCCGGACACCGCTGGCATCGCCATGCTTCGCCCGCAGGATCGGGGTGTGGAACACGGTTGAAAACACCCGTTTCGCCAGCGCCGGGGGCAGGTCGTCGTAAAGTTCATCGACATTCGACATGCCGCCGCCCATAACCAGCACATCGGGATCAAGACTGTTGACCACCATCGCCAGCCCACGTGCCACCCGGTCGACGTAGCGTTCCCACAGCATCCCGCACAGCCGGTCGCCCGCACGCTTCTTTTCGATGATGGCCCGGGCTTTCAACGCCTCGCCGGTATGTCGCGCATAGTCAGCCTCGAAGGCCCGGCCGGAAACCCAGGTTTCCATGCAGCCATGCCGCCCGCAATAGCAGGGCTCGCCGGGGATTTCGGTCGTGTCGGGAAACGGCAGCGGGTTGTGGCCCCATTCGCCACCGGAATTGTTCGGGCCATGATGCGCCCGCCCGCCGACGGCAATGCCCGCCCCCGCGCCAGAGCCGAGGATGACGGCGAACACCACGTTATACCCCGCGCCCGCGCCATCCACGGCCTCGGACGCGGCGAAACAATCCGCGTCATTCTCGACCCGGAAAGGGCGGTTCAGCACGCGGGCCAGATCGGCCTCTACCGGCTGGCCCAGAAGCCAGGTGGAACTCGCCCCCTTGCCCAGACGGCTGACCGGTTCCAGCGATCCGGGAATCCCGATGCCGATACTGCCCTTCTGTCCTGTGTCGCGTTCCAGACGGGCGACCATATCCGCGACCATGCGCAGACAGGCAGGATAATCGCCGCGCGGCGTATCCTCGCGAAGGCGCAGCAGTTCGCGCCCGTCGGCTTCCATTGCGACACCTTCGATCTTGGTGCCACCCCAGTCGATGCCGATCAGCATGGCACAGCCTTTCCACCAGCCTGTTCAGGTCGCGCGGTCCTGCCCCCAGTCAGCGCCCTGCATCTCTCGCAGGCGGCTTGCGGTACGCTCGAATTCAAAGGAACCCTCGCCCTCGACATAAAGCCGTTCGGGCACATCGGCAGCCGAACAGATCAGCCTTACCTTCGCCTCATACAGCGCGTCGATCAAGGTCACGAACCGCTTTGCCTCGTTGTAGTTCGAGGCGGAAAGGTATGGGATGTCCTCGACGATCAACACGCGCACGGCTTCGGCGATGGCCAGATAGTCCGCCGGGCCAAGCGGCCTGCCGCAGAGATCCCAGAAAGCCGCCCGCGCCACACCAGAGCGCACAGCGGGCAGGATCAGGTTGCGATTGTTCACGGTCAGGGTCAGCGGGCTGGCCTCACCGCCCGCAAGTCCGGCCCAGATTGCATCGATTGCCGCACGGGCTATCCCATCCGCCGGGCAGAAATAGACCTGCTCACCGGTCAGACGGTGTTGCCGGTAATCGCCTGCGGAAACGAGTTCCCGCACCTCCATCCGTTCCCGGATCAACGCGATGAACGGCAGGAAAAGCTGACGGTTCAGGCCATTCCTGTACAGGTCTTCCGGCGCACGGTTCGATGTGGTGACGACCGTTACCCCGGCTTCGAAAAGGTACTGGAAAAGCCGCCCCACGATCATCGCATCGGCAATGTCGGTGATCTGCATTTCGTCGAAACACAAAAGCCGTGCCTGTTCGGCGACGGCTTCGGCCACCGGACGGATCGCATCCTGCACGCCGGTCTTGCGGACCTCGTGAAGCCTGGCCTGGATTTCCTGCATGAAGGCGTGGAAATGCACGCGGCGCTTTGCCCCGATCTCCACGGCCTCCATGAACAGGTCCATCAGCATGGACTTGCCGCGCCCGACCCCGCCCCACAGATAGACCCCGCGCACCGCAACCGGTCTGGACCGGCCAAAGAAGCCCCGCTTGGGCAGCGGCGCTTCCAGTTCGCGGCGGATCGTTTCGAGCAGCGGCAAAGCCTCGCGCTGCGCCGCATCGGGGCGAAGGCGGCCTTCGGCCACGCGGGCATCGTAAAGGTCGGTCAGAGTTGTCATCCCGCCGTGCATAGCGTCTTGTTTCAGTGACTGAAAGGGTGCGCGCCGCTGGACATCCTTCGCTGCGCGACTGATGCAAACGGTGCCGTCGATGGACCTTGGCAGCACCGGTCGCGCACTTATCACGAATTCATACGCGAAGTTCCGGAGCCCGGCAGGAAGGCCCTTGTCTGCCAGTTCCATCAGCCCCCGAACACCGCAGGATCCGGCCCCTGCCGGTCGCCTGCATCAAGCGCCGCAATCGCAGAAAGATCTTCCGCCGTCAGCCGGAGTCGCGCGGCCGCCAGATTTTCGGCCAGCCTTTCGCGTCGCACCGTGCGAGGTATCGCGGACAGGCCCAGCGCCAGATGCCAGGCCAGCACCACCTGCCCCGGCGTGACCCCTTCACGCGCTGCAATCGCCCGTACAGCAGCAGCATCGAAAACCTTGCCCCGGCCCAATGGGGTCCAGCTTTGGGTCACGATGCCGCGCGCAGCATGGTCGGAGCGGGCCTGTGCCTGCTGGAAACCCGGATGCAGTTCGATCTGGTTCAGCACAGGCAGCACCCCGGTTTCCACATTCAGCCTGTCAATCTGCGCGGCGTTGAAATTCGATACGCCGATGGATTTCACCCGTCCTTCATCCCGCAGGCGGATCAGGGCCCGCCAGCTGTCGACATACCGGTCATGCGCCGGGCATGGCCAGTGGATCAGATACAGATCGACATAGTCCAGCCCAAGCCGCTTCTGGCTGGCGTCAAACGCACGCAGGGCTGCGTCGAAGCCCTGCGCGTCGTTCCAGAGCTTTGTCGTGACAAACACCTCATCCCGCGCCACGCCGGAATTGCGCACGCCCTCGCCAAGCCCCTGTTCATTGCCATAGATCGCGGCACCGTCGACAAGCCGATAGCCCGTCATAAGGGCTTCGGCCACGATGCGACCGGTCTCGGCGGCCGGTATCTGATAGATGCCAAGCCCAAGGCGCGGCATCGAACGACCATCGTTAAGGCGCAAGCGGTCTGTCATCGTCCCCCCCTTGTTCTGAAACGAACCTAATCCCCCTGTCGGCCATGGCAACACCGCCCCTGATTGTCACCATCACAAAACGCCATTTGACGCCGACCTGCGGTTGCGACACTTTCCCCGGATCAAGGAGCAGCCATGTCCCGCACCGCACCGCTTGTCACGCCCGTCCTGATCGGGGCCTGCATTGTTATCATGCTCAGTTTCGCGGTGCGTGCCAGCTTTGGCGTTTTCCAGATTCCGATTGCCGCTGAATTCGGCTGGCCGCGCGCGGAATTTTCGCTGGCGATTGCCATCCAGAATCTGGCCTGGGGATTCGGCCAGCCGATCTTTGGCGCGTTGGCCGAAAAATTCGGGGACCGCCGTGCCATTGTCGCAGGCGCGCTGTTTTACGCCGCAGGGCTGGTGCTTTCAGCCTGGGCCACCACACCCCTGCAAATGCAGGTGCTGGAGGTTCTGGTAGGCTTCGGCATTGCGGGCACCGGGTTCGGGGTAATCCTTGCGGTGGTCGGTCGGGCGACATCGGATGAAAACCGTTCGCTCGCACTTGGCATCACCACTGCGGCAGGTTCCGCCGGACAGGTGTTCGGCGCCCCGGTGGCCGAGGCGATGCTGACCGTTATGTCATGGCAGTCCGTGTTCCTGATCTTTGCAGGCGTGGTACTCGCCGGGCTTTTCGCCCTGCCGATGATGCGTGCCCCCGCCCGCGCCACACGGGCCGAGCTTGAGGAATCGATGGGCACGGTTCTGCTGAAGGCTTTGCGCGACCCGTCGTTCAGCATGATCTTCCTTGGTTTCTTTTCCTGCGGCTATCAGCTTGCCTTTATCACCGCGCATTTCCCCGCTTTCGTGACCGAAATGTGCGGGGCCATCGATCCGTCGGGAATGCTGGCGGGGATGGGCATTGGCACCACTTCGGCACTGGGCGCAGCGGCGATTTCGCTGATCGGCCTGGCGAATATCGCGGGCACGATCACCGCCGGGTGGCTGGGCAAGCGCCATACCAAGAAATATCTGCTGGCGGCGATCTATGCCGGACGCACCATCGTCGCGGCGCTTTTCATCATGCTGCCGATGACACCAACCACCGTGATCCTGTTCTCGGTCGCGATGGGTGCGCTGTGGCTGGCAACCGTGCCGCTGACATCTGGCCTTGTCGCGCATATCTACGGGCTACGCTACATGGGCACGCTTTACGGCATCGTGTTCTTCAGCCATCAGCTTGGCAGTTTCATGGGCGTGTGGCTGGGCGGCAAGCTGTACGACATCTACGGCAACTATACGCTGGTCTGGTGGATCGGTGTCGGCGTCGGCGCATTCTCGGCGCTCGTGCACCTGCCGATCCGCGAACGCGCCATGCCGATGGGTCAACCGGCCTGAGCGTCAGGCAAGTCCTGCGCCGCGCGCCGCATCAAGGATGTAGCGCGCCGTCATGAGATCCAGATGCGCGCCACCGCCGTTCTTGCACAGGGTGATCTCGTCATCTGAACGGCGGGAAAATAATGCAGGATCGTCGTAATAATCGGCGACCACATCCGCTTCGGTGATGATGCCCCGCGCCAGCGGGTCTTTCAGTTCCCCGATATCGTGCAATGTCGTGGCGCGGCTGTCGACGAAGATGCGGGCACGGCGCAGGCAGTCGTCATCCCCTTCGCGCATGTCGGGGCGATAGGCACCGATCAGGTCAATGTGGGTACCGGGGTGAAGCCATTCCCCCATCAGAACCGGTTGCGTCGACATGGTGGCGGTGACGATGATGTCGGCCTTCGCGACCGCCTTTTGCAGATCGCCTTCGGCCTTTCCGCCCAGTTCTGCCGCCAATGCCTCTGCCGCCGGGGCAGATCGGTTCCAGACGGTGAACCGCGCCCCCGGAAAGGCCGCGCGATAGGCATCGGCCATGGACCGCGCCACGGCGCCTGCCCCGACAAGGGTGATGTCGCGCGATCCCTTCCGTGTCAGACGCCGCGCTGCCAGCAGACTGTCGCCCGCCGTTTTCCACTTGGTCACCAGATGAAAATCGACCATCGCGGTGGCCTGTCCGCTGGCGTCGTCATAAAGCACGACGGCACCATTGATCAAAGGCAGACCCTGCGCCGGATTGCCCGGAAAAATTGTTGCGGTTTTGACCGCCATGCCCAGCCCGTCGATCCAGGCGGCACGGTTCAGAAGCGTATCCTTGCCACGGTAAAGAAAGCTGTCGGCCACTTCGGCGCGCGGCAGGCGATGCCCTGCGGCAAGCGCATCGGTCAGTCCCAGCCAATCCAGATGCGGCTCGACCTCTGGTCCCACGACGATCATGACGCCACCTCTGATGCGGTCAGCAACCCCTCGGCCACCAGCCGCGCCGCCCAGCCCGCTGGGCCCACGAACAGATGCGCCTGCCAGCCGCGCGCCTGTGCTGCGGCGATATTGTCGGCGCGGTCATCGACGAACAGCAGGCCAGCAGGGGCAATGCCGCAATCGGCCTCGACCATCCGGTAAATCTCGGGGTCGGGCTTGGTTACGCGCATATGGCCCGAGATATACTTCCGGTCGAATTCATTCAGGAACGGATAGTGGGTCAGCGCATAGTCAAACGATCCGATGCCGAAATTCGACAGGGCAAAAACCGGCACCCCCTTGCCGCGAAGCGCACGCAGCAGGGCCAGTGACTGCGGAATGGTTGGGCTTGCCATTTCTATCCAGCGGTCGTGCCACATGCGGATTTCATCGCCCCATTCGGGGTTGCGGTCCGCCCAGTCATAGATGGTTTCGCGAAATGGCGCGCCCTTATCGATCAGTTCGTTCATGCCGTGCAGGTCAAGTGCCGCGAACATGCGTTCCCGCGCCGCCTGCCCGATCACAGCGTCATAAAGCCGCTCCGGCTGCCACTCGATCAGCACATTGCCAATGTCATAGATCACCGCCTGAACCGTCATTCCCGTCCCCTGTTCCTCAACCGCGTTTCGCGCCACAGCGTATAAAGCCCCGCCCCGCAGATCAGTGCAATGCCCAGCGCGCCGGTGGCATCGGGCAGCGTGCCAAACACCAGATACCCCCAGAAGATTGCCATCGGCATCGCCACATACTCGAACGGTGCGATCAGCGAGGCTTCGCACAACCGATAGGCCTGCGCCACGGCGGTGCCGCCCACCATCGTCGCAAGCCCGGTCAGGATCAGGAATTTCCAGTCCTGCGCCGCCGGCCAGTGCCATTCGCGGAACATGAAAGCGAGCGAGGGATTTTCCGACCCGGCAAAGCGTCCGTCGCCTACCGCCAGACCAACCGCCAGACTGACGATCACAAAACCCGCCTGCACATAGATGTTCAGCGTCGCGGCGCTTTCGGTATCGCGCATCGCCCGGGTCATCAGATGGGTGCAGGCATAGGCCAGCGCCGACAACAGGATCATCAAGGCAGCCGGCTGGATCGAACCCTGCCCCGGCCGGGTCATGACCAGAACCCCCAGCAGGCCAACAGCGACCGCCGCCCAGCGGCGCGGCCCGACATTTTCGCGCAAGACCAGCGCCGACAAGACAGTGATAAAGAGTGGCGCGACAAACCCGATGGCCACACCATCGGCAAGGGGCAGCGCCGCCAGGCCCAGAAAAAAGAAGACATTGGCCACCATGACCAGCGACACGCGAATGGCATGACCGCCAATCCGACGCGTTCTGATTTGCCCCAACCCACCCCGCCAGACCATGAAGGCCAGCAGAAAGACGATCCCCATGATCGAGCGGATCAGGATGATCTGATGCAGCGCCAGATCGTCCGCCAGTTCCTTGATCGCCATATCGTTTATGGAAAAGGCCGTAACCCCGCCCATGGCACAAGCGATGCCGATCAGCGTGTTCCGGGCAGCGAGATCGAGGGAAATCGGGGGGGTGGGGACGGTCATGATGACACGCCCTAGCATGACATCGGGCGGGAAACTATCCCGCGCCCGACTCTCGCATCGCCGCCCGCGTCTCGCGGTCCAAGGCATCGAGGAACCTGGATCTATCGATCTTGGAAAATGCCTTGCCGCCGCCCTGCCGGAACGGGTCAGCCGCGCGCAGATCGGCCATCAGATCGCGAGTGGCCAGCACATTGCCGATGTTGGCGGTGGTCAGCACCTCTCCGTTATGCTTGACGACACGGGCACCTGCCGCCACGCATTTCGCGGCAAGGGGGATATCGCCCGTCACCACCACGTCGCCACGGCCTGCACGGTCAGCGATCCACATATCTGCCACATCCGGCCCGTCAGGCACAAAGACCATTTCCACCAAAGGATGCGGAGAGGGTCGCAAACCACCATTCGACACGAATAACAGTTTCTGTTTCAGACGGTCCGCGACCCGTTCCGCTTCTGCCTTCACCGGGCAGGCATCGGCGTCAACATAGATCATGGCGCGGCCCCGGTCAGCGGCGCTATCCAGGCAATGACAGCCGTCAGCGTCAGGATGCTGAGCGCGGTGGAAATCAGGATCGAGGCCGAAACGCGTTGCGGCGCGACGTTATAGTGGCGGGCAAGGATATATACGTTCCCGGCCACAGGCAGGGCTGCCGCCGCGATCATCACCCCGGCCTTGAAGGGCGCGACGCCAAAGACCAGCAGCGCAGCCGCCGCCACCGCACCCGGATGCAGCACCAGCTTGGCAAACGAAAGCCACCCCGCCACGGCCAGCCGTTCCGCTGACTTGCCTGCCAGCGATGCCCCGATGGCAAACAGCGCACAGGGCGTTGCCGCCCCACCCAGCAGGGCAAGAAATTCGTTCACGGGCGCCGGCACGGGCTGCGCGGTTGCCGACCACAGCAGACCCAGCACCATCGACACGATCATCGGGTTCTTCGCCAGTCCCACAGCCAGCGTGCCCAGCACGGCAGGCCGCATCCGCCCTTCACGCGATCCGGTGATGATCAGGGTGATCAGGCTGGAGAACACGATCAGGTCGATGGACAGAACCAGCAGCACCGGGCCAGCCGCAGCCTCGCCCAGCAGCATGACCAGCATAGGCACACCCAGAAAACCGGTATTGCCAATGACGGCGCATTGCGCCTCGACCGCCGCCTCGGGGACGGAAACATGCCGCAACCGGGCAATCGCCATGGCCAGCAGATAGACGACAAGGCTTGCCGAAAGATAGGCCCCGGCAAAGCGCGCATCCCAGATGCCCGCCAGCGACAGGTTGGCGGCAAAGCGGAACAGCATCGCGGAAAGGGCGAAATAAAAAACGAAACGGGTCAGATAGCTGGTCGCTTCTTCAGAAAAGAAACGCGTGCGCCCGGCCCCGTAGCCAAGACCGATTACCGCAAAGAAAGGCAGCGTTCTGGCCAGAATCTCTATCATGTTCCGCGCTTAGCATGACGGGCGGATGGCTGCTACCCGCCGCCGATCAGCACGCCTGCGGCAAAGACCAGCGCACCGCCCAGCACCACCTGAAACGTGGCGCGCAGAAACGGCGTTTCCATGAAGCGGTTCTGTATCCAGACGATGGCCCACAGTTCCACAAACACCACCGCTACCGCAATTGTTGTCGCCGTGACGAAGTCGGGGATCAGATAGGGCATCGCGTGGCCAAGCCCCCCCAGTGCTGTCATCACGCCCGATGCCAGCCCACGCTTCCATGGGCTACCCCGGCCTGACAGCACACCATCGTCATGTGCGGCTTCGGTAAAGCCCATGGAAATCCCGGCCCCGATAGAAGCTGCCAGCCCGACCAGAAATGTCGTCCAGGGATCGCGTGTGGCGAACGCCGTGGCAAAGATCGGCGCTAGCGTCGAAACGGACCCGTCCATAAGCCCAGCCAGCCCCGGCTGCACCCAGGTCAGCACGAATTGCCGATGCGCCGCGCGGTCCTCGTTTTCGCGGGCCTCCGCGTCCAGATGGGTTTCCTGCAACTCTCCTGCGCGCGCCTCGTGCCCTGCCTCGGCGGCCGCGAGATCGCCCAGAAGCTTGCGCGTTGCGGCGTCAGGGGTGCGTTGCGCCGCGCGGGTATAGAAACTGCTTGCGGCATGTTCCATTGCGGCGGCTTCGGCGCGCATGGCGTCCAGCGACAGGTTTGCGGCCAGCCAGACCGGCTTTCTTGCATAGAAGCCGGCCACATGCTCGCGCCGGATCAGCGGGATCATCTGTCCGAACCGCGTCTGATGCGTCTCGATCAGCCGACGGCGGTGGTCGTCCTCTTCCCCGGCCATCGCATCAAAGACCGCCGCGCTGTCCGCATAATCCGCACGCAGACGGTCGGCAAAGCTGCGGTAGATACGGGCGTCGTCCTCCTCGGACGATATGGCCAGGGCCAGAACCTCCTGCTCTGTCAGATCAGAGAAATGCTTGCGCTGGGTCAGACCAGGGATCATGGTATCGCCTTTACTTAGAACGATTCCAATCTACAGAATACCCGACCGGTCGGCAAGCGGCGCCTATTGGCCAACCACCTGCGGGACAATGGTCATAACAGCGGCATCTGCATTGGCCCGCGCCGTTATCGCATCGTCGGCGAGTGACCGGATCGTCAGCAGATCGCCGTCGCGCAGAACGACAATCGTATGGGCGTACTGACTGCCGATCCGGTAGCTTGATAGCCAGCCCACCGCAGGCGACAGATCCAGTGCTTCGATCCGGCAAACAGGATCGCGGGCGATGCAGTTCTTCTCCAGCATGGCGATGGTGGTCTCTCCGCTGCGAACCCTGCCCTCGGTCCCGTCATCCTGCCGACCGATCACCACATCCAGAACCGGGGCATGATCACAACCCATGCAGATCAGCGTCATCCGGGCAGGTTCCGCCCGGTCGATCCACTCGCCCGCACTCAATGCGGATCGATCAAACGCTAGTTCGGTCAGATCGGGCCGGGCAAACCCTTCTGCATGAAGCTGGCCGCCCATGCCCAGAAAGCTTGCCATCACAAATATGGTCTTCCGACCTGTCCGCACCATTTCCGTCCCCCGACATCCAACATAACTGATGGCCAAGGTATTTTCCCCCACGAGGCAGGTCAAAGCACATAGCCGCGCACGAATCTGAACCGCTTAGTTCACTTTTTCTTGACAAACTGAACTGATCAGTTCATTTAAACTTGCAAACTGGAGAAACCCGATGAAAACCCTGTCCCTCGCCCTGCTTGTCGCCCTTGCAACCGGCACTGCCGCGCTGGCAAACGTGCCGGGCGTAAACCTCCCGCAGCTTGATTTCCCGCAGCCCGCCGAGCCTGTCACGCGGGATTGCACCACACCGGGAACGCTCACGACCACTTGCGGCCCGACTGCGAACTAACCCTGCTGCGGGCTGATCGGCACGCTTGCCGGTGCCATGAGCGGCGTCTATGGTTCCGTGTCGGGTCTGATCCCGGTGCGCGTAATTCGTGACGACAGGGCGATCATGGCCGACGTTCAGGCAAAACCGCGGCAGGGCCGCAAGCTGCCGCAGGTGCTGGATGGCGCCCGCAGGATTTTCCTGCGCGACGGGTTCGACGGGGCATCCGTGGACGACATCGCGCGAGAGGCCGGCGTATCGAAAGCGACGCTCTACAGCTACTTCCCCGACAAGCGCCTGCTGTTCGCGGAAGTGGCGCGACAGGAATGCCAGCGCCAGGCGGATGAAGCCGTTGCCCGGATCGACACAACCGCGCCGGTCGAAACCGTGCTGCGCCAGATCGGGATGCGGATCGCCGCCTTCGTCAGCTCCGATTTCGGCAGCAGCGTCTTTCGCATCTGCTCGGCCGAAGCGGAACGTTTCCCGGAAGTCGGGGCGGAATTCTATCGCTGGGGGCCTGCGCTTGTCCGCGACCGGATTGCAGAATATCTGCAAGCCGCCACGGCGAAAGGCGCATTTTCCATAACGGATTTCGATCTTGCCGCGATGCAATTCGCGGAATTGTGCAAGGTCGACCTGCTGCACCACCGACTGTTTGCCCTGCCGGGCCGCATTACCGCCGAACACCACGACCGCGTTGTCGAGGGCGCGGTAGCAATGTTCATGGCACGCTATGGGGTTCTCCGCTAGGCCCGATCGCGCACGCGCCAGACGTTGCCGTCGCCCTGCTTGACTTCGAATCGTGGAATACTTTGTAGCAAGTCGCGCAGTTTGCCTTTGCCATAAGCACGTGAATCAAAATCGGGATTTGCACGCAAGATAAATTGTCCGAGCTGACCCAGATGGAACCAATCGCCTTCCGGATCGATGGCGCGCATTGCAGCGAGTATCAACGGGACTGCACGTTGCGCAGGCTCTTTTTCTGTTTCATCCAAAGACATTGCATCAACCGGCCCGGCTTTGGTTGAAGCACGAACAGCACCGCCAGGCGGGGCCGTATCTCCTATCGGCTCGATCAGATTTTCAACATAGATGAATCTCTTGCAGGCCATGCGAAACGCATCGGGTGTCTTGCGTTGGCCGATGCCGAACACATCAAGCCCCTGCTCCCGAATTCGGGACGCCAGGCGCGTAAAATCACTGTCTGAAGACACCAGAACAAAGCCATCGAAGCGGCCAGAGTGCAGAATGTCCATCGCATCGATTACCAACGCAATGTCGGATGAGTTTTTTCCTGTCGTATTCGCGGGCTGATGATGCGGCACCAGCGCCAGAGATGCCAGTTTCGACTGCCAGGCTTTCAGATGCGGGTTGGTAAAGTCGCCATAGATGCGCCTGACCGACGCCTCACCCAGTGATGCTATTTCCTTGAACACCGCTTCAGCCCAAGATGCCGAAGAGTTATCGGCGTCAATCAAAACTGCAAGAAGCGGTGTGTCAGGGCGGGCCATCTAATAGACCACGACGCTTCTGATGCTTTCGCCCCTGTGCATGAGGTCGAAGCCCTTGTTGATGTCGTCGAGCTTCAGGGTGTGGGTGATCATCGGGTCGATCTGGATCTTGCCCTCCATGTACCAGTCGACGATCTTCGG
>JBOFCO010000238.1:0-64870 GCA_051646105.1 Paracoccaceae bacterium
AGGGCGGCGACATGTCGCCAGATGCGTGGCTGCTTGTAGCGCGCGAGGCGGTCCTGCGCAAACGCCGAAAGCGCCGTATCGGGTATTTCGGCGGCGGATTCATAGGCCAGTGCGATGACGCTGCGCTGCCCGTCCAGGCGATGCTCATAGGCGGCACATGCCGTGACGCCGGGGCACGCGGCCATCGCGGCCTCTACCTCTTCGGGGGAAACGCGGTAACCGCCCGCGTTCATCACGGCGTCGGCACGGCCCAGATGGCGGACCGCACCGCCGGGGCCGACCTCACCCAGATCGCCGGTCAGGAACCAGTCGCCCAGTGCCGGGCCGGGGACAATCCTGTCGCCATCCAGATAGCCCAGCATCAGGCCGGGATCGCTGCGGTGCACGGCAATCTGCCCCCGGCTGCCGGGATAGGCCAGCAGATGATCGCCGATGATGCCGATCTGCCGCCCGGGCTGGACATGGCCGGCATAATCTTCGGGCGCGGGCCTGTCCGGGGAGCCAGACAGATAGGTGGAGCATTCCGTCATGCCAAGCGCCTGATGAACGCCGGTTCCCGTGGTCTGCCGCCATGCCCGCGCGGTTTCGGGCGGCAGTGCCTCGCCCGCCGAAAGGCCGTGGCGAAGCGCGGGCAGGGCAGGAAACGCGGCGCGCAGCATCTGCCGATAGATGCCGGGCGCGGCTGCAAAGACCGTAACGCCATGTTCGGCCATCAGCGCGGGCAGATCGGCGGGGTTGGTGCCGGGTGCGGGAATGATTGCGGTCGCGCCAACCGTCCACGGGTCCATAAGGCCGACGCCGAGAGTATAGCTCCAGTTGAAAGCACCCGCGTGCATCACACGGTCCGAAGGCAAAAGTCCTGTCCAGCCCGCGCGCATCGCCCGGCGGGCCCAGATTGCACGGTGGGCATGGACAACGGCGCGGGGTTTTCCCGAACTGCCAGATGTAAACAGGATATAGGCCGGGTCTTCGGCTGCGGTATCGGCAAAGCCGCCTTGGGGATGGTTGAAAAGACCGTCGAAGGACGTGGGGTGCAGCACCGGGCAGGCAGGTCGCGCGGGCAAAGCGATGCCTTCGCCCGCAAGGATCAGCGACGGGTCAAGCTGGCCGGCGATTTCGGTGATTTCCGATCTGGTCAGTTGCGCCGAAGTGGGCACGGGCACCAGCCCGGCGGCGATCGCGGCAAGGTAAAGCAGCGGGAACGCGGGAACATTGCCCAGACGCAGCATGACCCGGCTGCCGCGCGGCAAATCCATCGCGGCAAAGGCACCTGCCGCCCCCATCACCGCGCGCCGGATTTCGGCATGCGACATGACAAGCGGATCGCCCGATGGCCCGGCAACCGCCAGTGCGGCCTTTTCAGGTGCCGACAGCCCGCCGGACAGCACGTGTTCGGCAAGGTTCAGTCGTTGGGGCCAGGGGTCGGTCATACTTGTCACTGCCACATCCACCATGGGGACGGGCTAGCCCGCCGCCCGTTCCGTTGCAAGGGCGCGGTTTTGCCCGCTGGAACTGGTACAGGTTTCATCCGAAAACTGCTTCGCACTTTTTGCAAAGCACTTTAGAAGGCGGGCCATGAACCAGAACGACCAGACCCGCATCATCCGCATCGCCCGCGAAAACGGCACCGAGCAGTTGGCCCAGCCGCTGGACCTTGGCCAGCGGGTGCGCGATCTGCGCAAGGCAAAGGGCTGGACGCTGGAACAGGCGGCGACAGAGGCAGGGCTGGCGCGGTCAACCCTGTCAAAGATCGAGAACGGGCAGATGTCGCCCACCTATGACGCGCTGAAAAAGCTGGCGGGGGGCCTGTCGATTTCCGTCCCGCAGCTTTTCACCGCGCCCGCAAAGACGCAGGCCAATGGCCGAATGGCCGTGACGCGGGGTGGGGAAGGGCAGGCGCAGGTTACCGTGACCTATGAACACGAACTGCTTGCGGGCAGCCTGAAGGGCAAGCAGATGCTGCCCTACCGCGCGCGCATCCGCGCCCGCGACATGGCGGAATTCGGCGGCTGGGTGCGCCACGACGGCGAGGAATTCCTGTATGTGCTGACCGGCGTGGTGCGGCTTTTTACCGAGTTTTACGAAGCGGTGGACCTGAAGCGCGGCGACAGCGCCTATTACGACGCCACCATGGGCCACAACCTGATTTCGGTCAGCGACGACGATGCCACCGTGTTGTGGGTGACATCGCTGGTCTGAGTGCCGGTGTGAGGCGTCGCCTCAGGGCAGGGCGGCGGTGACGATGATTTCCACGCGGTAGACCGGCGCGGCCAGCTTTGCCTCTCCCGTCCAGCGGGCGGGGGTGTGTCCCTGCGGCACCCATCCATCCCAGACGGCATTCATCGCGGCAAAATCTGCAATGTCTGCCAGCCAGATCTGCGCGGTGAGCAGCCTGGTCTTGTCGGTGCCGGCCAGCGCCAGAAGCCTGTCGATTTCCGCAAGAACATCACGGGTCTGTCCGGCCACGTCATGTTCCGGCTTGCCGACCTGTCCCGCCAGATAGGCGATGCCGTTGTGAATGACGGCCTGGCTCATTCTCGGACCGGTTTCGATGCGGGTGATCTGCGACATGGGGTGTCCTTCCTGCGGATGTCTCTGGCACAGCCCTAACCGAAGCCTGCGTGCCGGACCAGCCCCAGGCGAGCGCCGACCTGACCGGCGATCCGCCGCCCAGGCCCGGCAAGGTGCGGCTTTCCGGCGCCGCCGTCGCATCTTATAGGGTGGGACAAGTGGCGGCGGGGACACGATGCATCCGGCAGAAATCTTCGAACTGATCCTTATCATCCTGGGCTTTGTGCTGGCGCTGCACTGGATCGCGCTGAAATTGCGTCTGCCGCCTGCCACCGTGCTTTTGGTGGGTGGCGGGGGGCTGGCATTTCTGCCGGGCCTGCCATCGATCACGCTGGATCCTGAACTGGCGCTGGTGCTGTTCCTGCCGCCGATGCTGGTCGACGGTGCGTTCTATACACCACTCGGCCGCTTTCGCCGGCAGTTGCCCGGCATCCTGTCGCTCGCCGTCGGTGCCGTTGTGTTTACCACCCTGGCGGTCGGCTGGGTGGTGCACTGGCTGATGCCGGAATTGCCCTGGGCGGCCTGTTTTGCGCTTGGCGCCGTGGTGTCGCCACCCGATGCCGTTTCGGCACGTGCGGTGCTGAAGGGTGTGTCTCTGCCGCGCCGTCTGACGACCTTGCTGGAAGGTGAAAGCCTGCTGAACGACGCGACCGGGCTGGTTCTGTTCCGCGTCGCGGTCGTCGCTGCGCTGAGCGGCACCTTTGACGCGGTGCTGGCGCTTGAAAGCTTTCTGGTCGTGGCGCTGGGCGGGGCCGCAGTCGGGTTGGTTGTCGGTTATGCCTGGCTGCTTGTTGTCCGGCGGGTGGATGACCGGCTTCTGGCCATTGCGGCCACATCGATGCTGTGCTGGGTTGCCTATCTGGCAGGCGAGGCCGCGCATGTTTCGGGTGTGATCGCCACCGTCGTCGCGGGGCTGGTGCAGGGCTGGCACCAGCATACGGTGCTGCCTGCCGGGGTGCGGCTGCAGGGCGCGGCGGTGTCACAGATGATCGGCTTCGTGCTTGAGGCACTGGTTTTCATCCTGATCGGGTTTTCGCTGCGGAATCTGGTCGACGGAGTGGAAGAGACGGGCGATGTCACGGCCAGCATGATCATTGTGGTGCTGGGTGTCGTCGTGACTGTGGCGGTGGCCCGGTTCGTCTGGATCTTCGCCTCTGAATGGCTGCTTGCCGCCCTGCGCAGACTGGGCATGAAGCGCGCCCGTCCGCTTGGCTGGCGGCAATCGACGGTACTGGGCTGGGCCGGGATGCGGGGCGTGGTCACGCTGGCCGTGCCGCTGACGCTGCCGATGGATATGCCGGGCCGCGACCTGATCCTGGTCAGTGCCTTTGCCGTCATCCTTGCCACCATCATTCTTCAGGGGACCACGCTGGGCTGGCTGATCCGGCGGGTGCGGCCGGTCGATATGGAGCCGCCTGCGGATGTGAGCATGGCCGAGGCAGAGGCCGCGATCGCGCGGGCAAGGACCGCCAGGGTGGAAAAGCTGGCCTATGATGAGGACGGCACTTTGATCCATCCGCATCTGCTGAACGAACATCGGCGCAGGCTGGATTTCATGGAGCGTTACGCCTCTGATGCCTCGACCGTCATGGAAAACCTGCGCCCGCATTTCGCTGTCGTGCTGGATGCCCATGCCGAAGGGCGGAAAGAACTGATCCGCCTGCACCGCGCCGGGCTGATCGAGGACGAGGTCCTGCACGAGCTGGAACGCGATCTGGATGTGGAGGAACTGGCGATCATCTTCCAGCGCGGCGTCGACTGATCATCGAATCCGGGGGCTAGGATGGATTCGGCGCTGGAAGCGACCGCGTCATCGGGTTGTGGAAGGCGGAGCTGGAGCGGGTGAAGGGAATCGAACCCTCGTCATCAGCTTGGGAAGCTGCGGCTCTACCATTGAGCTACACCCGCGACGGCTTTTGATTAGCGTTTCGCGCGGCGGGCCGCAACGAGGAATCTGGGCCCGTGCAAGTTCCGTTACGGTTCAGGCGCGGAAATGCGCTGCAAGACCTTCGGGCATGGGAAAGCGTGCCAGCGCGGTGGCGCGACCGCGATCCGACATTTTTCGGGCGGTTTTGGCGACGATGTGATCAACATCCTCTGCCGCCTTGCCGGTGGCGAAATCGGCGAAATACCAGCGCAGGAAGGTCAGGCAGATCACATCCTCCAGTGCCTGAACCTCGGCATCGCGTTTGATGCCCTCCTTGCGCAACATCACCCCGGCGCGATCCTGATCTGCCTGTTTATAGCCCGCATCGGCCATGATCCCGGCGATGCGTATGGCATGGCGGCGGCCCTGTTCGCGCCGCCAGTCCAGATAGCCCTCGCGGCCTTCCGGATAGTCGGTGCGGGGCAACAGCCAGCGTTCGACATGCTGACCGCGTGCCGCGATCTGCAACACATCCGAGGCATCAGGGGCAAAACCGGCAAGTTCCGCGGTCATCCGTTCACCGTAAAGCAGGGCGGCGGGGCGACCTGATTCCAGGGTCGGATCAGCGGCATTTGCAGCGTCGATGGCGGCAAGGGCGGTTCGCAGGCGGTCGGGCATGGCGGGGTATCCTGTTTGGCAGGAGTCTTGCAGGCGCAGGCGGTGGGGGCAACCGCAAAGTCATCGCCTTCGGGCTTTGCAACTGCGCCTTGCGGCGGGTCGGGCGGCTGATAGGGTGCCGGACGGGACCGCAGCGGGGAACGGGTGGCAATGGACGGGATCGATATGGGAACGCTGGCCCTGATCGCAGCGCTGCTTGTGGTCGCGGGAGGGGTCACCGGCGTTCTGGCGGGGCTGTTCGGCGTGGGCGGCGGGGCGATTTCCGTGCCGATCCTGTTTCAGGTGTTCCGCTTTCTGGATGTGCCGGAAACTGCCGCCATGCCCCTGGCGGTGGGCACATCGCTGGCAGTCATCATTCCGACCTCTATCCGGTCGGCGCGCGGACATTTTCAGCGCGGAGCGGTCGATCTGGACCTTTTGCGGGACTGGGCGGGGCCGATCCTTTTCGGCGTTGTGCTGGGGGCCGTTCTGGCGCGCTGGTCGCCGCCATGGGTGTTTCAGGCGGTGTTCGTGCTGGTTGCGGGCACCAATGCGATCAAGCTGCTGTTCGGACGCGAGACATGGAGGCTGGCGGACGACCTGCCGACCGGCGCCCTGCGCCGCGTCTATGGTGGGGTGATCGGGGTGATGTCGGCGCTGATGGGAATCGGCGGTGGTGCGATCAGCAATCTGGTGATGACCCTGCATGGTCGCCCGATCCATCAGGCGGTGGCGACTTCGGCGGGTGTGGGGGTCATCATATCGATCCCCGGCGCCCTGGGATATGTTCTGGCGGGCCTGGGCAAGCCGGACCTGCCGCCGGGATCGCTGGGGTTTGTGTCGCTGATCGGATTTGCGCTGCTGGTGCCGACAACGCTGATGACGGCGGGATTAGGGGTGCGGCTGGCCCACAGCCTGTCGCGGCGGGCGCTGGAACAGGCCTTCGGCATCTTTCTGGCCCTCGTGTCGCTGCGGTTCATCCTGCTGCTGGCCAGTTGACCGTCAGCCGCGGGCGACGCGCCCCATAAGCTGGTGCAACCCGATCAGCGCCCCCGCAATCATCGACAGCAGCGCAAGCGGCGCGGCGTAGGAGAGCGTGGCCATGCCGGTCAACCCCTGGCCGGCGGCGTCGCCCCCGGCGATCACACCCCCGGTGCCCATCAGTGCCGCGCCGACGATCTGGTATCCCAGACGGCGCGGTGCAGATTCGGCATCGCGCCGATGGAACGTGTGGCGCAGTGCCGATCCGGCCATGGCCCCGGCCAGGACCCCGGCGCACAGGCCGGTGGCCAGATCGGGGCCAGACACGGCCGCCTGCATGACCCAGGTCAGCCCCAGGCCGAGCGTGAGCGCAAAATCCGGACCCTGCGGGGGCAGTGTGCCGAAACTGTTCTGATCGACCACGGTCGTCCCTATCAGGCATCCGGCGGTGGCAAGACCTGCGGCGATGGCCCAGCTGATCTGGTGATAGGCATGACGCAGGGGCGGATGCGACAGCGCCCAGCCGATCAGCCCGGCCCCGACCGGAAGGGCGACCGCAAAGGCGGAAAAACCGGTTTGCCGACCGATCAGATGCGCAAAACCCTGCGGATGCAGCGCAGTACCCGCGCGGTGAAACAGATTGCCCAGGGGTGACAGCGCGCCGCTTGCCGTGGCCATGGCAGCGATGGCCAGAACCGCGACGATCAGCAGCGACCGCAGATCGCCGGCACCGCAACGGACGAGCGCACCGAAACCGCAGTTCCCCGACAGCGCCATGCCATAGCCAAAGATCAGCCCGCCAAAGATTGCCGCCAGCGGGTTGAACCGCGTGGCTAGCTGGGCCGTTGCGGAAAGGTCGACGAAACCCAGTGCTTCGGCCAGAAAACTGGTGAGTATGGCAGTGCCGCCAGCGATGCCCCACAGCCGCAGCCGTCTCTGGTCGCGGGCAAAGACGGCGGTTTCAAGGGCGTAAAGCGTACAAAGATCGCCCAGCCGCGCGGCGAGGCCAAGGATCAGCCCTGCCATCAGGCCGACCAGCGCGGCAAGAGACTGCGGGGAAAGCTCTGTCATGGCAACAGTTACCGCGCCACGGTGGGATTCGGGGCTGCGTCCGGACCGGCGTTCGGGCCGCAGAAGATATCGTAAAGCTCCCCCACCAGCCGCGCGGCGCGCGGATCGCCCAGCGAATAATAGATCACCTTGCCTTCACGCCGGGTGTTCACCAGACCTTCCAGCCGCAGCCTTGCCAGTTGCTGGCTGACCGCAGCTTGCCGGGATTCGAGCAGGTTTTCGAGTTCGGTCACCGATTTTTCGCCCGAGGACAGATAGCAAAGGATCATAAGCCGACCCTCATGCGCCAAGGCCTTCAGGAATGCGGCGGCATCCTGCGCGCGGGATTCCAGTTCTTCGGCGCGTATGGCCACGCAGCCCGGATCACTTTCAGGCTCGGCGGGCATCTGGGGGTCTGCTTCGGCAGTCATGGACCGTTTCCGCTTGCAGGGGTCAAGCTTGGATAATCGCATTGTGAAGTCGCGTGCAAGCCCCACGGGGTGTCATGTGGCCGCGCAGCCCCGGGCTGACCGCTCGAGCGTGGCATAGCTTCCCGCGTAGAAGACAAGTGGTTCACCGGCCGTATGACGGGCGCGCATCACCTCTCCCACCAGGATGGTATGGTCGCCGCCGGGATGTCTGGCCTGGGTGCGGCATTCGAAAAGCGCCAGGCAGCCGGGCAGGATCGGCAGACCGGACAGGCCGTGCCGGACAGCGATGCCGTCAAAACCCGCCCCACCACGGGAAAAGCGTGCCGATAAATCCTGCTGTCCCGCCGCCAGCACATGCAGTGCGAAATCAGAGGCAGCAACGAATCCCGGCGCACGGGCCGAAGCATTGGCCACGGACCACAGCACCAGCGGTGGCGAAAGCGACACGGAGGCGAAGCTGTTGATGGTCATGCCCATCGCCTGTCCATCGGGGCCGTTCACCGTCACCACGCAGACGCCGGTGGCAAAGCGGCCAAGCGCGTCGCGCAGGCGGCGTTGTGCGGCGGGATCGGGGACAGAGACGTTCATCGGAAGGCTCCGTCTGATGCCCGAACTGTCCGGACGAACCGGGTGGTCACCGCAACCGGATCGGAAGGGCCGTTATCGAGGGAGCGGCAGGAAAAGAAAAACTGGGCAGCCCAAGGGCTGCCCAGCATCGCATAAAATAGGGGGAGGCAACATGTCATCGTCATGAAACTGGTATTGTCGGTGCTTCCTGGCGCCTGTCTGATCGGGCGCTGTGTCGAAACTCTGACCATCGGAAGGTATCTTGCGGGCGACTTTGGGCGATCTTTACCAGACCTGTCATCGTCGCTTTCCGGGGCGGGCAATTGTCCGTGAGAGGCGTGTGCAAAAGACGCAGGGGCACCCGCCGGGTGCCCTTTGGCCGATGCAGCGCCGCCGGGATCAGCGGTCGTTGCTGGTGTCGATCAGCCAGCCGCCCGGTCCGGCGATGCTTTCCGGCAGGGCCCGCACAAGGACGGCACGCACGGCGAAGCAGACGATCAGGGCGGCGACGATGTCGTCGAACGAAATCTGGGCGAAAATGCTCATTACGGGTACTCCCTTGGATTGGGGATGTTTTGTCGGCGAATGCGGGCCGGAATGTGGCGGGACGATGCTGAAATCGTGCGAATTGCCGATTACGCGGTCGTGACGTAACGTCACAACTATGAACCCGGCAAATTGGCCGGTCTCGGAGGGTTCAGCGGGTAGTCCGCAAGTTCGGTATGGATCGCGCGTTTTGCGCCAAGGTCGGATCGGTAAAGCACCACGCGCGCAGGCGTAAAAGAACCGGTGCCGAACATGCCATGCCGGTCCAGCAGCCCGGCAAGGGCGGGCCCGCCCCCGGAAACAGACAGGCGGGCGATTGTCACATGCGGTCGATACCTTTCGCGCGGCAGCATAAGACCGGCGCCATGCAGAAGGCTGTGAACCTTTCGGTGCAGGTTTTCCAGGGCAGGATCCGGGGCAACCCGAACGGCAAGCGCGGTGCCCCCGCCGAACAGGTCCAGCCCGTCCAGCCGCAACAGCGGCGCAGGGGCGGAAAGGCGTTCCATCGCCTCGTGTGCGGCTTCGACCTGCGCGTCTGCAAGGCGGTCGCCCAGAAAGGCGAGGGTGATGTGAAAGTCGGCAGGATCGACAGGGCGCGTGCCACCGGGGACGTGACGCAGATCCTTCTGCAACAGGGCCAGACGGTCGCTGATATCGTCTGGCAGGGGCAGGGCAAGAAAGGCGCGCATGGCGGAAAGGTGAAGGCGGAGGCAAGGCATGACAAGGACGATCTGCATCTGTGCCGACGATCGTGGTCCGCCTATGGCTGGCGCGCGGGGGGGCGGCCTGCTATTTCGGAGGAAAGTCAACGCAAAGGAGGCCGAGCCGTGTTCGATCTGACAGGAAAATCCGCACTGGTGACGGGGGCCTCGGGGGGAATCGGGGCAGAGATCGCCCGCGTCCTGCATGCTGCGGGTGCGACGGTGGCGCTGTCGGGAACACGGGTGGAGCCGTTGCAGACGCTCGCGGCCGAGCTTGGCGCCCGCGCGCATGTGCTGCCGTGCAACCTGTCGGATGCGGCGGCTGTGGAAGCGCTGCCAAAACAGGCCGCAGAGGCGATGGGGGCGGTTGACATTCTGGTCAACAACGCCGGGATCACCCGCGACAACCTGTTTATGCGGATGAGCGATGAGGAATGGCAAAGCGTGATCGACGTCAACCTGACCTCGACCTTCCGGCTGTGCCGGGGCGTGCTGCGCGGGATGATGAAAGCGCGCTGGGGGCGGATCATCAACATCTCGTCGATTGTCGGCACCACCGGCAATGCGGGGCAAGGCAACTATGCCGCATCCAAGGCCGGGATGGTTGGCATGTCGAAATCGCTGGCGGCCGAGGTGGCCAGCCGAAACATCACCGTGAACTGCATCGCGCCGGGGTTCATCACCACCGCGATGACAGACAAGCTGAACGATGAGCAGAAGACACGCATCCTTGCGCAGGTGCCCGCCGGGCGTATGGGCGAGTCGGCCGAAATCGCGGCGGCGGCGCTGTATCTGGCCAGCCCGGAAGCAGGCTATGTCACCGGCACCGTGCTGCATGTGAATGGCGGCATGACAATGGTGTGATCCACTTGCCGCAAGGGGGGCGACGCGGTTAGCGTGGCTTCGTGGCGGTCGTCATTCCGCCCATGGTTCCGGGTTCGGAGATGATGATGCGTTTGCGCCTTGTTGCGGCCGTTGCGGCCTCGGTTTTTGCTTGTATCCAGTCCGCCAATCCCGTCCGGGCAGAATATGAAGACCTGATCGGGCCGCTGGGCGACTCGCTTGACCAGCAGTTGCAGCCCGAATGGCAAGCAGGGGCGCAGGATGGATGGTTCGTCCTGCGCAACGACCAGGCCGACAATGCCGAGCAGGCTTTGACCGCCACGCTGGGTCCGGCACCGCAAAGCGGGCGGATCACGTCTGTTGCCGTGTCGATCAGTTCCAAGGAGCAGACGGCCTCTGTCGGGATCATGGTCCGCGACCTGCAGGAGCGCAGTCTTTGCGTGATGGAGGTGACAGCGGCGGCGGCGGCGAACCTTTTCTGCATCCTTGGCAAGGAAATGGTAGAGATCGCAACCGTTCCGAATGCCGCGAAGCTGGATGGCAGCGATGTCATCGAGATGATCGAATTGCCGGATGGCGCGCGGTTTTTCCTGAACGGGCAGCAGATCGGTGACCTGCCCGATGCCACGGCGCTGGGGGCCGAGGTGGGCGTGATGGCCTATGATACCGGGACCTTCGGCATCGCTGATTTCCGGGTCACCTTTCCCGAGCCTGACGGCGAGGCAACGGCGGGCGGCGCCCCGGCGGGGCAATCCGGTGGCAGCGGGCTGCCGCCACGGGGCGGCAGTGGTGACGGAACTGCGCAAAACCCGCCACCCGAGGATGCGCCGCAGGATACTGGTGAGCCGACGCTTGCATCGATCATGGGACCACTGGCCGATGTGATCGGTCCTTCGGAAAAGCGCGAAGGGTGGGAACTGTATCTTCAGGATGACTGGCTGATCATGGAGAATGCCACCCGCGAGGGCGAGGAGAACTATTTTTCCGTCGCGGCAGGACCGGTCGGCGAGGCGGGCCGCCTTACCCGGCTGAAGGTGGCGATGGCCCCGGTCGATGGCTGGACGATCGAGGAAATGCCGCATTCGGCGGTCGGGATCATCGTGGAAAACCGTCAGGAAAACGCATCCTGTCTGGGCGAGATCACGGGCGCGGGGGACGGGCTGTTGCTGTGCTTTGGCGCGGATGGCGCCAAGCGCGAGGTTGGCCGGATCAGCGGCATTGCCCGGCTTGACGGATCGGATGTGATCGAACTTCTGGAACTGCCTGGCCGCGCGCAGTTTCTGGTGAATGGCGAGGTACTGGGGCAGGTGGACGGCGATCCCGCCTTTGGCGGCGATATCGGCGTTCTGGCCTATGAGCGGGGGCGCTTTTTCCTTGGCGGTTTCTCGATCCTGAATGACCTGAACCAGGTCGGCAGCGAACCGCCCGGCGAAACGGCCGGGACGTCCGGCGGCGGGCAGCCCCAGACCGGCGGGCTGACCGGGCCGCTGCCGATGTTCGACGGGGACAGCAGTCGCATCACCGCCACCTATCTGGGTGTGATGACGGGCATATTCCTGCATGAATTCGGCCATGCGCTGATCGGTGAATTGCAAATCCCGTCCACGGGGCCCGAAGAGGACGCGGTCGACATCTTTTCGGCGCTGCGCATTTCGTCGCCCGCGGCGTTGCAGGGACCGGATGAGGATGCGACGCGCCTGAATCAGAACATGGCCGTCTATGCCGCGCTGCAATGGTACTATTCCGGCATGGTCCGCGAACAGAACGGCGAAACCGTGCCGTGGCAGGATGAGCATACCGCGGATCTGAAACGCTTTCGCAACACGTTCTGCGTGATGTACGGCGGCAATCCGGATCTGTTCGCGCCGCTGGCACAGACGGTCGGCATGGATGAGCGGACGCTTTATCGCTGCGAAGAGGAATTCACCAAGCAGAACCGGGCCTGGCGCACGATCCTGGCGCCCTATACGCGGGTTTCGGCCCTGCATCCGGAAGGGCTGCAGCCCGCCGATGCGCCCGGTGCCCAGATCATTGCCACCTTCGAGCCGTCGAATACCCGTGTCGGCGATTTCGTGAAGCAGGTGATCGGTGATTCCGGGACGAAGCAGGCCTATCTGGACGGGATCGCCGCGAATTTCGTGCTGCCGCGTCCGATCAACGTGACCTTCCGCGACTGCGGAGAGCTGAACGCATGGTACGATCCGCGCGAAGGCACGATCACCATGTGTTACGATCTGGTCGAATACATTGTGGTGATGATTTCCGATATCGAGATGGGAACCGTCAACGGCGAAGCGGCCGGTGGCACCCCGCCCGCACAGCCGGGCGGTGGCGATGCGGGCGGCACGCCGCTGCCGGCGGGGGATTTCGGCGGTGATAGTGGGGCAGGTTCGGGCGGCAATCCGGGGGGCGGTGCCTTTGACGAATTGCAGGACATGGGCATGCCCGAAACGACGGAGCTGTTCCTTGCGCCCTATGTCGGGGCGACGCCGGTTTCGAACCCCTATGCCCAGGTGCTGACCACCGAGGGACTGGCAGGCATCATCAACGAGGGTGGGAACATGCTGCTGATCGATACCAGCGGGCGCGGCGACAGCCTGCCGGGCGCGCTGGTCATCACCGATGCGGGACGTGACGGCAGCCTGAACGACAGCTTTCAGAAGATGATGGGCCAGTTCCTGACCGAGCAGACCGGCGGCGATACGCAGATGCCGGTGATCTTTTTCGGTGCCGGGATGCAGGACCGTTCTGCCTATAACGCGGCGCTGCGGGCGGGGGCGATCGGCTGGAACGCCTATTGGTATCGCGGCGGGATAGAGGCCTGGGTGGCGAACGACCTGCCGCTTTCGGCGCCCTGACCGCCGGGCATCCGCGCCCTTTCGCGCAGGCCTGTGCGTCGGGGTGCAGCGGCGCGGACAAAGCAATTGCCCGCCGTTCCGCTTCTTGCTATAGGCGCTGGGAACCGTGACGCGGGGGGCGGGTCGGCGTGGGAAACCGCGCGGCATTTCCCTTGCCAGGCGGGGCTCACCGCTCGCAAGAGCCACAGGACCGGAACGGGGCCAGCCCCCGTGTCAACAGAGGATAGAACATGAGCGACATCGCAGATCGCGTGAAGAAGATCGTCGTCGAACACCTTGGTGTGGACGCGGAAAAGGTGACCGAGAATGCCTCGTTCATCGACGATCTGGGCGCGGACAGCCTGGACACCGTGGAACTGGTCATGGCCTTCGAGGAAGAATTCGGCATCGAGATTCCCGATGACGCCGCCGAAACCATCCAGACCTTTGGCGATGCGGTGAAGTTCATCACCGAAGCCGCCTGAGACCGGACGGCTGGCCTGCGGGCCGGACAGGATTTTGAAACGGCGCTTCCGGAAGGGGGCGCCGTTTTTGTTTGGGGGGGTGCGGGGATGGCGGTTGCGGATTGTATGAAACCCATCCGGATTTTGCTGCCCTCCCCCTTGTGGGGAGGGAATAGGCTCGGGCGCGGGATGATGGCTGGAACAGGGCGGTTGCGGGTTCATCGGGCTGCCGTTAGGCTTTCGGCAAGGAAAGACCGCAATCATGCGGCGAAGGGCGGGCAGGCGGGGCGTTGATGAATCACCTTTATTATGGCGACAACCTGAAGGTGCTGCGCGACAGCATCCGCGATGAAAGCGTTGACCTGATCTATCTGGACCCGCCGTTCAATTCCAATGCCAGCTACAACGTGCTGTTCAAGGGGCCGGCGGGGGCGGACAGCGCCGCGCAGATCGAGGCCTTCGATGACACCTGGCACTGGAACGAGAGTGCCGAGGAGGCATTCGGAGAGGTGGTCCGCAGCGGCAACGCGGCGGCGGCCACCATGCTGCGGGCGATCAGGTCGTTTCTGGGTGACAACGACATGATGGCCTATCTCGCCATGATGGCGGTGCGGCTGATCGAACTGCACCGGGTTCTGAAACCGACGGGATCGCTGTATTTACATTGTGACCCGACGGCCAAATATTGTTGAAAAGAGAAAAATTTCAAATAGCTTCTTGGTAGTAATATCTCCTCATTGATGAGGTTTGAGATGTCATTGACCAATCGTGAAGCGCAGATTGTATTAGGCATGATTGCTCGTGGCGACAAACAGCATGATATAGCTGCTTGGTTTGGCGAGAACCAAGCCAGAATTGCCGAAGTTGAGAAAGGAAGCCACGGTTCGCTTGCTGCGGCGGCCAAGGAAGATTTATTTCCGCGCGGGGCGCCGGGACCAAAAGGGCGGCGTCTGAAGGCCTTCGCAGCAAAGGCATTGCGACTTCTCGAAGAGGGAAAGAATGCAGACGCCTTGAATGAGTTGAAGATGGGCATCAATCAATTCGACAAGCACGAGTATTAGAGCTTTTACGAGTTGAACGGAATCTTGTGCAATCAAGAGATAAGGGCGGCGCTCGACCGAGGTGGGCGCGGAAGCGCCCGCCGTGGGGGCGGGCGGGCGCTGCCCGTGGTTTCCACGGGCGGGACGGGCCGATAACCTCGCTTCGGACCCGGCAACGTAAAAAGGTGCACCGGAACCGTATGCCGCCCCCCGCGTTCTGTCATCTGACATGCAACGCAAGGGGGCCGACATGCCGGTCAAGGGATTGAAGGACAATGCGATCAAGACAAGCTGCGAGGCGCTGAACGCGCGGCTGTCGGATTTTGTGGCGATGCGGCTGGCGGTGAAGCAGGCGCACTGGAACGTGAAGGGGCCGAATTTCATTGCCTTTCACGAACTGCTCGACGGGGTGGCGGCGGCGCTGGCCGCGCATGAGGACGTGATCGCGGAGCGGGTGCAGATTCTGGGCGGCGTGGCGCGTGGCACGGTCGAGATCGTCGAGAAGGAAACCGAGGTAAAGCCCTATCCGGTCGATCTGGTGGCCGACAGGGACCATGCGCGCGAGATTTCCGCGCGGCTGGCCGATATCGGCGGGCGGCTGCGCGACGACATCGAAACGGTGTCGGAAGCGGGGGATGAGGGCACGGTCGATATTTTCGTCGGCGCCTCGCGCGACATCGACAAGCAGATGTGGTTCATCGAAAGCCATCTGGGCAAGTGACCGCTGTCTGCCTGCATCCTTGCGGGCGGTCCTCTGCCGCCTTTCTTGCACGCCCGCCCGCCCGCGTGTAACACCGATCCTGAAAGCCGCCGAAAGGGCGGTGGGGCTGTGAAGCATGGGGGGCATCATGCGTCGGGTGGTGATTACGGGGCTTGGTCTGGTCACGCCGCTGGCTTGCGGTGTGGAGGAAACCTGGAAACGGCTTTTGGCCGGGCAATCCGGCGCGCGCGCGATCACGCGGTTCGATGCAACCAACGTCGTCACGCAATATGCCTGCGAAGTGCCCTATGGCGACGGCAGCGACGGCACATTCAATCCCGACGACTGGATGGAGCCGAAGGACCAGCGCAAGGTGGATCTGTTCATCCTTTATGCCATGGCGGCAGCCGTGCAGGCGGTCGAGGATGCGGGTTGGAAGCCTGAGGATGAAGAAAGCCGTCAGCGGACCGGCGTGATGATCGGATCGGGTATCGGCGGGCTTAACTCCATCGCCGATACGGCCGTGCTGATCAAGGAAAAGGGGCCGAAGCGGGTTTCGCCGTTCTTCATCCCCGGTGCGCTGATCAATCTTGCCTCTGGCCAGGTGTCGATCCGCTACGGGTTCAAGGGCCCGAACCATGCGGTTGTCACCGCCTGTTCGACCGGCGCCCATGCCATCGGCGATGCGGCGCGGCTGATCCAGTGGGGCGATGCCGACGTGATGGTGGCGGGCGGCACGGAAAGCCCGATTTCCGAAATCGGGATCGCCGGGTTCAACGCCTGCAAGGCCTTGTCGACCAAGCGCCCCGATGCGCCGGAAAAAGCCAGCCGCCCCTATGACGCCGACCGTGACGGGTTTGTCATGGGCGAAGGCGCGGGTGTGGTGGTGCTGGAGGAATACGAGCACGCGAAGGCGCGCGGGGCAAAGATGTATGCCGAGGTGGTGGGCTACGGCCTGTCAGGCGACGCCTATCACATCACCGCCCCGGCCGAGGATGGCGACGGCGGTTTCCGTTCCATGCAGATGGCGCTTGCACGGGCAGGGATCACCCCGGCGCAGGTCGATTACATCAACGCCCATGGCACCAGCACCATGGCCGACACGATCGAGCTTGGCGCAGTGGAGCGCCTGATGGGCGATGCGGCATCCAGGGCCACGATGTCATCGACGAAGTCGAGCATCGGGCACCTGCTGGGCGCGGCGGGCGCGGTCGAGGCGATTTTCTGCGTGCTGGCGATCCGCGACCAGATCGCGCCGCCGACGATCAATCTGGACAATCCTGCGGTTGAGCCGAAGCTGGATCTGGCGCCGAACAAGGCGGTGAAGCGCAAGATCGATGTGGCGCTGTCCAACTCCTTTGGTTTTGGCGGCACCAATGCGTCACTTGTGCTGAAGCGGGTCGACGGCTGATGTGGCGGCATATCGCGTCGAATGCGCTGACGCTGCTGGTTCTGGCACTGGTGGTCGCGGGCGGGCTGGTGGCCTGGGGGCAGCGCCAGTTCACGCAGGCCGGGCCGCTTGCACAGGCGATCTGCCTGCGCGTCGAACAGGGCGCGACCCTGAGCGCGGTCAGCAACGAGCTGGTTGAAAGAGGCGCTGTCAGCAATGGCCGTATTTTCCGGATCGGCGCGGATTA
Source organism: Paracoccaceae bacterium (assembly GCA_051646105.1). Lineage (GTDB taxonomy): Bacteria > Pseudomonadota > Alphaproteobacteria > Rhodobacterales > Rhodobacteraceae > JBOFCO01. The sequence goes on from JBOFCO010000238.1 coordinate 16,893, forward strand.
CAGCGGCAAGGCCGAAAGCGTGAAATTCGGCAGCTATCTTGTCGAACCGGGTGCCTCTATGTCGGGGATTCTCGACGACATCACGGCAGGCGGGCAAAGCACCTGCGGGTCAGAGGTGGTTTACCGGATCGGCGTGCTGGAGGCCGAGGTGGTGCTGCAGGAGCTGGACCCCGCCACCAACAAGTTCCGTGAGGTGGTGAAGTTTGTGCCCGGCGCAGATGTGCCGCCGGAATATGCCGAGGCGACCCAGGGCGACGATCTGCGCTATCGCGTGGTGCTGGCCGAGGGCGCGACCAGCTGGCAGGTGGTCGAATCCCTGAAGCAGGCGGAGTTCCTGACGGGAGAGATCGCGGCGGTGCCGCCCGAGGGCAGCCTTTCGCCTGACAGTTACGAAGTTCCGCGTGACGGCGACCGGGCTGCGATCCTGACCGAGATGCAGGCGCGGCAGCAGAAGGTTCTGGCCGATGCCTGGGCGGAGAGGGCCGCCGATCTGCCCTATGACACGCCGGAAGCGGCGCTGATCATGGCATCCATCGTCGAGAAGGAAACCGGAATTGCCGAGGAGCGCGGGCGCGTCGCATCGGTGTTTGTCAACCGTCTGCGGCAGGGCATCCGGTTGCAGACCGATCCGACGGTCATCTACGGTGTGACAAACGGGCAGGGGGCTTTGGGACGGGGCCTGCGGCAAAGCGAGCTGCGGCGCGAAACGCCGTACAACACATATGTCATCGATGGTCTGCCGCCGACACCGATTGCCAATCCGGGCGCGGCGGCGATCAGGGCAGCAGTGAACCCCGATACGACGCCTTATATCTATTTTGTGGCGGATGGCACCGGGGGCCATGCCTTTGCCGAAACGCTGGCCGAGCATAACGAGAACGTGGCGCGCTGGCGTGAGATCGAGGCGCAGCAGCAGGAAGAGGCGGGCGGCAACTGAGGTCTCCCGCCGGTTCCGGTTTCTATCGCAGGCGCAGAGCGCCAAGACCCGCCAGCAGCAGGGTGCCGCCCGACAGCAGCGTGCGGGTCTGGTTCCAGAATTGCCAGGGCTGCGAGTAGCTTTCCCAGGTCGCGCGGGCCGCTTCGGTATCGGCAGGGATCATCCGGGTGGCCAGCGCCTGATTCATCGGCACATTGACCGCCATCGTCAGGATCATGCCGCCAAAGAAATAGAGCATGGCGCCAGCGAGGAAAAACCCCGCAGCCGAGCGCCGTCCGGCCATCCAGGCCAGCACGGCCGTCAGTGCCAGAACGGCGGGTGTTCCGAAGAAGACAGGCGCAAAAGCCGCATTGCGCACGGAGGCATTCATCGCCTGCATCGCGGAAATCGCGATGCGTGGATCGGTGGCATCCAGGCCCCACATGGTCGAGCAGACCCAGGCATAGAAAAAGCCGAAGATCGCGCCGGAAAACAGCAGGGATGCCAGGGCGGAGGCGCGGAGCAGGATCGGCGGGGGCGTTGCATTCATGAGTCACCTTTAGGCGTAATTATGTGTACGGATTGCGCGATGCGTAACTGTGGATACGGTTGGCGTCAACAAGGAGAATCAAAAAAATGAAGCAGGACGGCAGGCAGTTAAGACAGGCAGAGATCGAGGCGGTGGCCTATGGGCTGCTGGAAGAGCGGGGCTATGCCGGCATGTCGATGCTGTCGGTAGCCAAGGCCGCCCGAGCGTCGAATGAAACGCTTTACCGCTGGTATGGGGACAAGCTGGGCCTGTGTTGTGCGATGATCGCGGCAAATACGGCAGAGGTGCAGTTGCTGCTGGCACAATGGGCGTCGAGGAAGGGTGAGGCGATGGCGGCGATCCGGGCGCTGTGTCCGGTGCTGCTGGGAATGCTGGTCGGGGAACGCGCGGTGGCACTGAACCGGGCGGCGGCGGCGGATGCCTCTGGCGCGCTGGGGGCCGCGATTGCCGCAGGCGGACGTGCGGCGGTGATGCCGGGCATCGAGGCGCTGATGGCCCGCGCGCTGGATGAGGGAACGATCTATGCGCCCGATGCTGCGGAGGCGGCGGAATGGCTGGTGCGGGTGCTGGTGGGCGACTGGCAGATCCGGCGGGTGATCCATGCCATGCCGGAGCCGGACAAGGCCACGATCGCGGCGCGGGCCGAAGAGGGGTTCAAGGCGTTTTCATTTCTGTGCGCGGCGGGATAGAAGCAGCGAACGCTGCGTTAACACTCTGATAACACAGTTTTTCTTGACTCTGCGAACGGTCGCGGATAGAGATTGTGACATGCTGGATGAAATGGGTGACGGCCCTGGGTGAATGCCCTTGGGCCGTTTTTCATTTCGCTCGAACGGTTGGGAAGTGGAACCGGCGCGCCGTCAGGGGATGTGACGGGCGAACGGACAATCGGGCGGGTTCTGAACCATATGACATTGATAACAGCCGTCGGGGACGACGGAACGGCGCAACGGATGATTGCGCTGGCAGAGGCACAGTTTCAGCGGTTTGCAGAAGATCTTTCGCTGCTGATCGAACGTATCCGGGATGGGGACACCGGCCGGGCGAAAGAGGCGGCCCAGACCCTGAAGGATCTGGAAAAGGCGTTGCAGACGGTATTCGAGGAAAGGACGAAGGTTGAAAAACTCCGCAGGCAGGAAGCAGGCGTTGTTCACGACTACGCGCTCGACTTCGATGAGGCACGCGATGAGATCGGGCGCCGCCTGGCTTTGCTCCGCGCCGCAGGAAACGGTTGACGCCTTTCTTGAGGAGTTGAGCGAGGGGGCACTGATGGCGCTGCCCTGGCTGTTCGAGTTCTGGGCATTGCCGCACCAGCTGCCACCGGAGGGGGCGTGGAAAAGCTGGGTCATCATGGGTGGTCGCGGTGCGGGAAAGACCCGCGCCGGGTCCGAGTGGGTGCGTATGCAGGTGGAGGGTGCGCGACCGCTGGACCGAGGGCGTGCGCGGCGCGTGGCGCTGGTCGGCGAGACGTTCGACCAGGCGCGCGAGGTCATGGTGATGGGGGAGAGCGGCATCCTTGCCTGTTCCCCCCCGGACCGGCGCCCGGCATGGGAGGCGACGCGGCGGCGGCTGGTCTGGCCGAACGGCGCCGTGGCGCATGTGTTTTCGGCGCATGAGCCGGAGGCGTTGCGCGGGCCGCAGTTCGATGCCGCCTGGGTGGACGAGCTGGCCAAGTGGAAGAAGGCGGAGGAGGCCTGGACGCAGTTGCAGTTTGCGCTGCGGCTGGGATCGCATCCGCAGCAGGTGGTGACGACGACGCCGCGCAATGTGGCGGTGCTCAAGGCATTGCTGAAATCGCCTTCGACCGTTGTCACCCATGCGCCGACAGAGGCGAACCGTGCCTATCTGGCGGCGAGCTTTCTGGAGGAGGTACGAGGGCGTTTCGCGGGCACCCGCATCGGCAGGCAGGAGCTTGACGGCATGTTGCTGGAGGATGCGGAGGGTGCGCTGTGGACATCGGCGGGGATCGAGGCGCTGCGTGTTGACGAGATACCCGCGCTAAGCCGCGTGGTGGTGGCTGTCGATCCGCCGGTCACGGGGCATGGCGGTTCGGACGAATGCGGGATCGTGGTGGTGGGTGCGGTGACAGAGGGCCCGCCGCAGGACTGGCGCGCCTATGTGCTGGAAGATGCCAGCGTATCGGGGAAAAGCCCCACGGAATGGGCGCAGGCGGCGATTGACGCGATGGCGCGGCACGGGGCCGAACGGCTGGTGGCGGAAGTGAACCAGGGCGGCGATCTGGTGGAAAGCGTGGTCCGGCAGATCGATCCGCTGGTGCCCTATCGGGCGGTGCGGGCATCGCGCGGGAAGGTGGCGCGGGCAGAACCGGTGGCAGCGCTGTATGAGCAGGGTCGGGTGCTGCACCGGCGTGGTCTGGGGCGGCTGGAGGACCAGATGTGCCAGATGACGGCACAGGGCTATTCGGGGCGGGGCAGCCCGGACCGCGTGGATGCGCTGGTCTGGGCGTTGAGCGATCTGGTGATCGGGCCCGCCGCCCAGTGGCGCAGGCCGCAGGTGCGGGCGCTTTAGGGATCATCGGAACAGGATCGGGCGGGAGGTGGTCGGTGCGCGCGGGCAGCGCCGGCCTGCCTGTCCGGGACGTCCCCCGGGCATTGGTTCGACCGGTTCGGCCGATTCCCGGCCCGGGGGACAACGAGAGACAATCACGGCCCACGGGGCCGTGCGGGGGCTGACAGGAGTTGCAGACCATGGTTTTTGACATGTTTCGGCGCGCGGAGCGGACGGAAGGCGGCGGTCATGCCGCGCAGACTGCCATGCCCGAGCGCAAGGCTTCCGCGACCGGGCGGATCGTAGCCTTTGCTGGCACGGGGCGTGTAGCCTGGAGCCCGCGCGACACCGGATCGCTTGTGCGCAACGGTTTTGCCGGCAATCCGGTCGGCTTTCGCGTGGTCAAGGTGGTGGCGGAGGCCGCGGCGGCCCTGCCGCTGGTGTTGCAGGATGCCGGGCGGCGCTATGAAGAGCATCCCTTGCTGAACCTGATCCGGCGGCCCAATCCGGCGCAGGGCCGGGCCGAGTTGTTCGAGGCGTTCTATGGACAGTTGCTGCTGACCGGGAACGGTTATCTGGAGGCGGTATCGGCCGGCAGCGGCTTGCCCGCGGAACTGCATGTGCTGCGGTCGGACCGGATGAGCCTGGTGCCGGGGGCCGATGGCTGGCCGGTGGCTTACGAATATGCGGTGGGCGGGCGCAAGCACCGTTTCGACATGACCGGGCCGGTCGATCCGGTCTGCCATATCAAGAGCTTTCATCCGCAGGACGACCACTATGGACTATCGCCGCTACAGGCGGCGGCGGTGGCCATCGACGTGCACAACAGTGCCAGCGCCTGGTCGAAGGCGCTGCTGGACAATGCCGCGCGGCCTTCGGGGGCCATTGTCTACAAGGGGGCGGACGGGCAGTCGCAGTTGTCGGGCGAGCAATACGACCGGCTGGTGAGCGAGATGGAAAGCTATCATCAGGGTGCGCGCAATGCAGGCCGCCCGATGCTGCTGGAAGGCGGGCTGGACTGGAAGCCCATGGGATTTTCGCCCAGCGACATGGAGTTTCAGAAAACCAAGGAATCCGCCGCACGGGAAATCGCGCTGGCCTTCGGTGTTCCGCCGATGCTGCTGGGCATACCGGGGGATGCCACCTATGCGAATTATCAGGAGGCGAACCGGGCGTTCTACCGGTTGACTGTCGTGCCGCTGGTCACGCGCGTTGCAGCGGCGGTCAGCCACTGGCTTTCGACCCATTTGGGTCAGGCGGTTGAGCTGCGGCCCGATCTGGATCAGGTGCCCGCCCTGTCGAACGAACGCGACGCGCAGTGGAAGCGCGTGGGCGAGGCGACCTTTCTGACCATTGCGGAAAAACGCGCGCTGCTGGGGCTGCCGCCGCTGGCGGAGGACGATGTGGTGCCGGAGGCCGCGCCGGTTTCGCCGGAGGAGAGTGCCGACGAAGTCGCGGATGCGGTGGGGCAGGATGCGGGCGACGGAGAGACGGAAGCGGAATGACCACACGCAAACCGGGGAGCGGCTCGCGCTTTCTCTACGACAGTTTTGATGCGGCTTCGGCGCGGATCGAGGCGAACGAGCGTGTGGCCGAAGAGCGCTGGGCGGGGCTGGAATACCGTTTGCAGCAGATCGAAACCACGCTGGAGCGGCTGGAAAAACGCATCTGGCTGGCCGTTTACGGTGCAGCGGCCTTTCTGCTGGCCGAAGGTGTTCAGGCGCTGGTCAGCACGGCGATCAGGTGAGGTATGACGAATGGACGGGATGAACGCAGGCATGGGGCTGGAACACAAGTTTGCACGGATCGATACGGCCGTGCTGGCCGAGGGCGGCGTGGCGATTTCTGGCTATGCATCGGTTTTCGGCAAGGCCGATCAGGGGGGCGATGTGGTGCTGGCAGGCGCCTATCGCAAATCGCTGGCGGCGCTTGCAGCGCGGGGCGGTCGGGTCAAGATGCTTTGGCAGCATGATCCGGCGCAGCCCATCGGTGTCTGGGACGAGGTGCGCGAGGACGGCCACGGGCTGTTCGTCAGGGGCCGCATACTGACCGATGTCGCTGCGGGGCGGGAGGCGGCGGCACTGGTTGGTGCGGGCGCGATTGACGGGCTTTCGATCGGTTACCGGACGGTGGTGGCCGAACGGGATGGCAAGGGGCGCAGGCTTCTGGCCGAACTGGAGCTTTGGGAGGTGTCGCTGGTGACATTCCCGATGCTTCCCGAGGCGCGGGTGGCAGCCAAGGGCGACAGCCCTGGCGACGACCTGCTGCGCGCCGTGGCGGCGACCTTTCGGGATGCCGCCCGTATGCTGGCCGACCGGTAGGGCGCCAGTCTTCCGAAACCTCACTTTCAGGGTGATGCGATGACAAAGACCGAGACGAAGGCTCGGGCCGTAACCGGCTTGCCCGGCGATCTGCCGGGGACCAGCGAGGTGAAACACGCGCTGGCGGGGTTCCTGACCGAGTTCAAGGGATTCCAGGACGATCTGAAACTGACGCTGAAACAACAGGATGAGCGACTGACCATGCTGGACCGCAAGACTTTTCACGCCGCACGCCCGGCGCTTTCCACCGCCGCCGAAGCGGAGCCTGTGCATCAGAAGGCTTTCAACGCCTATCTGCGCACCGGGGATGACGATGGCCTGCGCGGCCTGGTTCTGGAGGGCAAGGCGATGAATACCGCCGTTGCCGGGGACGGTGGCTATCTTGTCGATCCGCAGACTTCGGAATCGATCCGGTCGGTGCTGCGGTCGACCGCTTCGGTGCGCCGAATTGCCAATGTGGTGAATGTCGAGGCGACGAGCTTTGACGTGCTGATCGACCGCACGGACATCGGATCGGGCTGGGCGACGGAAACAGCGTCGCTGACCGAAACCACGACCCCGGCGATCGAGCGGATTTCGATCCCGCTTCACGAGCTGGCAGCGATGCCAAAGGCCAGCCAGCGGCTGCTGGACGACAGCGCCTTTGATGTCGAGGGCTGGCTGGCCGAGCGTATCGCAGAAAAATTCGCGCGCGCCGAGGCGGCGGCCTTTGTGAACGGTGACGGCGTGGACAAGCCGACCGGGTTCCTGACCCATCCGGCGGTGGCTCAGGCAAGCTGGGCCTGGGGTGGTCTGGGCTATGTGGCGACGGGGGCGGCGGGCGATTTCGATGCGACCAACGCATCGGATGCCATTGTCGACCTGGTCTATGCGCTGAATGCGGAATATCGCGCCAACGCGACATTCGTGATGAATTCCAAGACGGCGGGCGCGGTGCGCAAGATGAAGGACGCCGATGGCCGCTTCCTTTGGTCGGACGGGTTGCAGGCGGGCGAGCCGGCACGGCTGATGGGCTATCCGGTGCTGGTGGCCGAGGACATGCCGGACATCGCCGCCAATGCCTTTGCCATCGCCTTCGGGGATTTCCGATCGGGTTATACGGTGGCCGAACGCCCGGACCTGCGCGTGCTGCGCGACCCGTTCAGCGCCAAGCCGCATGTGCTGTTCTATGCCAGCAAACGCGTCGGCGGCGATGTCAGCGATTTCGCGGCGATCAAGCTGCTGAAGTTCGCCGTGTCGTGACCGGCTGCCGGGGGCTGCCCCGGACATGAAGACAACGACACAGTCTTTCCGTCCCGGTTCGTCCGGGACGGAAGGGTGATGGGCGCGGGCCGCAGTTCCCGCGGCGTCCAGCAGCTTCCCTCCGTCCGAGCGGCGCGGGTGGCACGCGCCCATTGCGGCATCGGCAGGCCGGGACAGGGAACCCGCCGGATTTCGGAGAACAGGATGATGCTGATCGAACTGACCGGCGTGCCGGCGGCCGCCTTGCCCGTGCAGGACATGCGCGACCATCTGCGGCTGGGTACCGGTTTTGCGGATGATAGCCTTCAGGACGGGCTGGTCGCAAACTACCTGCGGGCCGCGATTGCGGCGATCGAGGGGCGGATCGGCAAGATGCTGATCCAGCGGGCCTTTGGCTGGACGGTCACGGAATGGCGTGATGCGGAAGGTCAGGCGCTGCCCGTGGCCCCCGTGCAGCTGTTGCTGTCGCTGACGGTGCTGGATCGCAGCGGCGCGGCGACCGTAGTGGACCCGGCCCGCTACCGGTTGCAACGCGATATGCACCGGCCCCGCCTGGTGCCGACAGGATCGGCGCTGCCGGCAATTCCATCGGGCGGAACGGCCGAGATCGCCTTCGAGGCGGGATTTGGCGCGGCATGGTCCGATGTGCCGGGCGATCTGGCGCAGGCGGTGATGCTGTTGGCCGCGCATTACTACGAGCATCGCGATGAGGCCACAGCTACGCGCGCCGCCATGCCCTTTGGCGTGACGGCGCTGATCGAGCGCTGGCGGACGGTGCGGATACTTGGCGGGGGTGCGGCATGAGCCATGAGGGTTATCGGCTGACCCGCCCGCTGGTGCTGGAAGAGGCGCAGCGGCTTGCCGACGGTTCGGGCGGGTTTCGTCGGGTCTGGGTGACGCTGGGCACGCTTTGGGCCGATGTGCAGGCTGGAACCGGGAGGGAACGGGCTGGCGAGTTCGTGACCCTGTCGTCGCTGCCGTTCCGCATCGTGGTGCGCGCAGTCGCGCAGGGAGCGCCGTCGCGGCCCAAGGCCGATCAGCGGTTTCGCGACGGGGGGCGGTTGTTCCGCATCCTGGCTGTGACCGAGGACGGGCCGGAGGGGCGTTTTCTGGTCTGCCATGCACGAGAGGAGATCCCCGCATGAGTTACGGCGTGGCAGCGGCCTTGCAGGCGGCGGTTTTTGCGCGGCTGACGGGGGATGGGGTGCTGGCCGGGCTGGTCGGCGGTGCGATCTATGACGCGATCCCGCCGGGGACGGTGACGGGCACCTATGTCTCGCTCGGGCCGGAGGATGCGGCGGATCGTTCGGACAAGACGGGCCGGGGTGCGAACCATGATTTCGTGGTGAGCGTGGTGACGGATGACGCCGGTTTCGAGACGGCAAAACAGGTGGCTGCGGCGATTTCCGACGCGCTGAGCGATGCGCCGCTGGTGCTGGCGCGCGGCGGTCTGGTCGGGCTGTGGTTCCTGCGGGCCCGCGCCCGCCGGGTGGAATTGAGCGATGTGCGCCGGGTCGACCTGACCTTTCGGGCGCGGGTCGAGGACTGAACGTTCAGAACGGAGTGACGACAATGGCGGCGCAGAGCGGCAAGGATCTTCTTATCAAGCTGGACATGACCGGGCTGGGCGTGTTCGAGACCATCGCCGGGCTGCGGGCCTCGCGCATCGGTTTCAACGCCGAGCAGGTCGATGTGACCTCTCTGGAAAGTCAGGGCGGCTGGCGGGAGCTGCTGGCCGGGGCGGGCGTGAAAAGTGCTTCGATCAGCGGGTCGGGCGTATTCAAGGATGCGGCGACGGATGAGAGGGCGCGGCAGATCTTCTTTGACGGGGAAATCCCGGCATTTCAGGTGATCATCCCTGATTTCGGCATCATCGAGGGCCCGTTCCAGATGACCGCGATCGAATATGCCGGCAACTACAATGGCGAGGCGACCTATGAGCTGAGCCTGGCTTCGGCCGGGGTGCTGAGCTTTACCGCGCTGTGAGGGATGAGGTGGTGAACCCATACGCAGGCGAGGTGGCGCTTGTCGTCGACGGCGAGCGGCATGTGCTGAAGCTGACGCTGGGCGCTTTGGCGGAACTTGAGGAAACCCTGGGTGCGGAAAGCATGATTGCGGTGGTGGAGCGGTTCGAGGGCGGACGGATGACCACGCGCGATGTGCTGGCGCTGTTGGTGGCTGGTCTGCGCGGCGGCGGTTGGCAGGCGGATGCCGCGTCGCTGGCGGCAGCAGAGATCGGGGGTGGCCCGGTCGAGGCGGCGCGGGCGGCGGCTTTGCTGCTGGCGCGCGCCTTTACGGTGCCAGGCAGCCAATGAATGCGAGCGGTCTGGACTGGCCTGGGTTGATGCGGGCGGGCATGACGCGCGCGGAACGTGGCGGGCTGGGCTTGCTGCCGGCGGCGTTCTGGGCGCTGACCCCGGCGGAACTGGCGCTGATGCTGGGGGCGGAGGCCGGGCAGGCACCGCTGACGCGGGCGCGGCTGAATGCACTTGCGCAGGCCTATCCCGACAGGACGACGGAGGAAAGCGATGGCAGACACGGATGACATTGACGCGCTGGGCGATCAGGTCGCGGCGCTGGAAAGCACGCTGGGTGGTGTGACGGGCGTGGCGGCATCTTTCGATGCCGAGTTGCAGCGGCTGCGGGAAAACATGGTGTTCACCGGGCGCGAGGTGAACGCCCTGTCGAGCGGCATCGGGCGGGGCCTGCGCAAGGCGTTCGACGGGCTGGTGTTCGACGGGATGAAGCTGTCTGACGCGTTGAAATCGGTCGGGCAAAGCCTTTCTGACACGGTCTATGGCATTGCGATGAAGCCGGTGCAGAACGCCATAGGTGGGGTTCTGGCGAACGGGTTGAACGGGCTTTTGTCGGGTATCACACCCTTTGCCATGGGGGCAGGATTTTCCCAAGGGCAGGTTATGCCCTTTGCCCGTGGAGGCGTCGTGTCCTCTCCGACGCTGTTCCCGATGCGGGGTGGTCGCGGATTGATGGGCGAGGCGGGGCCGGAGGCGATCATGCCGCTGACGCGTGGCGCGGACGGTAGGTTGGGCGTGCAGGCGGCGGGCGGCGGGCGGCCCGTGAACATCGTCATGAACATCTCGACCCCTGACGTGCAGGGTTTTGCCCGCAGTCAGAGCCAGATCGCGGCACGGATGGGCCGCGCGCTGTCGCGCGGGCAGCGGAACGGGTAGGGGGCAGGAATGAGCTTTCACGAGGTGCGGTTTCCCGCGAACCTGAGCTTCGGTTCGGTCGGAGGACCGGAACGGCGCACGGATATCGTGGCACTGGCCAACGGGTTCGAGGAACGGAACACGCCGTGGGCGCATTCGCGGCGTCGCTATGATGCGGGTCTTGGGCTGCGATCACTGGACGATGTGGCGCTTCTGATCGCGTTCTTTGAGGCGCGGCGCGGACAGATGTTCGGATTCCGCTGGAAGGACTGGGCAGATTACAGGAGCTGCGCCCCGGCGGCAGACGTGGGTTTCGAGGATCAGGTGATCGGGACCGGGGATGGCGTGACCCGTGTTTTCACCTTGGCCAAGACCTATGCCTCGGGCGGGCAATCCTATCGCAGGCCGATCCTGAAGCCGGTCGAGGGCACGGTGAAGGTGGGCCTTCAGGGCGATCAACTGGCCGAGGGTGTCAACTTCACAGTCGATGTGGCGCGAGGAGAGCTCACCTTTGCCGAAGCTCCGGATCAGGGGGTGGAGATCACGGCCGGGTTCGAGTTCGATGTGCCGGTACGGTTCGACACCGACCGGGTGCAGGTTTCCGTGGCCAGCTTTCAGGCAGGCGATGTGCCGAATGTGCCGATCGTGGAGGTCCGCATCTGATGGCGATTGATCCGCAACTGCTGGCGCATCTGAAAAGCGGTGCAACGACTGTCTGCCGGGCCTGGGCGCTGCGACGCCGGGATGGCCAGGAAATGGGGTTTACCGACCATGACCTGGACCTGCATTTCGGCGGGCTGGTGTTCCACGCTGCAACCGGGATGTCGGCGCGGGCGCTGCAAAGTGGCAGCGGGCTGTCGGTGGACAATACTGAGGCTGTAGGTGCGTTGAGCGCCGACGCGATCACCGAGGCGGACATTCTGGCCGGACGCTATGATGGTGCGGAGGTCCGGGCCTGGCTGGTGAACTGGGCAGAGCCCGCGCAGCGCGTGCTGCAGTTTCGCGGCAGTATCGGGGAAATCCGGCGTGCGGGCGGGGCATTCACCGCCGAACTGCGTGGATTGACCGAAGTGCTGAACCGCCCGCAGGGGCGGATTTATCAGCCGCAATGTGCGGCGCTTCTGGGAGACGCGGCTTGCGGTGTCGACCTTGAGGCGGAGTCCTTTTCTGTCAACCGAGCCGCAGAGATTGTGACCGACAGGCGTGCGTTCCGGTTCGTGGATTTCGTGAGCCATGCCGACCGCTGGTTCGAAAGGGGGCGGCTGCGGGTTCTGACCGGACATGCGGCGGGCCTGATCGGCATGATAAAGAACGACCGGCTGAGCGATGCGGGACGGGAAGTGGAGCTGTGGCAGGAGCTGGGGGCGGAGATCGCGCCGGGCGACATGTTGCGGATCGAGGCCGGCTGCGACAAGCGGCTGGGAACCTGTCGGCTGAAATTCGGAAACATCCGAAATTTCCGTGGATTTCCACATATTCCGGGGGATGACTGGCTGATGTCCTATCCGCGACGCAACGACAACAACAATGGCGGGAGTCTGCGCGGATGAGCGATGCCGGGGATTTGGCCGTGACGGAAGCGCGACTGTGGATCGGCACACCATATCGGCATCAGGCGTCCGTGCGGGGTTCGGGTGCGGACTGTCTGGGACTGGTCCGGGGCGTCTGGCGCAGGCTTTACGGAGGAGAGCCGGAGGCCGTTCCAGCCTATACGCCAGACTGGGCGGAGCCGCAGGGTGACGAGACTCTTTGGCAGGCGGCGCTTCGCCATCTGCTGCCTGTGCAGCCGGATGCTGCGAGCCCGGGCGATGTGGTGTTGTTCAGGCTGCGCGATGCCGGGGTGGCGAAGCACCTGGGCATCCTTTCCGCCGTGAGCGCGGAGGGCGCCAGAGCCTTTGTCCATGCCTATTCCGGTCATGGCGTGATCGAAAGCCCGCTGTCGGCGCCCTGGGCGCGACGGGTGGTGGCGGTGTTCGCTTTTCCGGAAAGGGCGATCTGATGGCGACAGTTCTTTTGGCGGCGGCCGGGTCGGCGGTAGGTGCCGGTTTCGGCGGCACGGTCTTTGGCCTGTCGGGCGCTGTGATCGGGCGCGCGGTCGGGGCGACGCTGGGGCGTGTCATCGACCAGCGGCTGATGGGCGCGGGCTCTGCGACGGTAGAGACGGGGCGTGTCGAGCGGTTCCGCGTTTCCGGGGCGAGCGAAGGTGCGGCGATCGGTCGGGTCTGGGGGCGGACGCGGGTGGCGGGGCAGGTGATCTGGGCTTCGCGGTTTGAGGAGACTCGGGCGGAAAGCGGCGGCGGCAAGGGCGCCCCGAAACCGGTGGCCGTCGAGTACTCCTATTCCGTCAGCCTTGCGCTTGCGCTGTGCGAGGGGAGGATCACCCGGGTTGGCCGCATCTGGGCGGACGGGATCGAGATCGTGCCGGGCGATCTGAACATGCGGGTTTACAAGGGGTCGGAAAACCAGTTGCCCGACCCGAAGATCGAGGCGGTCGAGGGAGCGGGGCTTGTTCCGGCTTATCGCGGTGTCGCCTATGTGGTGATCGAAGATCTGGATCTGGGCCGGTTCGGCAACCGTGTGCCGCAGCTTTCATTCGAGGTGTTCCGCCGTGCGGCGCCGGATGACGATGCGGAGGGCGGGATCGAGCCGGGTCAGGCCATCCGCGGCGTGGCGCTGATCCCCGGCAGCGGCGAGTATGCGCTGGCAACCGTTCCCGTGCGGTTTGAGGACGGCCCGGGGGCCTATCGGATGGCCAACGTCCATTCGCCGTCCGGCAGCACGGACATGCTGGCCTCGATGAAGCAGTTGCGGGAAGAGTTGCCGAACTGCACGTCGGGCGCACTGGTGGTGAGCTGGTTCGGCGATGACCTGCGCTGCGGATCGTGCAAAATCCGACCCAAAGTGGAGCAGAACACGCAAGACGGGGCTCCAGTCGCCTGGCGGGTGGCGGGGATCGGGCGGGCATCAGCCCCGGTGATGCCGAAGCTGGATGGGCGGCCTGTTTATGGCGGTACGCCTGCGGACGGGTCCGTCATTCAGGCGATTGCGGCCATGCGCGAGCGGGGGATCGGCTGTGTCTTTTACCCCTTTGTGTTGATGGATCAGCTTGCAGGGAATACGCGGAGCGATCCCTATTCGGGTGCGGCGGAGCAACCGGCGCTGCCCTGGAGGGGGCGTATTACACTGTCGGTCGCGCCGGGGCGCGTTGGAACGCCTGACCGGACGTCTGCCGCCGACGCCGAGGTTGCGGCGTTCTTCGGCGGCGCGCAGCCTGGGCATTTTCAGATTTCGGGGACGGTCGTCAGTTACAGCGGGCCCGCGAATGACTGGGGCTACCGGCGGTTCATCCTGCACAATGCGCATCTGGCAAAGGCGGCGGGTGGCGTCGATGCCTTTTGCATCGGTTCAGAGATGCGCGGCCTGACCCAGATCCGGGGCGCAGGCGATGTGTTCGTGGCGGTGGCCGCGCTGCGCCAGCTTGCCGCCGATGTGCGCGAGGTTCTAGGGGCGGAAACCAGGATCGGTTACGCTGCCGACTGGAGCGAATACTTCGGTTATAACGACGGCGCGGGGAACCGCTACTTTCATCTCGACCCTCTCTGGGCTGACGACAACATCGATTTCATCGGGGTCGACAATTATATGCCGCTGGCCGATTGGCGGGACGGTGACGACCATGCCGATGCGCATTGGGGATCGATCTACAATCTGGATTATCTGAAATCCAACATCGCCGGGGGCGAGGGTTTCGACTGGTACTATGCGTCGGATGAGGCGGCAGCGCAGCAGATCCGGACCCCGATCACCGACGGGGCTTATGGCGAGCCCTGGGTCTGGCGGTACAAGGATTTGCTTGGCTGGTGGGGAAACCCCCATCACGAGCGCATCGACGGCATTCGCCAACCGGGTGCTACGTCGTGGGTGCCTCGATCCAAGCCGATCTGGTTCACCGAGTATGGCTGTGCGGCGGTGGACAAGGGGGCGAACCAGCCCAACATGTTCTTCGATCCGAAGTCGTCGGAATCTGGGGCGCCGAAATACTCTAACGGTCTGCGCGACGATCTGATGCAGATGCAGTATCTGCGGGCCATGCTGGACTACTGGGGGGATGCGGCAAATAATCCGGTTTCGTCCGAGTACGGCGGGCCGATGGTTGATATGTCGCGCGCCCATGTCTGGGCATGGGACACGAGACCCTTTCCACAATTTCCAAACGCCTTGTCGGTGTGGTCGGACGGCGTGAACCATGCGCGCGGTCACTGGATTTCGGGCCGGGTATCTGTGCAGTCTCTGGCGGCTGTCGTAGCGGAAATCTGCAACCGGTCCGGCCTGTCGGATATCGATGTCAGTGGCCTTTACGGCGTGGTGCGGGGGTTTGCTGCTGGCGATGCCGATACGGCACGCAAGGCGTTGCAGCCGCTGATGCTGGCCTATGGGTTTGAGGCACTGGAGCGGGAAGGGCAGGTTTTGTTCCGCATGCGGGCCGGACGTGCGACGGCGCATGTCGAGCCGGGGGAGCTTGTCCCGGACGACGAAAAGGGCGGCGACCTGCTGGTCGAGCGCAGCCCGGCGGCGGAAATTGCCGGGCGGGTGCGGTTGCTGCATGTCGAGTCGAACGGGGACTATGAGCTGAGCGCGGTCGAGGCGGCGTTTCCGGACGACGACAGGGATGCGGTTTCGCAGAGCGAGTTCGATCTTGTCCTGACCCGAGCCGAAGGATTGCGCATCGTGGAGCGGTGGCTGGCTGAATCCCTTGTGGCCCGCGACGCTGCGCGGTTTTCGCTGCCTCCGTCGCGGCTGGACCTCGGGCCGGGGGATGTGGTGACCATCGGGGAAGGGCGATCACGTTACCGGATCGATGCGGCCGAGTTGGCGGAGTTTCAGCGGCTTGACGCGATCAGGGTGGAACCGTCGGTCTATGTTCCCAGCGATGCCGCGGAAGCGCCGGTGGCGCCACGTCCGTTTACACCGCCAATGCCCGTGTTTCCGCTGTTTCTGGACCTACCGCTGCTGACGGGAGAAGAGGTGCCACAGGCCCCGCACGTGGCGGTTACGGCGACCCCCTGGCCAGGCAATGTGGCAGTTTATGCCTCTGTCCAGGATGCGGGGTATACGCTGAACCGTCTTGTGCCACGCGGGGCCGTGATCGGTGTGACGGAAACGGCGATGGATCGCGGCATTCCGGGCTTGTGGGATAGAGGACCGGCGCTGCGGGTCAGGATTTTTGGTGGAACGCTTGCCACGGTTTCGGCGGATGCGGTCCTGAACGGAGCCAATGTCGCCGCAATAGGCAACGGTGGAGGCGAAGGGTGGGAGGTGTTCCAGTTCGCGCAGGCAATACTTGTCGGGCCGGATACATATGATCTGTCGATGCGCCTGCGCGGGCAGGCCGGAACCGATGCCGACATTGCAGTGACCTGGCCTTCGGGTAGTTATGTTGTCCTGCTGAACGGGGCAGTCACCCAGATTTCCCTTGGACTGTCGGAAAGGGGTCTTGCCCGGCATTACCGGATCGGATCGGCGTTCAGAACCTATGATGACACGTCCTACGTGCATCGCGTCGAGGCCTTCAGGGGGATTGGTCTTCGACCCTATGCCCCGGCGCATCTGCGCGCGCAGCGCAGTGGTTCGGGCGATATTCATATCGGCTGGGTCCGGCGGACGCGGATCGACGGTGACAGCTGGGAAGGTGTCGAGGTGCCGCTTGGAGAGGCCAGGGAGGCCTATCTCCTGCGTGTGTTGAAGTCGGGCAGCATCCTGCGCGAGCTTCAGCTTGCTGAGGCCGGATGGACTTATCCGGCCGCTTTGCAGGCGGTGGATGGTGCAAGCGGCGCGATATCGTTGCTGGTCGCACAGATTTCGGACCGGTTCGGCCCCGGTCCCTTTGCAAGGATCGACTGGAATGTCTGATACGGCGAATCTTCTGCTTCCGCTGCTGGCGGCGGCGCAGGCACAAAAGCATATTACCGTAAACGAGGCACTGGTGCGTCTGGATGCGCTGGCGCAGCTGCGGTTGCAATCCGCGACGGTGACCGTGCCGCCCTCTGCCGCTTCTGACGGATTGTGTTGGTATCTGCCCGTGGGCGCTGTCGGTGACTGGGCCGGTCAAGCGGGCACCGTAGCCATTCGGTTTAACGGGGGGTGGGTTTTTGTTCCGCCGCAAACAGGATGGCGGGCGCTTATCGTGGACGAAGGCGCGGATGCGATCCATGACGGCACCGGCTGGCGGCGCAACCAGCTTGCCTCCAGTCCCGCCGGCGCCGGATCGGCCATGCGCGCGGCGGAGTTCCTGCACAGCATCGGATCGGGCACAGTATCGACCACCAGTTTCTTTATCCCGTCGAACAGTATGGTCTTTGGTGTAACGGGGCGCGTGACAGAAGCGATCACCGGAACGCTTTCAGGCTGGAGCCTGGGTGTAGCGGGAGCGACCGACCGGTTCGGCAGCGGGCTCGGCCTTTTTGCGGGGGCTTTTTTGCGAGGCGTGTTGCCCACCCCTTCCACCGAATACGACCCTGTGCCGCTGCTGCTGTCGGCAGAGGGGGGTGAGTTCGCAACCGGCACAGTCCGGCTGGTTGTTCATTATCTGGAGCTGTCGTTGCCGTCATGATGGCGATCCGCCCACCGGGTATCGGTGATCTGGTGGCCGTGGCGCGTGCCATTCTGGCCGCGCCCGAAGCGGAGAAGGAAGCGCTGCCCATACGAATATTCGCACAAGCCGCCGATGCGATGTGCTGGCATATTGCGTCGGGCGGCCCTCATCCCGCGTGGGGGACTGGAAGTCTTATGTCGGCCGCGATGCGCTTGCCGCTTGTTGCGGAACCGACACTGTCTGATCGTCACTACCGTCGGGCACTTGTCGCAGTGCTGCGTGCGCTTGACGAGTTGGAGTGCGACGAGGTCAGTGCCTTTTCAAGTGACGGCGTATGCCCATCTGCTATAATCCCGGCAGATGGAGGCGCAGATCATGGCTGAAACCCGCACAAAAATTGCAACCGTCGATCCGGTCTGGAGCCAGATTTGCGATGAGGCTGCCGCCGCCGTATCTGCGGAACCGCTGCTGGGCGGGCTGATCCATTCCGGCGTGTTGCATCATCCGTCCCTGGAAAGGGCGCTGGCCTATCGCTTTTCGCTGAAGCTGTCCTCGAACGAGATGAGCGAGCAGATACTGCGGGAAATCGCGGATGAGGCCTATGCCGCCGATCCTGAAATCGGACAATCGGCGCGTGCTGATATTGTTGCGGTTTACGAACGCGATCCCGCGTGTCACCGTTTTTTGCAGCCGGTGCTGTTCTTCAAGGGATTTCAGGCGATGCAGGCCTATCGGATCGGTCACTGGCTGTGGCTGACCGGGCGGCGTGACATGGCGTATTTCGTGCAGATGCGGGTCAGTGAGGTGTTCGGGGTGGACATCCATCCGGGCGCGCGCGTGGGTAAAGGCATCATGATCGACCACGCCCATTCCATCGTGATCGGCGAGACGGCGGTGGTGGGCGACAATGTTTCGATGCTGCACTCGGTGACGCTGGGCGGTACCGGCAAGGAAGACGGCGACCGGCATCCGAAGATCGGCAATGGTGTGTTGATCGGCGCGGGCGCAAAGGTGCTGGGCAATATCACCATCGGCCACTGCACGCGGATCGCGGCCGGATCGGTGGTCTTGCAGGATGTACCTGCCTGCAAGACCGTAGCAGGGGTTCCGGCCCGTGTGGTGGGTGAAGCAGGATGTTCGCAACCGGCCGTCACCATGGATCACGTGGTCACCGGCGATCTTTGATCGGCGCAATCTGGCAAAAAAAGCCCCCGGAGCCATATGCTACGGGGGCTTTTGCGTGATTTTCTGGCGGCTTACGCCAGCATTGCCATCGGGTTTTCCAGATTGGCGATTATCGCTTTAAGCAGTTCTGCCCCCAGCGCGCCGTCGATCACGCGATGATCGACCGAAAGAGTCATCGACATGACCGTCGCCACGCCGATGGTGCCGTCCTTCAGCACGACGGGTTTCTTGATGCCCGCGCCGACTGCAAGGATTGCCGCATGAGGAGGGTTTATGACGGCATCGAAATTCTCGATCCCCATCATGCCGAGGTTCGAGATGGCAAAGCTGCCGCCCTGATATTCGTGGGGCGCGAGTTTGCGGGTCTTGGCGCGGGCTGCGAGGTCTTTCATTTCCGCTGACAGGGTGGAAAGCGATTTCGCCTCGGCGTCCTTTAGAACAGGGGTAAAAAGCCCGCCCTCGATTGCCACAGCGACAGCCACGTCAGACGGCTTCAGTTTCAGTACACGGTCACCTGCCCAGACGGCATTGGCATCGGGCACTGCCTGCAAAGCCAATGCGCAGGCCTTGATGATGAAGTCGTTGATCGACAGCTTCACGCCGCGCGCTTCCACCTGCTTGTTCAGGGTTTCCCGGAACGCCATCAGCGTATCAAGCTGCACCTCGCGCCGCAGATAGAAATGCGGGATGGTCTGCTTGGCCTCGGTGAGTCGGGCAGCGATGGTTTTCCGCATCCCGTCGAGCGCCATTTCGGTATAGGCACGCCCTTCGTACATCCGCATGACCGTGGCGGCGCTTGCCGTTGGGGCGGGGGCCGCTGCCGCCGCTGCCGGGGCGGGTGCGGGGGCTGCCGCAGCGGGCCTGACAGCGCCAGCACCGGCACCCTCGACATCGGCCTTGACGATGCGGCCATGCGGGCCGCTGCCCTTCAGGCTGGCGATGTCGATGCCCTTTTCCTTGGCCAGACGGCGTGCCAGCGGCGAGGCGATGACGCGCGCGCCCGACGAGGCCGACGGGCCAGCGGCGGAGGCTGCCGCAGCCGGAGCAGAGGGTGCCGCCGCGTGTGCGGCGGGGGCAGGGGCCGCTGCCGCCGCTTTGGGCGCGGGCATTGCGGAGGCGTCCTCGCCTTCTTCCAGCAGAACCGCGATGGGTGTGTTGACCTTGACGGACGCGGTGCCCTCCGCGATCAGGATTTTCCCGACCGTGCCTTCATCCACCGCCTCGAATTCCATCGTGGCCTTGTCGGTCTCGATCTCGGCGATGATCTGGCCGGATTTGACCGCGTCACCCTCTTTCACCAGCCACTTCGCGAGTGTGCCTTCCTCCATTGTCGGGGAAAGTGCGGGCATCAGGATTTCGGTTGCCATTGTTTCCCCTCCTCAGCGGTAGCAGACGGATTTGACGGCCTCGATCACCTCGGCGGTGGTGATCAGCGCCAGTTTTTCCAGATTGGCGGCATAGGGCATCGGCACGTCTTTCCCTGTGCAGTTGATGACCGGCGCATCCAGATCGTCGAAGGCGTGCTGCATGATGTAGGCCGACAGGTGGTTGCCGATCGAGCAGACCGGGAAACCTTCCTCGACCGTCACACAGCGGTTGGTCTTGCGGACGGAGGCGAGAACCGTGCCGTAGTCGAGCGGGCGCAAGGTGCGCAGATCGACCACTTCCGCCGAGATACCTTCTGCCGCCAGCTTCTCCGCCGCTTCAAGCGCATAGGTCATGCCGATGCCGAAACTGACGATGGTCACATCTGTCCCTTCGCGCCAGATACGTGCTTTGCCGAAGGGGATGGCCAGATCGTCGACGGCCGGCACATCGAAACTGCGGCCATAGAGGATTTCATTTTCAAGGAAGATCACCGGATTCGGATCGCGGATTGCGGTTTTCAGCAGGCCCTTCGCATCGGCCGCCGAATAGGGCATCACCACCTTCAGCCCCGGAATCTGCGAATACCAGGCGGCATAATCCTGGCTGTGCTGGGCGCCAACACGCGCCGCAGCGCCGTTCGGGCCACGGAACACGATGGACGATCCCATCTGCCCGCCCGACATATACAGCGTCTTGGCGGCAGAATTGATCAGGTGGTCGATGGCCTGCATTGCGAAGTTGAAAGTCATGAATTCGACGATAGGTTTCAGCCCGCCGAAGGAGGCCCCGACGGCTATTCCGGCAAAGCCATGTTCGGTGATCGGGGTGTCGATCACCCGCTTTGGCCCGAATTGGTCGAGCAGGCCCTGGCTGATCTTGTAGGCCCCCTGATACTCGCCGACTTCCTCGCCCATCAGAAAGACCGTCTCGTCGCGGGTCATTTCCTCGGCCATGGCGTCGCGCAGGGCTTCACGCACAGTCTGGGTTTTCATCGGGGTATCCGCAGGCCAATCGGGAGAGGCGTTGGAAACCGGGGCGGGGGCGGCAGCGGCCGAAGGTGCGGCGGCGGTGGCGGCTGGCTGCGCGACCGCCGGAGCGGCCTTCGGTGCTACATCGGCGCTTTCGCCTTCGCCGACGAGAACCATGATCGGCGTGTTCACCTTCACATTGGCCGTGCCTTCGGCGATCAGGATTTTCCCGACCGTGCCTTCATCCACAGCCTCGAATTCCATCGTGGCCTTGTCGGTTTCGATCTCGGCCAGAATCTGGCCAGACTTCACCTCGTCGCCTTCTTTGACCAGCCATTTGGCCAGAGTGCCCTCTTCCATCGTGGGTGAAAGCGCCGGCATCAATACTTCGGTTGCCATTCTCTTTCTCCCCCTCAGGCGTAAATATCGGTCCAAAGCTCGGAAAGTTCCGGCTCCGGGCTGTCTTTGGCGAATTCGGCGCTTTCGTTCACTATGGCCTTGATCTCCTTGTCGATGGCTTTCAGGTCATCGTCAGTCGCGTGGCCGCCCTGAAGCAGAAGTTCGCGCACATGCTCGATCGCATCGCGTTCATCGCGCATTTTCTGGACTTCGTCGCGCGTCCGATATTTCGCCGGATCAGACATCGAATGCCCGCGATAACGATAGGTCATTACTTCCAGCACATAGGGGCCGTCACCCGCACGGCAGGCTGCCACGGCACGTTCGCTTGCAGCCTTGACCGCCAGCACGTCCATGCCGTCCACTTCCTCGCCTTTGATTCCATAGGCTTCCGCGCGTTTCCACAACGACGGCGATTTTGTTGACCGCTTGACGCTCGTTCCCATGGCGTACTGGTTGTTCTCGATCACGAAGATCACAGGCAGGTTCCACAGCTCTGCCATGTTATAGGTCTCGTAGACCTGACCCTGGTTTGCCGCGCCATCACCGAAATAGGCGAATGTCACACCACCGTTGCCCAGATACTTGTCGGCAAAGGCCAGACCGGCACCAAGCGGCACCTGCGCACCGACGATGCCATGGCCGCCGTAGAAGTGCTTCTCTTTCGAGAACATGTGCATCGAGCCGCCCTTGCCCTTGGAATAGCCGCCCGAGCGTCCGGTCAGTTCCGCCATCACGCCGCGCGCATCCATACCGCAAGCCAGCATATGCCCGTGGTCGCGGTAGCTGGTGATGCGCTTGTCGCCTTCACGCGCCGCAGCCTCCAGGCCGACGACCACCGCTTCCTGCCCGATATACAGGTGGCAAAAGCCGCCAATCAGACCCATGCCGTAAAGCTGTCCGGCCTTTTCCTCGAACCGGCGGATCAGCAGCATGTCACGGTAGTATTTCAGAAGCTCGTCTTTCGAGACATTCGGTTTGTCGGCAGCTTTCTTCACGGCCAAGGCGCGATCCTCCCTCCGAAAAATAGTTCACCATTAAACTAATTCAACAATATTGTAAATTGCAAGTGCAAATCACCTTGCATTTCCCTGTTCAGCTTACACGCAGAGGTGTGAGGCCATGATGCCCGGCAAAGCGATCGGTGCCGCAGAGAAACCGGGGGATCCGCGCGTGGCCTGAATAAGATCGTCGTGCCGTTGCCATAAGGGGCAAGGAACCTGTTCGTTTTGTAGCAGGATTGCTTCGATGGGCTGATCCTATCGGATCACGATCTCATCGGCGCGGACCATGCCCAGAACATCGCGGGCGCGTTCGTCCAGAAGGTCCAGGTCAAGATATTCGTCTGAAAGCCGGTGCGAAAGATTCTGCATCCGGGCAACGTCGGCCGCAAGGATATCCCGCTCTGCCCGCAGGGCATAGGCTTCCGCCTCTATCTCTACCCGGCGGAACAGGCCGTAGTCTCCTTGCACCGCAGCAAAGATGAAATAGGCCGACAGGGTCAGCGCAAGAAGAAAATAGGCGATGCCGCCTGCTGTCAGGATCTTCGTAGAATTGCTCATCACTGCCTCTGGCGTTGCCTCTTCCGGGCAACATTGCTGGCAGATTTACACATCACACGCGATTTGTGAACTAGATTTCCCGTGACATGACGAAAATGGCCGGGGGCATCACACCCCCGGCCGAACCAATTCGCAGCGATGGTTTTTTGCGCGGTCTCAGCCGCGGCCCTTGTAGATGTCGACCAGCTTGCCCAGCATCTTCAGCGCATCCTCACGCGACCGCTGGAAGCTGTTGCGCCCGATGATCGAGCCATTGCCGCCGCCGTCGCGGATGGCACGGGCGTCGTCATAAACCGAATCCTCGCCCTTCTTCGCGCCGCCCGAAAACACCACGATCCGACGCCCGTTGAACGACGACTGCATGCAGTGCCGAACGCGGGCCGCCTGGGTGGCGATGTCGATCTTTTGCGCCTCATAGGCCTTTTTCGCCTCGCCCAGCATCAGGTGGTCGGTCGACAGCTTGATCTTGATGATATGTGCGCCGATCAGCGCCGCGATCTGCGCGGCATAGGCGGCCACGTCGATGGCGGTTTCACCATCCTTCGTCACTGCTTCGCCACGCGGGTAGGACCAGATGACGGTAGCGATGCCCTTGGCGGCCGCTTCCTTGCGCATGGCGACGATCTCTTCGTACATATCAAGCTGTGCATCCGACCCCGGATAGATGGTAAAACCGATGGCCGCACAGCCCAGACGGAGCGCATCATCGACCGATGCCGTTACGGCCTGGTTCTTGCCGGCGGTGTCGCTCATCAGGCTGTTCGCGCTGTTGACTTTCAGGATGGTCGGGATCTGCCCCGCAAAGGTATCCGCACCCGCCTCGATCATACCCAGCGGCGCGGCATAGGCGTTCAGCCCGGCATCAATGGCAAGCTGATAATGGTAATGCGGGTCGTAAGACGCCGGGTTCGGTCCATAGGTGCGCGCCGGACCGTGCTCAAAGCCCTGATCCACCGGAAGAATGATCATCTTGCCGGTGCCGCCCAGTTTCCCTTCCATCAGCATCCGTGCCAGATTGGCCTTCACGCCGGGGGTTTCTCCTTCGTAATAGGACAGGATTTTCTGAACGGTTTTGCTTGTGCGCATGGCGGTCTCCAGCGTGGGTGTTGCGTTGCGCCCGCTCTAGGCAACCGGGACGGGCAGCGCAATCGTGATAGCGCTAACCTTGCTCATTTCGCGGCAATTCGAAAGGATTTTGATGATTGTTTCCGGTATTCTTAACAATATTCGCCGTTTTCAACTTTCGCGGACTGTTCCGCGACGGAATGACCGGTTGATCCCGTATCAGGTAAAACAGTGAAGGACAGAAGACCATGCTGACACGTCGAAATCTGCTTCGCACGGGCCTGGCCGCCAGCCTGCTTGCCACCACCCGGATCCCGGCATTTGCGCAGACCATGCAGACACAGGAACAGTCGTTGGACTTCAACCCCGATGCTTATGAAACCCTTACGACAACCATCACCGCTGCCGGTGGCGATGTGCAGGTGACCTACCGCTTTTACAGGGCAATTCCCTATGTATCGCGGCCCGTCGATCTGGCCTATCAGTCGCTCAATATCTCGGTTCCCGTTGAAATCGGCGGTGCCGCCGTTGATGCGGCACATGCACCTATCCTGCTGGCGAACTCGGTGGGCGGCTATATGCCGTCATCCGTAGCCGATGCGACCGGTGTCGGAGAGGCGGGGATGCGCGGCCCGACGGGGGCACCTGCTGCAACCGGTGGCTCTGAAGCGGCCAGCGGATCCAATGCCATGCTGTCGCAGGGCAAAAAGGTATCCAACGCGCAGCTTGCGCTGGCTGCGGGCTATGTCGTCGTCGAACCCGGCGCGCGTGGACGCACGCTGGTGGATGACGGCGGCGTCTATTATGGCACCGCCCCCGCCGCGATTGTGGATCTTAAAGCCGCGGTGCGCTGGTTGCGCCACAACGCCGGCAAGCTTCCGGGCAATACCGAACGCATCATATCTTCCGGTACATCGGCAGGCGGGGCGCTGTCGGCACTGCTTGGGGCTGCTGGCGACCGGCCGGAATATCTGCCCTATCTGGCAGCGATCGGGGCTGCCGAAACCTCGGACGCGATCTTTGCCACCGGCGCATGGTGCCCGATCACCGATCTGGAACATGCCGACATGGCCTATGAATGGAACTGGGGCAGCAATCCGGGCGAACCCGGCGATCCGAACTCCACGATGGGCAACCAGATCCCGGCGGGCGGCATCGATACGGCGCTGTCGGCGGAACTTGCCGCGGGCTTCGCGGCCTATCAGGCAAGTCTGGGGCTGGAAGGGCAGGGCGGCTTTGGCCCGCTGACTGCGGAAAACTACGGCGATTACCTTACGCAGACCTACCTGAAACAGGAAGCGACCACCCATCTTGCCGCGCTGTCCGAAACCGACCGCACGGCCTATCTGGCTGCCAATCCGAACATCGCCTGGGATGGCGCGCAGGCCGATTTCACTTGGGCGCAATTCCTGGCCCATGTCGGTCCGCGCAAGAAGAACGTGCCAGCTTTCGACGCGCTGGACCTGTCATCGGGGGAAAACAACCTGTTCGGCGGCGGCAAGACTGCGGCACGGCATTTCACCGAGTTTTCCGTTCATGCCGCCAACAGTGACCCCGCGCTGAAGGTTGATGCGGATCTGGCGGACATCATTCCGATGATGAACCCGATGCCTGCGCTGTTTGATGCCAATCCCGCGCGCTCGCGCCACTGGTGGTTCCGGCTTGGCGCGAAGGATACGGATACCTCCCTGACCGTTGTCGGCAACCTTGATGCGCTGGCCCGCAAGCTGGGTGACAATGTGTCGACCCGCTACTACTGGGACGCAGGCCATGGCGCGAACGAGGATGCCGCAGACTTCCTCTCATGGATAGCCGCAATAGGCGCGTGACGGGAAAGCTGACGGGCTGGCGGGCTAGCCAAGCGCCGCCACGCCCGGCAACACCTTGCCTTCCATCCATTCAAGGAAAGCGCCCCCGGCGGTGGAGATATAGCTGAAATCATCCGCTGCGCCGGCCTTGTTCAGCGCGGCCACCGTATCGCCGCCGCCCGCTACCGACACCAGCTTGCCCGCGCGCGTCAGGTCCGCCGCCGCCTTTGCCGCCGCATTTGTGGCCGCATCGAAGGGTGCGATCTCGAAGGCGCCCAGCGGGCCGTTCCAGATCAGCGTGCGACAGGCGGCAAAGACGGTCTTCACCGCTTCAACCGTCTTCGGCCCGGCGTCCAGAATCATCGCGTCGGCGGGGCAGGCCGTGGCCGCAACCGTCTCGCTGTCCGCCCCGGCCTTGAACTCCCGCGCCACCACGACATCGACCGGCAGATGGATCGTGCAGCCCGCCGTCTTTGCCTTGGCCAGAATCTCGCGTGCGGTATCGGCCATCTCGCGTTCGGCCAGCGACTTGCCCACCTCGACCCCCTGCGCGACAAGGAAGGTATTGGCCATGCCGCCGCCGATCACCAGATGATCGACCTTGCTGACCAGATTGCCCAGCAGGTCAAGCTTGGTCGAAACCTTTGCACCGCCGACCACAGCAACCACCGGGCGTTCCGGTTTGCCCAGTGCTGTATCCAGCGCCTTCAGCTCTGCGGCCATCAGACGACCCGCCGCCGCGGGCAGCAGGTGCGCCAGCCCCTCGGTCGAGGCATGGGCGCGGTGCGCGGCCGAGAAAGCGTCATTCACATAGACATTTCCCAGCGCCGCCATACCGGCCGCCAGCACCGGGTCGTTCTTTTCCTCGCCCGCGTGAAAGCGGGTGTTTTCCAGCAGCACCACATCACCCGGCTGCATGGCACCAACGGCCGCCTTGGCCGGACCGCCGATGCAGTCCTCGGCAAAGATCACCTTTTGACCCAATGCCTTTTCCAGCGTCGGCACCAGTTGCTTCAACGACATTTCCGGCACGACCTTGCCCTTGGGCCGGTCGAAATGCGCCAGCAGGACAGGCTTTCCGCCCTTGGCCAGAATATCCTTCACAGTGGGCACGATCTTTTCGATGCGGGTGGCATCCGTGACGACGCCATTTTCGACGGGAACGTTGATATCCACCCGAACCAGCACGACCTTGCCGTTCAGCGCCATGTCATCGAGTGTTTTCCAGCCCATCGCCGTTCCTCCGCAACAAATCCTGCCCCTAAACACCTTATTGCGCGGGTGCCGTCAACCGATAGGCGGATTTCTGCTTTCATCGCTGGCCCCGACCGGCTAGGTTCCGCAAGGCTCGCGGCGGGGACCGCCGCGACAGAAGGCAAGAAGGACGGAGAACAGAAATGGCCGCGATCAAGGATCCGGAAAACGCCATCATCATCACGCTGAAGGATGGCCCCGTGGTGGTCGAGCTTCTGCCCGATGTGGCCCCGAAGCATTCCGCGCGGATGAAGGAGCTGGCCCGTGCCGGTGCCTATGACAATGTGGTGTTCCACCGCGTGATCGAAGGGTTCATGGCGCAGACCGGCGATGTCGAAAACGGCAATGCGGAAAAGGATTTCAACATCCGCCGCGCGGGCACGGGCGGATCGAACCTACCCGATCTTCCAGCCGAGTTTTCCGGCATTCCCCATGATCGCGGAACGCTTGGCGCCGCGCGGTCACAGAACCCGAACAGCGCCAATTCGCAGTTCTTCATCAACTTCAAGGACAACCATTTCCTGAACCGGCAATACACCGTCTATGGCCGGGTGATTTCCGGGATGGAGCATGTCGACAAGATCACACGGGGCGAGCCTGCGGCAAATCCCGACCGGATGATTTCCGTCAAGGTGGCCGCCGATGTCTGACGCACGGATCTTTGCAGGCGGGGTTGCCGCCGTTGGCGTCGCGGTCGTTGCGGCCTTTTTCCTGCTGACCAACGGCACCGCGACAACCGCTGTCGCACAGGACAGTCCCGGACCGAACATGGTGATCGAACTCGGCGGCGCGACGGCAGGGCAGATCGTTGTCGATTTGCGCACCGACCTTGCACCCAAGCACGTCGAACAGATGGCCGCACTGGCCGCAGAAGGCGCCTATGACGATGTGGTATTCCACCGCGTTATCGAAGGCTTCATGGCACAGACCGGCGATGTGTCGAACGGCAAGCGCGGCGGCGATATCTCGATGGCGGGGACCGGCGCATCAACCCGCCCCGATCTCCCAGCCGAGTTCACGCCCACGCCCTTCCTTCGCGGGACGGTCGGCATGGCGCGGTCCAATGATCCGAACAGCGGCAATTCGCAGTTCTTCATCATGTTTGCTCCCGCCGAGCATCTGAACGGCCAGTATACGGTCGTTGGCCAGGTGATCGAGGGTATGGATGTCGTCGACAAGATCGCCAAGGGCGACCCTGGCCAGAATGGGCTTGTGGCATCGCCGGACTATATGGCGAAGGTTACCATCCAGAATTGATAACCGACAACGGCTTGTTACGATAAAAAACGCCACCCCTCGGGGTGGCGTTCTGCGCTTCGGAAAGCCCGCCGAACTCAGCCCAGAACAACCAGCGCGTGGCGTTTCTTGCCTGCGGTCAGCTTCACCGGTTCTGCCAGATCACCCGCGCCAAGCCGCAGCGCCGCATCCATCGCCGGATCGTCGTTGATCCGCGCGCCGCCTTCGGCGATCAGCCGCTTGGCATCCTTGCCGCTGGCTGCCAGCCCCGCACGAACGAAAAGCTGCACAATACCGATGCCGTCGCCCAGTTCCTCGGCGCCGATGACAAAGGTGGGCAGATCGTCCCCGATCCCGCCCTTCTCGAACACCTCTCGCGCAGTGGCCTCTGCCGCTGCCGCCGCTTGCGCACCGTGAAGAAGCGTCGTCGCCAGATTGGCCAGGGTGATCTTGGCCTGGTTGATTTCTGCCCCCTGCAAGGCACCCATGCGATCACATTCCTCGACCGGCAGTTCGGTAAAGATCTTCAGGAAACGGCCCACATCGGCATCGGTGGTATTGCGCCAGAACTGCCAGAATTCATAGGGCGACAGCATGTCGCCGTTCAACCAGACCGCGCCAGCGGCAGATTTTCCCATCTTGCGGCCATCACTGGTGGTCAAAAGCGGTGTGGTCAGCCCCCAGACCTCATGATCGATCACGCGGCGGGTCAGATCGACGCCGTTGACGATATTGCCCCACTGATCCGATCCGCCCATCTGCAGCAGACAGCCGTAACGACGGTTCAGTTCAAGAAAGTCATAGGCCTGAAGGATCATGTAATTGAATTCCAGGAACGACAGGGACTGTTCCCGATCCAGCCGCGACTTCACGCTCTCGAAAGACAACATCCGGTTGACGCTGAAATGCCGCCCGATGTCGCGCAGGAATTCCAGATAGTTCAGATTGTCCAGCCATTCGGCATTGTTCAGCATGATGGCGTCGGTCGCCCCATCGCCATAGCTCAGATACCGGGCAAAGACCTTTTGCATCCCCGCAATGTTTTCATCGATCTTTTCCGGCGTCAGAAGCGGGCGTTCTTCCGATCGGAAGGACGGATCGCCCACCTTGGTCGTGCCGCCACCCATCAGCGTGATCGGCTTGCCACCGGTTTTCTGCAACCAGCGCAGCACCATGATGTTCATCAGGTGCCCGACATGCAGGCTGGCCGCCGTGGCGTCGTAGCCGATATAGGCGGGCACGATCCCCTTGACCAAGGCTTCGTCCAGCGCCTGATAATCTGTGCAGTCGGCCAGAAAGCCGCGCTCCATCATCACGCGCATGAAATCCGATTTGGCATGGTAGGTCATTGCGGCTTCGTCCATTCTGTTTGGGTGGGATATACCGGGCGGGGCCGGGCAGGGGAAGGGCCAGGGAACAGGCATGGCGAAACGATCAGGGGCGGGGGATCCCTTGCGGGCCCTGGGCTGCATGTCGGGCACATCGCTCGACGGGGTGGATGCCGCCGAAATTGTCACAGACGGGCACCGGATCGTGGATTTTGGTGCATCGGCCTATCTGCCATACACCGAACCCGAACGCGCGATCCTGCGCGCGGCGCTGGGCCAGTGGCCCGGCGGGGCCGATGTGCCCGCCGCTGCCGAGGTTGTGGAAACCGCACATGCCCGCCTGCTGTCCGGGTTTGTCAGACCGGAAGTCATAGGCTTTCATGGCCAGACGCTGGCACATGATCCGGCAGGTCGCGGAACGCATCAGGCAGGTGACGGCAGCATTCTGGCCGAAATTCTTGGCGCCCCGGTCGTCTGGGATTTCCGGTCTGCCGATGTGCGGCTGGGCGGGCAGGGCGCGCCACTGGCCCCGTTTTTTCACTTTGCCTGCGCGCGGTGGATCGGCGCGGACGTCCCGATCGCCTTTCTGAACCTGGGCGGCGTTGGCAATGTCACCTGGGTCGACCCGACGCAGCCCGCGCCAGAAGTGCCGGGGGCTTGCCTTGCCTTTGATACCGGCCCGGCCAACGCCCCGATCAACGACCTGATGCGGGCGCGGCTTGGAATGGATCAGGATCGGGGCGGCGCGCTGGCTGCGACGGGCACCCCGGATGAGGCGGTCGTCACAGACTTTCTGGAACATCCCTTTTTCTTCCGCATTCCCCCGAAATCGCTGGACCGGAACGACTTCCACGGGCTTCTGGATGCCGTCGCGCGCCTGTCGGACGCCGACGCTGCCACCACGTTGACCCTGGCCGCCGCCCGTGCCGTGCTGCGCGGTGCCGAGCATTTCCCGCAGATGCCCGCACAGGTTCTTGTGACGGGCGGCGGGCGGCATAACGCTACACTGATGGCCATGCTGGCGCAGGCTCTGCCCTGCAACGTGGAACCGGTGGAAACGGTGGGCCTTGATGGCGACATGCTGGAGGCGCAGGCCTTTGGCTATCTGGCGGTCCGGGTGCTGCGCGGCTTGCCGACATCCTGCCCGACGACAACTGGCGTCGCCGCCGCAGTCGGTGGCGGCACGATCAGTTCGCCACCCCAAGGGTGACCCGAGCCCCCGTATCAGCGTCGACCGGCCCTTTGCAGTATAGGCACGGTATAAAGTGCCAGCGCCACCCAGATCATCGGAAAGGCGATGGCCCGGGCCGTTCCAAACGGTTCCCGGAATACCAGCACCGCGATCAGCGCGATCATGGTCGGCGTCAGATATTGCATCATGGCGATGGTCGACAGCCGCAGCGCCCGCGCGCCGTTGGCGTAAAGCATCAGCGGCACGGCTGTGATCACCCCGGCACAGGCCAACAGCAGCGTGTCTGTGGAATTGCCCTGCAGAAAATGACCGCCGCCCCGCCAGAAAATCCAGCCCAGATAGGCGATTGCAAGCGGCGCCAGCAGCAAGACCTCCAGAAAGAAGCCCTGATTGGGCCCGATGGGCAGCGCTTTCTTCAGATAGGCATAAAAGCCCCAGGAAACGGTAAGCCCTAGGGCAACCCAGGGCGGACGCCCCGCATCAAACGCCAGTATGGCAACCGCCAGCCCGACCAGCGCCACCGCCGCAAGCTGAAGCCCGGTCATGCGTTCCTTCAGCAGAACCCGCCCCAGCAGCACGCTGAACAGCGGGTTGATGTAATAGCCAAGGGCTGCATCCAGGGCGTGACCCGCCCCGATGGCCCAGACATAAATCCCCCAGTTGACCGAAATCAGGGCGGCTGTCAGCGCCGCCATGCCCAGTGTCCGTGGATTGCGCAGGGCCGTCCGCAGATCGCCCGTCCGCCCAAGCCAGATCAGGATGATCCCTGCAACCGGCAGCGACCACAGGATGCGGTGCGCGATGACTTCTGCCGGGCTGACGTGGGCCAGTGCCTTCATGTAAAGCGGCAGCACGCCCCAGGCCAGATAGGCCCCCAGCGCAAAAGCAAAGCCGCGCGGGCTGTCACGGTCTGCCGGGAGGGGAGGGTCACTCTGCGTCATGGGTGGTCCGGGCTGTCCGGTCCCCGGCTATCCTGACCGTTCGGGTGACGCCATGACAAACTTGTGCCCGGCACAATCCGGCCTGAAAAAACGGGAAGGCGATGGCCGCCTTCCCGTATCGTTATGTCTCAGCCAAGCTGTCAGGCCGATTTGGCCATGCTGCCCGCCACCTTTTCTGACACGAAGCCAAAGATATTGCCGACGATCATTGACGCCAGAACCAGCAGGGCCGATTTGCCCAGCGCGCCAGGCTCGCCGATGGCAACGCCCGTCAGCAGGCAGAAGGCCGCCGTCGAGGCATAGCCATAGACAGCCGCCGGAATGGTCGCCAGCGCAGGCAGATGCGCACCCAGAACCAGACCTACAACCGAAATGCCGACGATGATCGATGTTACAAGAACCGAACCGCCGACCTTGGCGATGATGAACAGGGTAATGGCCGCAACCAGAACACCCCATGCGTGGTTGATCGCAGACTTGGTCAGACCGTCGGCCTTGCCGCCGGTGTGATAAAAGCTGCCCCAACCGATGAACAGCGCCCAGACCTGAAGGCCAAGCGTGGTGCCAAGGCACAGATAAGTGGCGACGGCGGCAAGGATGCCGATGGAAATCGCCAGAGCGGTGATGATATGCATATGTCCCTCCCATTTAGCCGCCGCCACTTCCCGTGGCAGGTCGGCGGGCTGGACATTAGGTCGCATCCGGGCTTTGCCAAATGCGACCTTCGTTTCTCAGACGTTGGTCTCTACGACCCCTTCCGGATCACCCCTTCAGGATCGACCGGCCCGCATAAACGGCGGTATCGTCCAGCATTTCCTCGATCCGGATCAACTGGTTGTACTTTGCCAGACGGTCAGACCGTGACAGTGATCCGGTCTTGATCTGCCCGCAGTTCGTGGCCACTGACAGATCGGCAATCGTGCTGTCCTCTGTCTCTCCCGAACGGTGGGACATGACATTGGTATAGCCCGCGCGATGCGCCATATCGACGGCTTGCAGGGTTTCGGTCAGCGACCCGATCTGGTTCACCTTGACCAGCATGGAATTCGCCACGCCTTTCTTGATGCCCTCGGCCAGACGCTTCGGGTTGGTCACGAACAGGTCGTCACCGACCAGCTGGATCTTGTTGCCGAGTTTTTCGGTCAGCAGCTTCCAGCCCGCCCAGTCGTCCTCGGCACAGCCGTCCTCGATAGAGATGATCGGATAGTCGGCGGCCAGCTTCGCCAGATACTCGACATTCTCGGCAGAGGTCAGCGAAATGCCCTCGCCCTTCATCTCATACTTGCCGCCCTTGAAATATTCGGTCGCGGCGCAGTCCAGTGCCAGATAGATGTCGTCGCCCGGCTTGTAGCCGGCCTTTTCGATGGCCTTCAGCACGAAATCCAGCGCCGAACGGGTCGAGGACAGGTTGGGGGCAAAGCCGCCCTCATCGCCGATGCCGGTGTTGTAGCCCGCCGCCGAAAGCTCCTTCTTCAGAGTGTGGAACACTTCCGATCCCATGCGGACGGCATCGCGGATATTGTCCGCCGAAACCGGCATGATCATGAATTCCTGGATGTCGATCGGGTTGTCCGCATGTTCGCCGCCGTTGATGATGTTCATCATCGGCACTGGCAGGATATGTGCGGATGTCCCCCCGACATAACGGAACAGCGGCTGCATTGTGAAATCGGCGGCGGCCTTGGCCACGGCCAGCGACACTCCAAGGATGGCATTCGCGCCCAGACGGCCCTTGTTCGGGGTGCCGTCGATCTCGATCATCAGCCGGTCGATGGCCACCTGTTCGGTCGCATCCATGCCGACGAGCGATTCAGCAAGCTCGCCGTTCACGGCGGCCACCGCTTCCAGCACGCCCTTGCCCAGATAGCGCTTCTTGTCACCGTCGCGCTTTTCCACCGCTTCATGCGCGCCCGTCGACGCGCCCGATGGCACGGCAGCGCGGCCCATGGTGCCGTCTTCGAGGATCACATCGACCTCGACCGTGGGATTGCCCCGGCTGTCCAGAATTTCACGGCCGATAATGTCGATGATGGTGCTCATGGCGGCGCTCCCGAGTGTTTGTCCGTTCGGCCCCGCTATAGCTTTTCGACCGCCGCTAGGGAAGTGGCGATGCTTGGCCCCGCGTCCGCACCGCTTCGGTGGTTCTGCGCCTGCGGGCAATCCTTCGTTCCCTGTCCAGCGTGTACAGGCCCGAAAGGATGACAAGGGCCGCGCCCGCTAGCGTCGGCATGTCCGGTTGTTCGCCCAGAACGGCTACGGCAAGGATCAATGCAAACAGCATCCGCAAATAGCGCAGGGGGGCGATTGCCGACAGGTCGGCGATCCGCAGCGCGACGGTCAGCGCGTAATAGCCAAGCGCGCTGAACGCGAAGGCTGCTACCAGCCGCAACGTTTCGGCTGCATCCGGCAGGCGCAGGGGCACCGGCGCAGGCAGGCCCAGAACCTGTTGCAGCGCGGCGGCAGGCAGCAGTGCTGCAAAACCCCATGCGGCCATTTGCAGGTTGCTCAGCCGCGGCGGGACCCGCCGCGTCACCAGATCGCGCCCCGCCAGCGCCACGACACCGACGACCGCCCACAGCGCCGCCGGACGAAATCCTTCAAGCCCCGGACGCAGGATCAGCAGCACGCCGACAAAGCCCATGGCGATGGCCGACCAGCGCCGCCAGCCGACCTGTTCGCCATAGAACAGCGCCGCGCCCATCGTCACCAGCAGTGGCGCGGCCTGAAGAATGGCCGAGGTCGTCGTCAGCGTCGTCATGGCAAGCGCCAGCACAAAGGAAAACGTGCCGATGGCTTCCAGCAGGTTGCGCACGCCCATTGCCCCGCGCAGGGCCTGGGATGACAGGGGATTGGTCCCTCGCACCGCCGCCAGAAAACCGAAAAAGACAAACCCCGACGCGCCGATGATCGCCAGGATCAATGCGGGCGGATAAGTCGCCGTCAGGCCCTTGATAATCGCGTCCTCGACAGCGAAAGCTGCCATGGATGCGGTCAGCAAGGCCCCGCCTTTGAGATTGTCAGCCATGCCCTGCTTAGCCCGGCTTTTTCGGATCGCGCGGAACCCCGTACAGTTCCAGCCTGTGACCCATCAGCCGATAGCCCAGCTTTGCCGCGATGCGTTCCTGCAGCGCCTCGATGTCGGGATCCACGAATTCGATCACGCTGCCCGTTTGCAGGTCGATCAGATGGTCATGGTGTTCGCGTTCTGCATCCTCGTACCTTGCGCGGCCGTCACCAAATTCCAGCCTGTCCAGAATCCCCGCTTCCTCGAAAAGCTTGACGGTCCGATAGACGGTCGCGACGGAAATGCGCGGATCAAGCGCTGCTGCGCGGGCATGCAGCACCTCGACATCGGGGTGGTCCTGCGCCTGTTCCAGAACTTCAGCGATCACACGGCGCTGTCCGGTGACGCGAAGCCCCTTTGCCTCGCAGCGCGCGATGATGCTGTCTGTCATTCTCGGGCTGCTCCGTCCGGCCATGTCCATGGCCGCAGATGGCCATGGCGAAGCACAAGATTATCCAGCAGCGGCGGGCACCGCAACCATGCTGGGTCAGCTCTTGCCGGGCATCGTCACATCTGCCCAGACCGGCAGGTGGTCCGACGCCACGCGCGCCTCTCCCTGGCGATAGACGCCCTGATCGCGCACTTTTACCCCGTCACTCAGCGCGATCCGGTCCAGTGCCGCCACCGGCATCGAGGCATGGAAACTGCGCCCCGGGGTCAGCACCTTGAACTCAGGCAGATGCAGGTCAAGCCCGCCCGCGCCCGACCAGTCGTTGAAATCGCCCATCATCACGGTGGTCATCGGATGCTGTGCGGCCAGCCAGGCGCGCAGCCGCCCGATCTGGCCCAGCCGGTCGCCACGGCGAAGGCCCAGATGGACGGCGACGACACGAAACCGTGCCCGTCCCAGATGCAAGTCAACAGACAGTGCCCCCCGCGGCTCCAGCCCCGGCAGGTCAATCTGGTGCACTGCGTCAACCTCGGCTTCCTTTCGGGCAAGGATGGCATTGCCATGCCAGCCGACATTGGTCCCCAGGGCAGGCAGGGGCAGCACCTTGTAATGTGAATGGCTGTCGACCATCGAAGCGGGCAGCGCAGCGGGGCGGGTGCCCATGCGCTTGTCCGCTTCCTGAAGGGCAACCACATCGGCATCGATCCCGACCAGAACACGCAAGGTGCGGTCGGGTTGCCGTCGCCAGTCAAGGCCGACACATTTCCTGATGTTGTAAGTCGCAAGCCGAAGATCCATGCGCCCGGATATAGGACAGCCCCTGCCTCGCTTGAAAGGGGGCATATGCGCCTCTAGACTCCCTTCATGGACTTTCGCGTCATTACATCGCAGCCCCTTGCCGTGCTGGCCATCTGGTTGGTCCTGCTGGCAGAGTTCTGCGCCTCTCTGTGGGAACGGCAATGGCCGCTGGCCTTTGTCGCGCTGGCGACCTTTGTGCTGACGCTGTTGCCGCGTGTGGTCGTGGGCTGGTTTTCGATCCGGCTGCCGACATCCTTCCTTGTCGGGATAACCGTTTTTATCTTCTGCACGATCTTTCTGGGGGAAGCGTTCGATTTCTATAACAGATACTGGTGGTGGGATGCGGCGCTGCACTTCGGATCGGCGCTTGGATTCGGCCTGATCGGTTTTCTGCTGGTCTTCATGATGTTCGACGGTGACAATCACCGCGCCCCCGCACTTTCCGTAGCCTTCTTCGGCTTCTGCTTTGCCATGACCATCGGTGCGTTGTGGGAGGTGTTCGAATTCGCAATGGATCAGCTTTTCGGCATGAACATGCAGAAATCCGGCCTGCGCGACACGATGGGCGACCTGATCGTCGATGCGCTTGGCGCATTCATCGGGGCTGCGGCAGGCTATCTTTATCTTCGCGGTGGTCGTGGCCGCGGGCTGACGGGGGCAATTTCAGCATTCGTCGGACAGAACCGCCGGTATTTCCGCAGGAACCGGCGCTGACAGGTATCCGGTCACGTTCCGCAGAACGTGGCCTGCACGATCTCATCGGGCAGCGGGGCCGCGCGCAGGTCATCATGTTCAGGATTGTCGGCGAAAGGATCGGAAAGCGCCGTGTTCAGCCGGTGGAATGGCGCGAAATCTCCCGTCACGGCGGCGGCGATCATCGCCTCGATCCGGTGATTGCGGGGAATGATTGCCGGATTTGTTGCGCGCATCAGTTTCTGCGGGCTGCCTTCGGCTTCGTGGGCCAGGCGGGCTTTCCAGTCGGCTTCCCATACCGTGAAGGGCGCATGATAATCGAACTCCGCCTCGGCGGTGCCGTCGCACAGACCCCGGAACACCCGCGTGAAATCCGCACCGTCATCGGCCATCACCGACAGCAGGTTTTCGATCAGCGCGCGATCCGCCTCTGTTGCCGAGACCAACCCGATTTTTGCGCCAAAGCGCCGCAGCCATTCCCCCTGATAATGGGCGGGAAACTCCGCCAGAACGGCTTCGGCCTGCGCCACCGCCGCATCCTCATCCCCCATCAGCGGCAGCAAGGCCGATGCAAGTTGCGCCAGATTCCACAAGGCAATCTGTGGCTGGTTGACATAGGCGTATCGCCCGTAACGGTCGATCGAGGAAAATACCGTCTGCGGATGATAGGCATCCATGAAGGCGCAGGGGCCGTAATCGATGGTTTCCCCCGACACTGCCATGTTGTCGGTGTTCATCACCCCGTGGATGAAACCAAGCGCCATCCACTGCGCGACCAGCCCCGCCTGCGCGACCATCACCGCACGCAGCAACCCAAGGGCATCGCCCGCCTGCGGGTGGTGCCGTGCAATGACATGATCGGTCAGCAGTCGCAGCCCGTCCGTATCGCCGCGTACGGCAAAATACTGGAAAGTTCCGATGCGGATATGGCTTGCGGCCACGCGTGTCAGCACTGCGCCGGGCAGGGCGGTTTCCCGAAATACGGTTTCTCCCGTCGCTACGGCCGCCAATGCGCGTGTCGTGGGCACGCCAAGCGCTGCCATTGCTTCCGACACCACATATTCCCGCAACACCGGCCCCAGCCACGCCCGGCCATCGCCACGACGCGAAAACGGCGTCTGCCCCGCGCCCTTCAATTGCAGGTCGAACCGGGCGCCGTCGGGGGCGACGACCTCCCCCAGCAGCACGGCGCGGCCATCGCCCAGTTGCGGGACAAAATTGCCGAACTGATGCCCGGCATAGGCCTGCGCAATCGGTTCCGCGCCAGGCGGCACGCCATTGCCTGCCAGCCAGCCGACCGACAGATCCGAAAGATCAATGCCAAGTCCTCGGGCCAGCGTATCGTTCACGGCGATCAAGGATGGTTCCGATACGGGCACCGGGGCTTGACGGGCAAAGAACCGGTCGGGCAGGCGGGCGTAGCTGTTGTCAAAAGCGATCATGATCCTACAGCCGTGCGATCCGTTCGGTCAGCAGCGCGAAAAATCCGTCCCGGTCGACCGAACCGATGAAAAGGGCATTCGCGTCGCGGCCGGAAACACGCCACCAGTCAGCCACTGTCATCCCCAAAGTGTATTCTCCGGTGGTCTCGATCACCACATTGATGTGGCGACCCTCGAACAGCTCAGGTTTCAGCAGATAGGCGATCACGCAGGGATCGTGCAGCGGGGCGCCTTGGCTTCCATACTTGGCGGTGTCAAAGCGTTCAAAGAAATCGGTCCAGCTTGCCACGGCCCGACCGGTTTCTGAACCAAGACCGCGCATCTGTTCCACCCAGGTCCGGCTGGTCAGCGCCTTGTGCGTTACATCCAACGGCATGACAACAAGGGGTATTCCGGATTTGAAAACGATATCAGCTGCTTCCGGATCGACATAGATGTTGAATTCTGCCGCCGGGGTAATATTGCCGACCTCGAAATACGCGCCGCCCATCAACACGATTTCCGCGATGCGGGGGGCGATGTCCGGGGCCTTTTGCAAGGCCTTCGCGATATTGGTCAACGGCCCAAGCGGACAAAGCGTGACGCTGCCCGCCGGTTCGCGACGCAGCGTTTCAATGATGAAATCGACGGCGTGGCCATCTTCCAGCGGCATGGCCGGATCCGGCAGGGTGATGCCGTCCAGCCCGGTTTTGCCATGAACATGTTCTGCCGTGACCAGTTTCCGCTTCAGCGGTGCATCGCAGCCCGCAAAAATGCGCATGTCGGGCCGCCCGGCCAGTTCGCAGATCACCCTCGCGTTCCTGACCGTCAGCGGCAACGGCACATTTCCTGCGACGCAGGTGATGCCCAGAACCTCCAGCTCCGGGCTGGCCAGCGCCAGCAGGATCGCCACGGCGTCATCCTGCCCCGGATCGGTATCGATGATGATCTTGCGCGCGGTCATGGCCTGCTCCGGTGGGAAGTGTCTTTGTGACAGAGTGGCGTCGCGCCGCCGGATTGTCCATCAGCGGCTTGTGCCCAATTCCTGCCACGATACCCGATTATCCAGACAATCAGGACAATGCCGCCGGTGATTCGGATTGGATTGTCGACCTTGCGTCGGAATGAAGATTTCATCCTGCTGCGGGTCTCCAGGGTATGAGGCCCCGGTGACATGATCACCGGGGCCTTTTTCTACGATCCCGCGGTCAGGCCAGTTCAACCGTCGTAATTGATCTCTTCCATGATGCGCAGCGCTTCGGGGCGGTGCTTGGCCACATCGACCAGCCCAAGCGCATCAGCCGTAAACGCGCCCCAGCCTGCGACAAGCTCTGATACCGGCACGCCGGGCTTCACCGGGAATTCGTGGTTGGTTTCGGCATAGATCTTCTGCGCTTCGTCGGAAACGAGGAACTCCATCAGCTTCAGTGCGGCATCCTTGTTCGGCGCGGATTTCGTCATCGCCACGCCCGAGATGTTCATATGCGTTCCGCCACCTTCGAAGGTCGGAAAGACGATGCGCACCGAGTTGGCCCATTCGGTCTGTTCCGGATCGGCCAGCATCTGCCCCATGTAGTAGGTGTTGCCCAGCGCGATGTCGCATTCGCCTGCCCAGATCGATTTCACCTGATCGCGGTCGCCGCCATCGGGTTTTTTCGCCAGGTTGGCCTTCAACCCCTCGGCCCAGGTCTTTGCCGCTTCCGGCCCGTGATGGGCGATAACGGCACCCAGAAGCGCGATGTTGTAATCATGCGTGCCCGAGCGGGTGCAGATGCGGCCCTTCCACTTCGGATCGGCCAGTTCCTCATAGGTGGTCACTTCGCCATCCGCCACGCGGTCCTTGCTGGCATAGACGATCCTGGCGCGGCTGGTCAGGCCGAACCAGTGATCGGCGGGGTCGCGCAGCGCTTCCGGGATCGCGGCCTCCAGCGCATCGGACTGCACGGGCTGCGTTACCCCGGCGTTCACCACTTCGGTCAAACGGGCGATATCGACCGTCATCACCAGATCGGCGGGGGACAGCTCGCCCTCGGCCACCAGTTTTTCCACCATGCCCTTGTCGACAAAGGCCACGTTGACCGCGATGCCGGTTTCCTTGGTGAAGGCGTCGAACAATGGCTGCACCAGTTCGGGCTGGCGGTGGGAATAGACGTTGACCTCTTCCGCAAGGGCGGGGGCCGCCAGACCAGACAGGGCGGCGGACAGAAGGAACGGGCGGAGCTGCATGGCAAACCTCGATGCGTTTCGATGCCGCCCAGATGCCTGACTAATTTTGTCGGGTCAATCCTGATTTTTTCAGTCGGGTAAATTCTCCGCACGCTCCGCCGCCTTGGCCCGGTTCCAAAGCGCATCCATTTCCGCAAGGTCGCTGTCGTCAGGCGATTTCCCCATCCGGGCCAGCGCGGCCTCTATCGAACGGAAACGGCGGATGAATTTCTGGTTGGTGCGGCGCAGGGCCGCTTCCGGGTCCACCTTCAGGTGCCGCGCCAGATTGGCCAGCACGAACAGCAGGTCGCCCATTTCATCCTCCAGCGCGTCGGCGGACAATTTGTCGCGCGCCGAGACAAGCTCGCGCGATTCCTCCACGATCTTGTCCAGCACCTCCGCTGTCGTCGGCCAGTCGAATCCGACACGCGCCGCCCGCGCCTGCAACTTCACAGCCCGCGTCAATCCCGGCAATCCGGCGGCCACCCCGTCAAGAACACCGCCCTCCTGCCGCTCGGCACGTTCGGCAGCCTTCATCCGTTCCCATTCCCGTGTCTGGTCCTCGGCACTGCGGCCATCGGGGCCGGGACCGAAGACATGCGGGTGACGCGCCAGCATCTTGTCGCTGATCGCCCGCACCACATCATCGAAACCGAAATGCCCGGCCTCTGCCGCCATCTGCGCGTGATAGACGACTTGAAACAGCAGATCGCCCAGTTCCCCCCGCAACTCCCCATATGCCTCGCGCTCGATGGCATCGGCGACCTCATAGGCCTCCTCGATCGTATAGGGCGCGATCGACGTGAAATCCTGTTCCAGATCCCAGGGGCAGCCGCCATCCGGGTCACGCAGCCGCGCCATGATTTCCAGCAGGCGCTGCATGCCGCCATTCGCGTCCTGAACCAGCGCGTCCGAATTCCGGCGATCCTTGGTCATGATGGGCTTCCTGCGTCGGGGATGTTAGATATGGGGAACCACAACAGCCAAGCAGAGTCCACCATGCCCGTTCTGAACCGTATCGCCGATCTTGCGCCCGAGATGACGGAATGGCGGCGCTATCTGCACACGATCCCGGAACTGGAATTCGACCTGCATGACACGGCCGCCTTTGTTGCCGCGAAACTGCGGGAATTCGGCGTGGATGAACTGCACGAAGGGATCGCGAAAACCGGCATCGTTGCCATCGTGAACGGGCAGGGAGCTGACAACCCCGATGCCCCCGTTATCGGTCTGCGCGCCGATATGGATGCGCTTCCGATTACGGAGATCACCGGCCTTCCCCATGCCTCCACCCGGCCCGGCGTCATGCATGCCTGCGGCCATGACGGGCATACCGCCATGCTGCTTGGTGCCGCGAAATACCTGTGCGAGACGCGGCGCTTTTCCGGGCGGGTCGCGCTGATCTTTCAACCGGCAGAGGAGGAAGGCGGCGGCGGCGAGGTGATGGTGAAGGAAGGCGTGATGGAAAGATTCAACATTGCGCAGGTCTATGGCATCCACAATGCGCCGAACATCGCCCTGGGGCGCTTTGTCACCACGCCCGGCCCGCTGATGGCGGCGGTGGATACGGCGTGGGTGACGGTCACCGGCAAGGGGGGCCATGGGGCCACGCCGCACGATTGCATCGACCCGATCCCGGCAGCAGTCGGCATGATCGGCGCGCTGCAAACGATCGTCAGCCGCAATGTGTTCGCGCTGGATGAACTGGTGGTGTCGGTCACCCAGATCCATTCCGGCACCGCCAGCAACATCATCCCCGAACAGGCGTGGTTCTGCGCCACGATCCGGTCATTCACGCCAGAGGTGCGGGGGCTGGCCGAACGTCGTTTCCGCGAGATCGTGGCGGGCCATGCCGCGGCCTATGGCGTTACGGTCGAGGTGAAATATGATCTTGGCTATCCGCCCACGGTCAACGATCCCGACAAGACCACCTTTGCTGCCGAAGTCGCGGCCGAGGTGGCGGGCAGTGCAGGGGTCGACGCCAATTCCGGGAGAGAGATGGGTGCAGAGGATTTTTCCTATATGCTTCAGTCCCGTCCGGGGGCCTACCTGTTTCTTGGCGCCGGTCCCGGCGCGGGCCTGCACCACGCCGCCTTTGACTTCAACGACGAGATCGCGCCGGTCGGGGCAAGCTTCTTTGCAAGGCTGGTGGAGACGGCGCAACCGGTGTGAGGGGTCTTACCACCGCTCTTCAGTCATCGGCATCATCGTCGCCGCCGTCACCTAGTATGCCGCCAGCTTTCTTTTTGACATATGAGTTGGCGACGGAACCAATTTTCTTTCCGAGGTTCTTTACAGGCTCCGGAAGTTTCATGAAGCTGTTGATATTGTTCGCAAAAGCGTAAGCTGTGTCCTGACTATGAATGCCGATTTCCTTTGACAGGATTTCAGCTAACTGTTCATCGCGCAGGTCCGCATACTCTTGCAGCTTTCCGTTTGTGTAGGCGTGCAGCGCCAGCTCCAGCAAGACCAAACGGTCCAGTTCATTGCGGCCATCGTCGGCAAGCAATTTTACGAGTTCATCATTGTGACGTCGGAGAGTTTCAAGTGCATCGTCTTCTTCGGGCATGATCACCCCCAAAATGTGCATCTGACACTTACCGAGAGACTATCCGTAAATAGAGATTCTGACTATTCCCTTTCTTGATCGCGGCCCGCGAGGGCTCATGGCGAATGCGCCCGCCTTGACCTTCCGCCCCGGAACCGACAGGCTTTCGCCGCCCGGATCGGTGGCGTCTCCGGCCTGAACGACGCTGACAACAATGCTTCTGCCAGCGGAGCCGCCCATGTCTCTCGAAGACGCGAAACATCAGGTCGATCTGGCCTTTACCCGCCCGGAACGGCGCGGTTTGGCCTATGAAAACGCATTTGGCGGCGCGACCAGTTTCCTGCGGCGGCGCTATACGAAAGACCTGACCGGCGTCGATCTGGCCATTACCGGTGTGCCCTTCGATCAGGCGGTGACGCATCGCGGCGGGACCCGTTTCGGCCCGCGCGCGATCCGCGAGGCCAGCGCCTTGCAACCTTTCGATCCGCCCTATGGCTGGGGATATTCCCCGCTGGAGGAGATGGAGATCGTCGATTACGGCGATCTGGCCTTTGATTATGCCAGGGTCTCCGATTTCCCCGACAGGCTGACCGCGCATATCCGTACGATCCTCGCTGCTGGTGCTGGTACCATCACCTTGGGCGGCGATCACTACATCACCTTCCCGATCCTGAAGGCCTATGCCGAGAAATCCGGCCCCGTCAGCCTGCTGCATTTCGATGCCCATTCCGACACCTGGCCGGATGACGATTTCACCCGCATCGATCACGGCACCATGTTCTACAAGGCGATCAAGTCAGGGATCATCGACCCGGCGACGAGCGTTCAGGTCGGCATCCGCACCCACAACGATGATTACATGGGCGTCAACGTGATCGACGCGCGCGAGGTGCATGAAACCGGCGCGGCAGCGGTTGTGAGGAAGATCAGGGGAATTCTGGGCGACCGGCCCACTTATCTGACCTTCGATATCGATTGCCTTGATCCCGCCTTTGCGCCGGGCACCGGCACGCCTGTCTGGGGCGGGCTGGCAAGCTGGCAGGTGGCGGCGATCCTGCGCGATCTGGCTGGGGTCACCATGGTCGGCGGCGATGTGGTCGAGGTGTCGCCCGCCTATGACACCACCGGGGCCACCGCGATCGCCGGGGCGCATGTCGCGCATGAACTGATCTGCCTTTACGGCTGGACGCGGCGAAAGGCATGAAGATCGCGCTGCTTGTCGCCG
The DNA here is from genome assembly GCA_051646105.1 of Paracoccaceae bacterium. Taxonomy (GTDB): domain Bacteria; phylum Pseudomonadota; class Alphaproteobacteria; order Rhodobacterales; family Rhodobacteraceae; genus JBOFCO01. The sequence continues at coordinate 60,843 of JBOFCO010000238.1, forward strand.
TGCTGACGGTCGTGGTGCTTATGGCCTATGTCCGGCTTGCGCCCGTCGATCCGGCGCGCTGGCATGTCGATCCGCTCGCCCCCGTTTTTGATGCTTCGGGCATGGCGGCCTTTTGCCCCGAACCGGGCAGCCGGTACGACATGACCGGCCCTGACCCCGCGACCCTGCTGGGTGAGTTCGATCATCAGGTCATCTCCACTCCTCGGTCACGACGGATTGTTGGCAGTCCCGATGAAGGGCTGATGACATGGGAAATCCGCTCTGCCTTCTGGGGCTTTCCCGATTACGTGACCGCGACCACCTTCCGCGGGCCGGACGTGGCGCATCTGTGCGTGGTGTCCCGCCAGCGCTTCGGGCGCAGGGATTTCGGCGTGAACGCACGCCGCCTGCGGGGCTGGTTGCAGGAAATGGCGGGCTGGACGGAGCCGCCCGATCTGCGCTGGTCGCCGCCCGGCAGGTGATTGCGCCACTGTCGCCAATCCTCTTGACCGCCGCGCGCGGACGGGCCAAATCGCGCGGATGGTTCCGCTTGACCGCCTTGCCCAGATCACCCGGCGCTTCGAGTTTCTCGAGGCGAAGCTGTCGGCTGGCGCGGCCCCGTCCGAAATTGCCGGCCTGAGCCGCGAATATTCCGACCTGAAACCGGTGGTGGCCGAGATCGCCGCCTATCGAACGGCGCTGACAGACCTGACTGATGCCGAGGCGATGCTGGCCGATCCGGAAATGCGGGCGCTGGCCGAATCCGAAATCCCCGTCCTCAGGGCGCGAATCCCGGAAATGGAACAGGCGCTGCGGCTGGCACTGCTGCCAAAGGATGCCGCCGATGCCCGCCCCGCGATCCTTGAAATCCGTCCCGGCACCGGCGGAGAGGAAGCGGCGCTGTTCGCGGGTGACCTGTTGCGCATGTATCAGCGCCATGCGGAATCGCGGGGCTGGCGGTTCCAGATGCTCGACCTGTCGGAGACAGAGCTTGGCGGCATCAAGGAAGCCGTGGCCCGGATCGAGGGCGAGGGCGTCTTTGCCCGGATGAAGTTCGAAAGCGGTGTCCACCGCGTGCAGCGCGTGCCGGAAACCGAAAGCGGCGGGCGCATCCACACCTCTGCCGCGACCGTGGCCGTGCTGCCGGAAGCAGAGGAAGTGGATATCGACATCCCCGCCGCCGATATCCGCATCGACACCATGCGGGCATCCGGCGCGGGCGGGCAGCATGTGAACACCACCGACAGCGCCGTGCGCATCACCCATATCCCCACCGGGATCGTGGTGACGAGCTCGGAAAAATCCCAGCACCAGAACCGCGCGAACGCCATGGCGGTGCTGCGGGCCCGGCTTTACGACATGGAGCGCAGCCGCGCCGCAGATCAGCGTGCTGCGGACCGCAAATCGCAGGTGGGGTCCGGCGACCGTTCGGAACGCATCCGCACCTACAACTTTCCGCAGGGCCGGATGACGGATCATCGCATCAACCTGACGCTTTATGCGTTGTCGCAGATCATGGCCGGGGGGCTGGATGACATCATCGATGCGCTGGTGGCCAACGATCAGGCCGCCCGACTGGCGGAGATGGAGGCGTGACCGTCGGCGAAGTGCTGCGCGAATCCGCGCAGCGGCTGGCACAGGCCGGTATCCCTGACGCTGCCCGCGATGCGCGCTGGCTGATGGCCTATGCGCTTGGCATACCCGTCGACCGGCTGACGCTGCATATGCCAGATGAGATGACCGCGCCCCAGGTCACGGCATATGAGGCTGCGGTTGCCGCGCGGCTCGCCCGCCAGCCCGTGGCCCAGATCATCGGAAATCGCCAGTTCTGGGGTCTTGCCTTCCGCGTGACGCGCGACACGCTTGATCCGCGCCCTGATACGGAGGCGCTGGTGGCCGAGGCTGTCCAGTCCCCTTTCATGAACATGCTCGATCTGGGCACGGGCACGGGGTGCATCCTGCTGTCCTGTCTGAAATCCATGCCCATTGCGCGCGGTCTTGGCGTCGATATTTCTGCCGCCGCGCTGGAGGTTGCCCGCGAAAATGCCCGGTCACTGGGCCTCGCAGCGCGCGCCAGCTTTCGCGTCTCGGACTGGTTTTCCGCCGTGCCGGGACGTTATGACCTGATCGTGTCGAACCCGCCGTATATTGCCGCCGACGAGATGCCTGGCCTTGCCCCCGAGGTGCGCGACTGGGAACCGCATCTGGCGCTGACGCCGGGTGGCGACGGGCTGGATGCCTATCGCATCATCGCCCGCAATGCGTCGGCGCGGCTGATGGCCGGTGGGCGGCTGCTGGTGGAAATTGGCCCGACGCAGGGGCAAGCGGTTTCCGCGCTTTTGGCCGCTGCGGGGCTGGAGGCAGTTTCCATCCTGCAAGACTTTGACGGCCGCGACCGGGTGGTGCGTGCGGTCAAGCCCGGCGATACCGACAGTTGCGGCTGCGCCTGAGGCTGCGGCTTTTCCCCGTCCCCGCGCAGAATCTTCTTGTCAGCCCTGCATAGCTGTGTTTAACCCCTCCTGCGCAGGTCGGGCGGTATTCGGCCCCCGTGGCGCAAGCAAGCCTGACATTGTGGGATCGACGACAGGGTACGAAACCCCGGCGATCCCAGGCAGGGCCAGACCAAGGCTGGAATCAAAAGCACAATGAGATCATCCAAGTCCCGTTCGCGTTCGAAATCGAACCGCCAGCGCAGCATTGGCAACATCATCAATCGCGTCTTCGACAGTTCCGGTCCCGAAGGCAAGGTGCGCGGCACCCCGCAGCAGATCATCGAAAAGTATCTGATGCTGGCCCGCGATGCGCAGCTTTCCAACGACAGGGTGGCAGCGGAAGCCTTTCTTCAGCACGCGGAACATTACACGCGGATGCTGGGTGAGGCGCAGCGCGAATTGCAGCGCGAGCAGGAACAGCGTCAGGGCAGTCAGAACATCGGCGGCCAGAATTATGGTGGCCAAGGCTATGCCGGGCAGGGTCAGAATGGCAACGGCCAGAACGGAAACGGCCAGGGTGGCGGTTACCAGAACGACCGCCGTGATCAGCCCCGCGATTTCGGTGGCAGGGACGATCAGCCCGTCTATAGCCCCGATGAGACACAGCCAGAAATCAACGCTCACGGCGAAGCCGATGACAGCGGTCTCCACCGTTTTGTTTCCGGCATGGGAGACGACGACCGGGAAGATGATCCCGGTCTGGTAGACACGCCCGAACAGCCGCTGGAAACCGCCGCCCGCGCAGAGCAGGCGCCACGTCGACAGGGCCAGCGGCCGCCGCGCCAACAGGGCGCGCCGCGCGGGGAACGCCCGCCGCGCGAGCCGCGCGAAAATATCGATCAGGCAAACGCCGGGGCAGACAACGCTGAGCAAAGCCCGAAAGAGGCACGCCCGCGCCGCGCACCGCGCAAGCCGAAGGCCGCTGCTGCCGAAACCGGCGATACGCCTGCGGCTTCCGAGTGACAGACCGGGCGCGGGGCATCAGCCCTGCGCCACGATCCGCGCCAGCGTGCAAAAGGCCTCCAGCCCGATTTCCTCGGCGCGCGCCGTGGGCGGGATGCCGGCCGCCATAAGCTTGCTTTCGATATCCGGGGCCACGCCCTTCAGACTTGCGCGCAGCATCTTGCGGCGTTGGTTGAAGCCAGCCGCCACGACGCGCGACAGCACCGCTGCATCCGCCGGAAAGCGTGGTGCGGGCAGGGCGGTCAGATGCACGACCGCCGAATGCACCGAAGGCGCGGGGGTAAAGGCCTCTGGCGGCAGGGTCATGACAATGCGTGCGTCACACCGCCATTGCGCAAGGATCGCCAGACGGCCATAGGCTTTCGATCCCGGTTTTGCCACGATACGCTCGGCCACTTCCTTCTGGAACATCAGCGTCAGGCTTTGCCAGACTGGCGGCCAGACTGGCGGCGTCAGCCAGCGGATCAGCAGTTCGGTCCCGACGTTATAGGGCAGGTTCGCCACCACCCGGATCGGTGGTGCCAGGTGAGCAAGGGCATCCACCTCCATCGCGTCGCCGTTCAGCACGGTCAGCCGCCCCGGATAGGCAGACTC
>JBOFCO010000064.1:0-2154 GCA_051646105.1 Paracoccaceae bacterium
CCGAACGCCTGATCCGCAGCCTTGAGGCACCCACAACGAATGATTGGTTGACCCGTGCGCGTGACAACGACGATCTGACAGCGCTGAAAACCCTGTCCGACACACCCGAATTGCGCGATCTGATCCGTGGCCCGCAGGATGTGAAACTGCTATGGGATGTCTGCCGCGTGCCTGATTTCCGGGGCAGCTCTGGCCCTGAACATGCGGCCCTTTTGTCGCGAATCTTTGAATTCCTGCGCAAAGGCGAAATCCCTTCGGACTGGCTGAAAACCGCGATTGAGCGTATAGATAAGCCTGTGGGCGATATAGATACCCTGTCCAAACGCCTTGCCTATATTCGCACCTGGACTTACGTGGCGCAACGCAAAGGCTGGGTTCAGGACGAAAGCCATTGGCGCGACGAAACCCGCGCTGTAGAAGACCGCTTGTCAGATGCGCTGCACACAGCCCTGACGCAAAGATTCGTTGACCGCCGCACATCGGTTCTGATGCGGCGGTTGAAGCAAAAGGAGACCCTCGTGGCCGAGGTGAATGACAAAGGCGAAGTGACAGTGGAAGGCGAATTCGTCGGCCGACTGGAAGGGTTCCGTTTCCGGCAAGATGCCTCTGGCAGCCCGGATGAAGCGCGCACCTTGCGGCAGGCGGCGGAACAGGCCTTGCGGCCGGAATTCCATCTGCGCGCCGACCGTTTCTATAACGCGCCGGACACCGAGCTTGATTTCACCGAACAGGGCGGCCTGATGTGGGGCACCACTGCGGTGGGCAAGCTGGTTAAGGGGGGCGAGATCACGCGGCCGACGGTTGAGGCCTTTGTCGATGATGAAGCTGGCCCCGATGTGGCAGACAAGGTGCGCCGCCGCCTGCAGCATTTCATTGACCGCAAGGTGGCAGCCCTGTTTGAACCGCTGCTGGCGATGGGCCGCGATGAAACGCTCACCGGCCTTGCGCGCGGCTTTGCGTTTCGTCTGTCCGAAGGGCTGGGCGTTCTGCCGCGCGATGTGGTGGCCAATGACGTGAAATCGCTGGATCAGGACGCGCGGGGGGCGCTGCGCAAGCATGGCGTGCGCTTTGGCCAGTTCACGATCTTTTTGCCGGCATTGTTGAAGCCCGCGCCAACGCGGCTGCGGCTGGTGCTGTGGTCATTGTTCAATGATCTGACGGAATTCCCGGAAAGCCCGCCACCGGGTCTGGTGACAATCCCGAACATCGATGCGGTGCCAAAGCAGCATTACACGCTGGCGGGGTATCATCCGGCAGGAACGCGGGCGATCCGCATTGATATGCTGGAGCGGCTGGCCGATATCCTGCGCACGAAAGACAGCCGCGCCGGGTTTGAGGCCGTGCCAGACATGCTGTCGATCACCGGCCTGTCGTTGGAGCAGTTCTCCGATCTGATGGCCGGGCTGGGCTACAAGGGCGAAAAAGCCGAGCGGGTGAAAACCAAATCCGCGCCTGCGGTTCTGGAACCCGTGGTAATCCCTGAAGGTGAAATCCTGAACCCCATCCCGGAAGAGGTGTCCTTGCTGGCACCCGTGCCGGAACCCGAAGCGGTGGCAGAAGAGGCCGCGCCAGAGATGGAGGTCTTCTATACCTTTACCTGGGCGCCCAAGATGCGCCAGGAAAACCGCCGCCCGCAAGGCGAGCGTCCACAAGGTGAACGCCGGGGAGACCGCCCGCGCGGTGACCGCAAGCCCCAAGGCGACAAGCCCGCCGAGGGGGCAGATGTGGCGAAACCCGAAGGCGACAAGCCCCGGGGTGACCGTCCGCGTGGTGATAGGCCGCATGGTGACAGGCCCCGTGGCGACAAACCGCGAGGCGACAAGCCGCGCGGTGATCGTCCTCAGGGCGACCGTCCGCAAGGCGAACGGGGCGATCGCTTCAAGGGCAAGGGTGGCAAACCCGACAGCCGCGATGACCGCCAAAAGTCGTTCGAGGCCCGCCCGCCGCGTGCAGAGAAACCCATCGACCCGGATAACCCCTTTGCCGTCCTGATGGCGCTGAAGGGCAAGGTCTGACATTTGGCAGGCAAAGGTGGGCGCAGCGATACTGATGGTGCGCCCAGCCTTCGTCTGGACAAATGGCTTTGGCAGGCGCGGTTCTTCAAATCCCGCGCGCTGGCCACAGAAGAAATCGAAGGAGCCGGGGTCCGCATCA
>JBOFCO010000204.1:0-47832 GCA_051646105.1 Paracoccaceae bacterium
ATTCGCACCCGCCTGGGCGGCCGCCACCCGCGCAGCCCATCGCGCTTTGGCCGCGCCCCCCTTGGCCTGCGCTTGCGCTGCGGCCAATCGGACCGGGAAAAGGTCCACCGGACCTTTTCCTGTCGGTCCTCTGTGCGCCCTTCCGATGCAGGTAATGCCATGACCCGCGATCGCCTCACCCTCTACGACACCACCCTCCGCGACGGGCAGCAGACGCAGGGGGTGCAGTTCTCTGTTCCCGAAAAGCAGCGCATCGCTGCGGCGCTGGATGCGCTTGGCCTCGACTACATCGAAGGAGGCTGGCCGGGGGCGAACCCCACCGACAGCGAATTCTTCGCCGCCGCCCCGAAAACCCGCGCCACTTTCACCGCATTCGGCATGACCAAGCGCTCCGGCCGCTCTGCCGAAAACGATGATGTTCTGGCCGCCGTCATCAACGCGGGCACGCCCGCCGTCTGTCTGGTTGGCAAGACGCATGTCTTCCATGTCGAGACCGCGCTGAACATCCCGTTGGAGGAGAACCGCGAGAACATTGCCGCCTCCATTGCGCATCTGGTGGCACAGGGCCGCGAGGCGCTGTTCGATGCCGAGCACTTCTTTGACGGCTACAAGGCCAACCCCGAATACGCGCTGTCCTGCTTGCGCGCCGCTTACGATGCCGGGGCGCGCTGGATCGTGCTGTGCGACACCAACGGCGGCACTCTTCCCGCCGATGTGGGCCGCATCACGACCGAGGTGATCGCGGCGGGCATTCCGGGCGACCGTCTTGGCATCCACACCCATGACGATACCGGCAATGCGGTGGCCTGTTCGCTGGCTGCTATCGACGCGGGCGCGCGGCAGGTGCAGGGCACACTGAATGGTCTGGGCGAACGCTGCGGCAACGCCAACCTGACCACGCTGATCCCGACGCTGCTGCTGAAGGAACCCTATGCCAGCCGGTTCACCACTGGCATCACCCGTGACGCCCTGAAAACGCTGACAAAAACCAGTCGTATGCTGGATGACATCCTGAACCGGGTGCCGCTGCGGTCGGCGCCATATGTGGGTGCCTCGGCCTATGCCCACAAGGCGGGCCTGCACGCCAGCGCCATCCTGAAAGACCCGACCACCTATGAACACGTGCCCCCGGAAGCCACCGGCAATGATCGCGTGATCCCGATGAGCAATCAGGCGGGGCAGTCGAACCTGCGGGCGCGGCTCTTGGCGGCGGGGATCGATGTGGCACCGGGCGACCCGCGTCTGGCGCGTATCCTCGACGCGATCAAGGCGCGGGAGGATCAGGGCTATGCCTATGACGGCGCGCAGGCCAGTTTCGAATTGCTGGCGCGGGCGGAACTGGGCCTGCTGCCAGAGTTCTTCGAGGTCAAGCGCTACCGGGTGACGGTGGAGCGGCGAAAGAACAAGTACAACGAGATGGTGACGCTGTCCGAAGCGGTGGTCGTGGTGAAGATCGGCGGCGAAAAGATGTTGTCGGTTTCGGAATCGATGGATGAAAGCGGATCGGATCGTGGCCCGGTGAATGCCTTGTCCAAGGCCTTGGCGAAAGACCTTGGCCCCTATCAAAGCTATATCGACGACATGAAGCTGAAGGATTTCAAGGTCAGGATCACGCAAGGCGGGACCGAGGCTGTGACCCGTGTCATCATCGACAGCGAGGATGCGGCGGGCCATCGCTGGTCGACCGTGGGCGTTTCGCCCAACATCGTCGATGCCAGCTTCGAGGCACTGCTGGACGCGGTGACATGGAAGCTGATCCGCGACGGAGCATCATCCCAATGAGGTGGGGGCAATGACACCGGAAGAAGCCTTCTTTACCGTTCACCGCGACCTTTACCGTGAAGGGCCGGGCACGGCGGCGGATGTGCATTGGGCGCTTTCGGTGGCGGGCATCGGGGGTGCGGCGCGGGTCTGCGACGCCGCCTGCGGGCCGGGGGCGGATACGGTGACCTTGGCGGAGGCGCTTCCCCATGCGCGGATCGATGCGGTGGAGATGCATGAACATTTCGTTCAGGCGGCAGGCGCGCGGCTGGCGGGATTTGGTCCGCGCGTACAGGTGCGCCAGGGGGATATGACTGCGATTTCAGGACCTTATGACCTTATATGGTGCGCGGGGGCACTGTATTTTCCGGGCGTCACCGAAGGGCTGCGACAGTGGCGGGCGGCGCTGGCACCAAGCGGCAGGGTAGCGTTTTCAGAGCCGGTGTTGCTGAGCGATGCGCCCTCGGACATTGCGCGGGCGTTCTGGGAACAGTACCCCGCGATTACCGGGCTTGATGGCATCGTCGCGCGCGTGAAGGCGGCGGGCTTTCGCACCATAGCTCACCGGATCATCGTTGGCGCGGCATGGGCGGAATACTTCGGCCCGATGCGCGCCCGCATCGCGGCGCTGCGGCAGCAGGCCCCGGAACCGGCGCTGGCCGAAGCGCTTGATGAGAATGCAAAAGAGATCGCGCAATGGGAAGCAGCCCCCGACGAGATCGCCTATGCGCTTCTGGTCGTGGAACCGGCCATGCTTCTGGAACAAGCATGAGTATTGCCGCCTGCGCCGCATTGGTGGAAAAGGGCGACCCGGACCGCTTTGCCGCTACCATGGCTGCGCCTGTCGCGGCGCGGGAAAAACTCTGGCCGCTTTATGCCTATAACCTTGAAATCGCCCGCGCCCCTTTCGTGACGGGGGAGGGGCTGATCGCCGAGATGCGCCTGCAATGGTGGGTGGATACGGTGGAGGCCGCCGCGCGCGGAGAGCCCCCGCGTGCGCATGAGGTGGCGGGGCCGTTGGCGACGCTCATCGCGGATGGCCTGCCGGCTGCGCCGCTTATGGCCATGGCCGAGGCACGACGGCGCGACATCTGGCGGGAACCCTTTGCGGATGAGGCGGCGCTGTTGTCCCATATTGATGCCACCGCAGGCAATCTGATGTTCGCAGCCGGGCGGTCACTGGGGGCGGGATCGGAACAGCCTTTCCGCGATGCTGGCCGGGCGCAGGGGCTGGCGAGCTGGTTTCTGGCCGTGCCGGAACTCATGGCCCGCGGTCTGCCCTGCCTGCCGGGGGACGATCCTGCGAAGATTCCCGAACTGGCACAGGTGGGCATGGCGGCACTTGATCGGGCCCGGCGCAAACGGGCCGCAGTGCCCGCCGCCGCACAGCCCGCCTTCTTCCCGGCCTGCCTGTCCGCGCCGATCCTGCGCAGGGCGGCGCGGGAACCGCAATCCGTACAGAACGGTACACTTGCGCCGTCGGAGTTCCGTCGGCGTTTTGCTCTCGCCCGTCTGGCCCTGACCGGTGGCTGGTAGCAGCCAGCCCTTTCAGTCTGGCTGAAATATCCCGGGGCCAATTTGTTACATGTCAGGAGGTGCAGCGCCGCGCTCAGCCCGCCTTTGGCCGCATCGCCAGCCAGATCAGCGCGCCGCCCGCCAGCACCAGGAAGGGCAGCATGGCAATGTTGACCAGCTGCCAACCCGCCACGACAGAGCCGCCCGAGCAGTTCATCAACCCGCCGGAAAAAAGCGAGGCCACCGAAACGCCCCCGAATACAATCAGGTCGTTCATCCCCTGCACGCGTCCGCGTTCCTCGGGCCGGTGGGCAGAGGTCAGCATGGCCGTCGCCCCGATAAAGGTGAAATTCCAGCCGAGGCCCAGCAGCACAAGCGCGATGAAGAAATCCGCAAGTTCTACCCCTGAAAGCGCCACCGCGCCGGCGCCTGCCAGAATGACCAGCCCCGCGCCGACGATCCGGGTGACGCCGAAGCGCGCGATCAGATGGCCGGTGAAGAACGACGGCGCGAACATCGCCAGCACATGGGCGGCGACCACATCCGCCGCATCGGCCTTCTGGAAACCGCAACCAACCACCGCCAACGGGGTAGAGGTCATCACAAGGTTCATCAGCGCATAGGCCACCGTGGCGCAGATGATCGATACAAGGATCACCGGATCGCGCAGCAACTCTCTGCGGCTGCGGCCCTGTGCCGCGCCGATGACCGCCACGGGTTTCGGGGCATCCAGAAACACGAACAGCCAGACACCGATCAGGTTCAGCGCAATCACAGCCAGATAGGTGGCAAGGAACGGCACCACCATGGCATCGACCGTCAGCTTCACCAGTTGCGGGCCGATAACGGCGGAAAGCAGCCCGCCCGCCAGCACCCATGAAATCGCCTTGGGCCGGAAGGCCGGGCTGGCGGTATCTGCGGCGGCAAAACGGAAAAACCCTTGCGAGGATTGGTAGGTGCCGGTCAGCAGCGACCCGGCCACGAACAACCAGAAGGAGGAGTTGAGCAGCGCGAGAACGCCGATACCTGCCCCCAAGGCCCCGGCAATCGCCCCCAGCACGAATCCTGACCGCCGACCGTGGCGCTGCATGAAGGACGACAGTGGCGTCGCCGACAGCATGGAACCGATGACGACGGCGGTGATCGGCAGGGTGGCAAGGCAGGGATTGGGGGCCAGCGACTGCCCTGCCAGCCCGCCGATGATGAAGATCATCGACATCTGGCTGCCGAGGATCGCCTGCGCCCCGACGAGCACTGCGACATTGCGCTTGCCGCGGCGGTCGGTGTCAGGGTCGGTCGGGAAGGGGGCGTCGGTCATGGCCCTGTCTAGCGCGGTGGGCGTGGGAAAGGGAAGGGTGTCGGGTTGGCCGATGATCAGTCAGTCGCATGAGCCGCTTCGGTCCGGTGAGGAAGATCGCGTTGCAAGACCGGAACGCCCGCCACCGGCGGCGAGACTTTGCCCCATATGACTTGCGACCCGCCATATTTTCGCCAGCCATGTATGCGATCAGGCCGCCGTCGGGGCGAAGTCTTTTCATGCACCCCTGATGTCCCGTCGCCCGGTCACGAAGGGCCTGATCGCGAAAGGATCACCTGCCTTGTGGGATTTCAGCATTCTTCTGTCGATCACTTTGATGCTGAGAACACTGCCCTTCCTGTTTTTCAGGATGCTGGTTTCAGTCGTCTCGGCTTTTGCCATTGCTCTCGCGATTTGGGCAGGCATCGGCCTGATGAACTATCTTGAAGGGCTTGCGATAGTGCCCGACATGAAGAAGGCGATCCTCATCGGCGCGCTTTTCGGGCTTGTGGCGGCAGCCTGGCTTGCCAAAATGGCGCGCCGCTGGGTTATGTACCTGATCAAGACCGCGCATATCGCGGTCCTCGTCGAGATGATCCAGAACCGCCCGCTGCCTTCCGGACAAAGCCAGATCGGCTTTGGTCATCGTGTCGTGAAGGATCGGTTTGGAGAGGTCTCCGCCCTTTTCGTGCTAGATGAACTGATAAGGACGGTCGTGCGCGCGGTTAACCGGACCTTCCTTGGCATTGTGAATTTCCTGCCGGAGAGGGTGGCCAGACCGCTTGCGGCATCGGTCACGCTTCTGTTGCATTTCGGCCTGAGCTTCCTTGATGAGATCGTTCTCGCCCACGCGATCGACAAACAGTCTGCCAACCCGTGGGGGTCGGCGCGGAACGCCCTGATTCTTTATGGTCAGAACTGGAAGATCGTTCTGAAGAACGCTATCTGGCTGACGCTTTTCGTTCTGGCGATTTCAGCGGTGATCTACACGACGTCAGTCGAACCGGCGTTGGCAGAATACCAGGCTACCCAAGACCGTCCGGCGTTCTTTCATGCCTTCGTCATCATTCTGCTGGCTGTGATCTTCTTCAACGTGATTTTTGAACCGTTCGCCCTGATCTGCCTGATGCAGGTCTGGTTCAGACGCATCAGCGAAGACCGGCCATCAGCGGAGTGGAGCCACAAGGTCAGCCATGCCGCGCCACAGCTTGACCAGTTTCGCGGGATCGACTCCATCCCTGCGGGATACACTGGGATCGGCGCGGAAAGGCTGCACGGGGCGGGCCCGGTAAGGAACGGCGATATCGTCTAGTGCAAGGGTCGCACGCGGCTCGCGCGCAAGCGCATCGCCGGCGACTTCGGGTTGCGGCCCGGTCCCGCCTTCCTATGATGGCAGCGAAAGCGGGGGCGGCATGGTCGGGCGCATCATCATGACAGAGGCCTGCGTGGCCGAGGGCGCGGCATGGCTGGCGGCGCGACATCCGCGCTTTGCCCATGCGCTGTTGCTGACCGGCCCCTTGCCGCTGCGGCGCAATCCCGAAGGTTTCGGCCCGCTTATGGATGCGATCATCAGCCAGCAGGTTTCCGTGGCCTCCGCCCGCGCGATCCGGGCGCGGCTGGCGGCGGCGGGAATGACCGCGCCGGAACCGATCCTTGCCGCCAGCGTAGAAGAGCTTCGCGCGCTTGGCCTGTCACGGCAAAAGGCACGCTATGCCCGCGCGCTCGCCGGCGCAGGGATCGATTTCGGTGCGCTGGCATCGGCCCCGCTGGAAAAGGTCATCGCCACGCTGGTTGCGGTTCCCGGTATCGGTATCTGGACGGCGGAAATCTATGCGATGTTTTCGCTTGGCAGGGCCGATGTCTTTGCACCCGGCGATCTGGCCCTGCAGGAAGGCGCGCGGCTTCTGTTCGACCTGCACGAGCGCCCGAAGGAAAAGGCCCTGCGGGCGATGGCCGAAGACTGGTCGCCCTGGCGCGGCGTTGCGGCGCGGCTGCTCTGGGCTTACTACCACGTTGTCAAAAGCCGTGAAGGAATTGCCCAATGACCCGCCCGCTGAAATCCGGACGCCGCGCTGCAATGTCGGGCAAGGCCCGTTCCGCCGTGGTGTTCCTGCACGGCTATGGCGCGGACGGGGCGGACCTGCTGGGGCTGGCCGATCCGCTGGCCGCACACCTGCCGGATACTGTGTTTCTGGCCCCCGATGCCCCGGAACCCTGTGTGGGCAATCCGTTCGGGCGGCAGTGGTTTCCGATCCCCTGGCTGGATGGAAGTTCGGAAGCCGAGGCAAAGGCAGGGTTGGCCACATCATCGGATGACCTGAATGCGTGGCTGGACGCTACGCTTGCCACTGAAGGACTCGACGACAAGGCACTGGCGCTGTTCGGTTTTTCGCAGGGCACGATGATGGCGCTGCACGTCGCACCGCGCCGCAAGCAGCCCGTGGCCTGTGTCGTGGCATTTTCCGGGAGGCTGCTTGCGCCCGAGCTTCTTGCAGCGGAGGCGCGGGTCAAACCGCCGGTGCTGCTGGTGCATGGCGATGCCGATCCGGTCGTGCCCTTTGCCGACATGCAGCTTGCCGGGCAGGCACTGACGGGGGCGGGGTTCGATACCTTTGGCCATGTGATGAAGGGCACCGGGCATGGCATCGCCCCCGACGGGCTGTCGGTGGCACTGGCGTTTCTGAAGGAGCGGCTGCCGGAACAGGGGTGATTGCGACTATTCCCACAGCGCGGCTTCGGAAAACTCTACCGAATTTCCGGCCGGATCGCGGGTGTAGATCGATCGCGCCCCCTTGGGCCAGTGAAAATCGGCCTCGACCGGGAATCCGCATGCGGCGAGATGCGCCCCCCAGCGGTCAAGATCGTCGCGCGGCACGCGAAAGCAGTAATGCCCCGCGCCTTCGGTGCCATGGACCAGCACCGCGAAAGGCCCCGACGGGGCCGGGATGCGCGTTGCATCCGGATTGAACACCAGCAAAACCGACTGACCGACGCGAAAGAAGACATGGCGCCCCGCCTGCCGTGCAATAACCGGCAGGCCGACAACGCCACTGTAGAACGTCTCTGCCGCCGCAAGGTCGCGGGCATAAAGCGCGCTTTCCAGGGTGGCATCGGGAATGGCGGGGCGGCTGCTTTCGGGCGGTGTCATTTCGACTGTCATGCTGTGGTCATCTCCTCCCGCTAGTAAACTTAAGGCAGATACCGGGGGTTGCCAGCCCCGTAACGCCAGATATAGTTATATTAACCGGTCTTCGACCAAACGGGTGAAGCGGATGCTCGACAGGAGTGCAGACGGAGATTTCAGGACCAGCTTCGTGCGAGAGCCGGGGGCGCTGAAGCATTTCCCCGCACTGGTTCTGAATGCGGATTTCCGGCCCTTGTCCTATTATCCCCTGTCGCTCTGGCCTTGGCAGGAAGCGATCAAGGCGGCCTTTCTGGACCGGGTGACGATCATCGCCGAGTATGAAGAGGTGGTGCGAAGCCAAAGGTCGCAGATACGAATACCATCCGTCGTGGTGCTGAAGGATTACGTCAAACCCCAGAAGCGCGTGGCCTTCACGCGCTTCAATCTTTTTCTGCGGGACGAATTCTGCTGCCAGTATTGCGGTGCAAAGGGCGATCTGACCTTTGACCATGTCTTGCCTCGGTCGCGGGGTGGGATAACAAGCTGGGAAAACGTGGTTGCTGCCTGTTCCCCCTGCAACCTGCGCAAGGGCTCGCGGTCGCTGAAGCAGACCGGGATGCAGCTGCGCCGACCGCCACGGATACCCACAGCATCGGATATGCAGAATGCCGGGCGGCGGTTCCCGCCCAACTATCTGCACGAAAGCTGGATGGACTATCTGTATTGGGATGCGGAACTGGAAGCGTGAGGCATTTTTGCAGTTTTTTCAGATCGTTACGGTGCGATTGTAATGTTGCTTTCGCCTTTGCGGCGAATGCGTCATGACGATTGCACTTGATGCCGCTGCCATCAATATGTTTGCCGCACTGGCTTGCGGGGCACTGATCGGTTCGGAACGGCAGGTACGCCAGCGAATGGCGGGGCTGCGCACCAATGCGCTGGTTGCGCTTGGCGCGGCGGCCTTCGTGATTTTCTCGCAGCTTTTCCCGGATGAGGTCAGCCCGACGCGCGTTGCGGCACAGGTGGTTTCCGGCATCGGTTTTCTTGGCGCTGGCATCATTTTCCGGGATGGATTCAACGTCCATGGGCTGAACACGGCTGCAACGCTGTGGTGTTCGGCTGCGGTGGGATTGATGGCCGGGGCAGGTGCGCTGGCCTTTGCCGGAATGCTGACCGGAATGGTGGTTTTCGTTAACCTGGGGCTGCGCCCGCTGGTGAAATGGCTGAAACGCCACACAAGGGCAGGCGTGCCGGTCCTGCGGCAGTTCCGCATCACGTTGGTCTGTCCGCCGGAAATGGAGGGCGAGGTTCGCGCGCTTTTGCTGCGAACACTGGCGGGCAGCGGAGCGAACCTTGCGTCTGTCACGGCGGCACCAGAAGGTGCGGCACTGGTGCTGACGGCGCAGTTTGGCGCCGAAGCGATCAGCGATCAGGGAATCGATGCCATCTTGCAGCGCCTTGCTGCCGAGCCTGGTTTGCTGCGTGCGGAATGCCATCCGGCGGATGAGGTCTAATCGACTCCGTTGCCGTTTTTCGCTTACCATTTCGGATGGAGTGTTTTCTGGCGGCATTCTTCTTGCCCGGAATTAAGGTGATGGTAGACAAGACCGCGCACCGGGGGTAAAAGATCACCGTTAGCGCTAACATTTGCCTTAGCTGCTTAAGACGAGGGTCATCATGGTATCGCGCGTCATTCCGGTCGAAGCTTTCGATCTGGTGATTTTCGGGGCAACAGGGGACCTGTCGCGGCGCAAGATTCTGCCGGGACTATATCGCCGTTTTCTCAGCGGCCAGATGCCAGAGGATGCGCGGATCATCGGCGCCGCCAGGGCAGAGCTGGACGATGCCGGGTTCCGCGTGCAGGCAGAGGCCGCAATCAGGGAATTTGTCGCGCCAGCCAAGCAGGATGACGACTGTATCGCACGGTTTCTGACCCGCCTGCATTATGTGCCGATCGACGCGCAGGGCACAGGCGGCTGGAAACAGCTGGCCAAACTGATCCGCAAGGATGTGGTGACCGCTTTCTATTTCTCGGTCGCGCCGACGCTGTTCGGCGATCTTGCCGAGCGGCTGCATACCCACGGCATCGCGACCGCCGGAAGCCGCATCGTCGTCGAGAAACCCTTCGGCCGGGATCTTGCATCCGCCAAGGCCCTGAATGCCGTTCTGGCCGCGCATTTCCACGAACACCAGATTTACCGGATCGACCATTATCTGGGCAAGGAAACGGTGCAGAACCTGATGGCGGTGCGCTTCGCCAACATCCTGTTCGAGCCGCTGTGGAAAGCCGAATACGTCGATCATGTGCAGATAACCGTAGCCGAAACCGTGGGCGTCGGCGGGCGCGGCAGCTATTACGACAAGTCCGGCGCGATGCGGGACATGATCCAGAACCATCTGATGCAGCTTCTTTGCCTGATAGCGATGGAAGCGCCCTATAAGTTCGACCCCGACGCCGTGCGCGACGAAAAGCTGAAGGTGATCCGCGCGCTGGAACCCGTTTCCCCCGAAAACATCGTGCGTGGGCAATACCTTGGACACAAGCGCGCCGATGGCACCGGTGTTCCGTCCTATATTCAGGATTCCGAAAATCCCGACAGCCGCACCGAAAGCTTCATCGCCATGAAGGTGGAGATTTCGAACTGGCGCTGGAAGGGCACGCCTTTCTACATCCGAACCGGCAAGAAGCTGAAGGCGCGGGCATCCGAAATCGCCATCGTCTTCAAGGAACCCCCGCATTCTATCTTTGGCGATGCCGAGGGCTGGCGGGAAAACGTGCTGGCGATCCGTCTGCAACCGAACGAAGGCATGAACCTGTCGGTGATGATAAAAGAGCCAGGTCCGGGCGGTATGCGGCTGACATCGGTTCCGCTGGACATGTCCTTTGCCGAGGCGCTGGGGGAAGATGGCGCGGATATTCCGGATGCCTATGAACGGCTGATCATGGATGTGATCCGCGGCAACCAGACGCTGTTCATGCGCGGGGACGAGGTCGAGGCTGCATGGGCCTGGGCCGATCCGATCATCAAGGGCTGGGAAACCCGTGGCGACAAGCCGAAGCAATACGATGCCGGGTCGTCGGGGCCAGAGGATGCATTGATGCTGCTGCACCGCGACGGACGTCGCTGGCGGGATATCAAGGAATGAAATTCGTCGAATATCCCGACCGCGATCTGCTGATGATGGGTCTGGCCGATCAACTGGCCAGTGACCTGCGCATGGCCTTGCAGACAGGCGGACGGGCGACGTTTTCCGTGCCGGGCGGCACCACGCCGGGACCGGTGTTTGATATCCTGTCCGGTCTGCCGCTGGACTGGGACCGGATCACGGTGCTGCTGAACGACGAACGCTGGGTTCCGGAAAGCTCTGACCGCTCCAACGCGCGGCTGCTCAGGCAGCGGTTGTTGCGGGGCAGGGCAGGTGCTGCGCAATTCCTGCCGCTCTATGCAGCCGCCGACCGGCCCGAGGATGTTCTCGACAGGGTGAGTGCGGTGGTGGAGCCGCATCTGCCCATCTCGGTTCTGCTGCTGGGCATGGGCGCGGACATGCATACCGCCAGCCTGTTCCCCGGCGCCGACCGTCTGGGCGATGCGCTGGCCCCCGATGCGCCCGCGCTGATGGCGCTGCGGTCCGCAGCGGCGGGGGAACCGCGCATCACCCTGTCCGCGCGCGTGCTTTCCGCCGCCATGGCCACGCATATCCTGATCACGGGCGCTGAAAAACGCGCGGCGCTGGAACGTGCAAAGGGGCTTGCCCCGATGGAAGCGCCCGTGCAAGTGGTGCTTGCCAATGCCACGGTGCATTGGGCGGCCTGACGGCCCGCCATGGTTTGTTGATCTACAGGAAAGGTTTCCAAAATGACGATCTGGCAGCAGCTTTCCGATCATCACGCCGCCAACGGCAATCGCCACATGCTTGATCTGTTTGCCGCTGACCCGGCGCGGGCAGAGGATTTTTCGGCCCTGCTTGGCGACATGCGCTTTGACTATTCAAAGACGAACATCGACGACAAGGCCCGCGACCTGCTGCTTGCGCTGGCCGAAGGTGCCAATGTGGCCAGCCGGTGCGAGGCGATGTTTTCCGGTGCGAAGATCAATGAAACCGAAGGCCGCGCCGTGCTGCATACCGCGCTACGCAATCTGGATGCCTCGGTCACAGTCGACGGCCGCGACGTGATGCCGGATGTGCGCGCCACCTATGCCCGGATGCAGGCCTTTGCCGATGATGTGCGCGCCGGTCGGTTCAAGGGGCAGGGCGGCAAGATCACGGATGTGGTGAATATCGGCATCGGAGGGTCCGATCTTGGCCCGGCGATGGCCTGCATCGCACTGTCGCCCTATGCCGAAGGGCCGCGCGCGCATTTCGTGTCGAACGTCGATGGCGCGCATGTCCATGACGTTCTGGCGGGCCTGAATCCGGAAACCACGCTGGTCATCGTGGCATCGAAGACCTTTACCACAATCGAAACGATGACCAATGCAGAAACCGCCCGCAAGTGGATGGCGGCAAAGGTAAAAAACCCCGCGGCGCAGTTCGCGGCGCTGTCCACCGCCGCCGACAGGACTGCCGCCTTTGGCATCGATGCTTCCCGCGTCTTCGGGTTCGAGGATTGGGTGGGCGGGCGCTATTCGATGTGGGGGCCGATTGGGCTTTCCCTGATGATCGCTGTGGGGCCGGTCAACTTTGCAGAGTTTCTGGCCGGCGGGGCCGAGATGGACGCGCATTTCCGCAGTGCACCTTTCGCACAGAACCTGCCGGTGCTGCTGGCGCTGGTCGGTATCTGGCACAACCAGATCTGCGGCCATGCCACCCGCGCCGTGCTGCCATATGACCAACGCCTGTCGCGCCTGCCTGCCTATCTTCAGCAACTGGAGATGGAGAGCAATGGCAAGCGCGTGGCGATGGATGGCAGCGATCTGACGATGAATTCCGGCCCGGTGGTCTGGGGCGAGCCCGGCACCAACGGTCAGCACGCCTTCTATCAGCTGATCCATCAGGGCACGCGCGTGGTGCCGTGCGAGTTTCTACTGGCGGCAAAGGGGCATGAAACCGATCTGGCGCATCAGCACACATTGCTGGCCGCGAACTGCCTTGCGCAGTCCGAAGCGCTGCTGCGTGGCCGTTCGCTTACGGAAGCAAGCGCCATCATGGCGAAAAAGGGCCTGAGCGGCGCGGAGCTGGACCGGCAGGCGCGGCACAGGGTTTTCCCGGGGAACCGTCCGTCGACCACGCTGATCTATGAAAAGCTGACCCCGCGCACGTTTGGCCGGATCATTGCGCTGTACGAACACCGCGTGTTTGTCGAAGGCGTGATCCTTGGCATCAATTCCTATGACCAGTGGGGTGTTGAGCTGGGCAAGGAACTGGCGCTGGCACTGCAGCCCGTCCTTGAAGGCAAGGACGCAGGCGAAGGCAAGGACGGATCGACCCTGTCGCTGGCGCGCTATATCCGCGAAACGCCCTGATACCCGCCGCCCCGCCATTGCGGGGCGATCAGGGTCTTTATGCCGGTCTATTCATCGTTCCCGTCGTCGCCAAAACGGGCATCGTCGTCATATTCGTCCTCGCCATCCGGGACGTATTTCGATGAATTTGACAGCGAATGATTGTCGTGGCGGCTGTCCATGACAATATCGGCGGGCACCTCGCCCGCCAGCCATTCGCGGATTTCCTCGGTCGCTTCCAAGGGTGTCTGCTCGGTCAGCCGGGCGATATAGGCGACAAACGCGCGCTGGTCGCCGTCGATTTCGTAAAGCTCGTCCTCATCGACATCCGACCAGCGATCCGCGATCGCTTCGAAAAAGGCGGGCCAGTTTTCCGCGACGTGGTGCCATTTCATGTCTTCGACCCTCCTGTTCCGGTCCGCTGATGGATCAGAACCGTTCCTGTGTCGCGCGGGCCGAACCGGAAATATCCTCGCCAATTCCCGCAACGGTGTTGCAGGCGGCAAGCATCGACACGACGGCCAGCAGCATCAGTTTCTTCATGGTTTTCCTTTCCTGCACAATCGCGCATTGGGTTGATTTCATTCGGCATACCACCAGACTTCCGGCATGAAGCCCGGCCAGTCGCCATATAGCGGAAGTCTTTCGGGATGGTGAAGCCTGCTTGAGTAGGCAATGCGCGACCGATCCGAATACCAGAACGGGATGACGTAGCGCCCGGTGGTCAGGATACGGTCAAGCGCCTGCACATTGACGGTGAATTCCTCCGGCGTGCGCGCACCGACCATGGCCTTGATGATTGCCTCGGCGGCGGGGGAATTCATCCCCATCCAGTTGCGTGTTCCAGGTTCCGTCACGCCGGCAGAGCCCCAATAAAGCATCTGCTCGTTCCCGGGCGACAGGGACATCGTGCGAATATAGGTCGTCATGTCGAAGTCGTAGCCGGTGGTGCGTTCCTTGTATTGCGCAGAATCAACGCTGGTCACTGTCACCGCAATCCCCAGACGCTTCAGCGATTCCACATAGATATCGATGATGGACTGCGTTTCCGCCGCCCCCGATGCGACCAGGATTTCAAAGGCGAAGGGTTCGCCTGCCGCGTTCTTCAGCACACCGTCCTGCACGGTCCAGCCTGCTTCCTCCAGCAGGGCGGCGGCTTTGCGAATACCGGCGCGGTTGGCCTCTGATCCATCCGAAACGGGCAGGGCGAAAGCGTCCATCACATCGACCGGCAAATCGGCGGCAAAGGGCTCCAGCATGCCCTTGATCGTTGCGGATGCAGGGCCGTCGCCCATCGCCAGTGTCGAGTTGCAGAAATAGGAACAGATGCGTGGCTCTTTCCCGCCGTTCAGGGTCGTGTTGATGAATTCGAAGTTGAATGCCTCGGTCAGCGCCTGACGTACATGGATATCCTTGAAGATGTCCCGCCGCGTGTTGAACACCAGCCCGTTGATTCCCGAAGGCCGCTTGTGCGGGAATTCTTCCTTGATCACATCGCCCGATGCCACAGCGGGGAAATCATACTGACCTTCCCATTTCGCGGAATTGGTTTCCCGCCAGACAGAAATTTCGCCTGCCTTGAATGCTTCGAACACAACCCCCGCATCACCGAAATAGTCGTAGCGGATTTCATCAAAGTTGCTGGTGCCCTGGTTCACGGGCAAATCCTTGCCCCAATAGTCGGGGTTGCGTTTGAAGGTTATGAACCGCCCCGGTTCAACCTGATCGACCGTATAGGGGCCGCTTCCGATGGGGGCCTCCAGCGTGCTCTGGGTGAAGTCCTTGCCATCCCACTGCGCCTTTTTCAGGATCGGACGCAGGCCCATCAGCAGGGGCAGCTCACGGTCGGCCTCGGTGAATGTAAAGCGCACGGAACGCGGACCGGTCGCCTCCATCTTTGCGACCTTTGCCCAGGCTGTCGCATAACGGGGTGCGCCTTCGGTTCCCAGTTTTTCCATCGACCACATCACGTCTTCGATCGTGACGGGGCTGCCATCAGAGAATCGGGCATTCTCACGCAGGGTAAATTCTACGTAACTGCGCGCGTCGTCAGTATCGACCGATTCGGCCAGAAGCCCGTAAAGGGTGAATGGTTCATCGATTGATCGCGCCATGAGTGTTTCAACAGTATGGATTGGCAGGCCCCAGGGGGATTGTCCCGTGACAATGTATGGGTTGAGGGAATCGAAACTGCCGGATTCCCCAAACACGATGCGTCCCCCCTTCGGAGCCTCCGGATTTGCATAGGGAAGCGACACAAAATCAGGTGGCAGGGCCGGGTCGCCATACATAGCTATGCCGTGACTCGGTTCCGCAGCAGCGGAATTGCCAAGGGCAGCGCAGACGGCTGCGACGCCAAGAATGCGAAAGCGGGCGATGTGGGCGAAGGTCATCCTAGAAACAATCCTTGGTATTCTGGGCGATTACATGCCCAAGGCTAACCCTGCTTCCTTTCATTTTCAAACTTTTAGGTTGGAAGGCCGAAAGTCTGGGGGTATAAAGAATGCACTGCTCGATAGGTTTCTTGCCTGTATGAAACCTGCCTCAACGACTTAACGCCCGCCTTGTGCGGGCGTTTTTTTATCTATGCGTTGGCGTAGGTTGCATGGCTGATGTGCCACAGCAATTTTGCTGCATCTGCACTGTATTTTCCGCACCTGCATCGTATACTGCCCGAAACAAGGCGGGAGAGAGCCATGGATTTGAAGGGCAAGACAGCGATCGTGACCGGATCGAATTCGGGCATCGGGCTGGGCGTGGCGCGCGAACTGGCGCGTGCCGGCGCGGATGTGGTGCTGAACTCGTTCACCGACCGCGACGAAGATCACAGGCTTGCCGAGGACATCGGCCGCGAGTTTGGCGTGATAGCGCGCTATATCGCCGCCGACATGTCCAAGGGCGATCAGTGCCGGGCACTGGTGGAAAAGGCAGGTCGTTGCGACATCCTGGTGAACAATGCGGGCATCCAGCATGTCGCGCCGGTTCCGGATTTCCCGACCGAAAAATGGGACGCGATCATTGCCATCAATCTGTCCTCTGCCTTTCACACCACGGCTGCGGCGTTGCCGATGATGCGCAAGGCAGGGTGGGGCAGGGTGGTCAACATCGCCTCGGCCCATGGGCTGACGGCAAGCCCGTTCAAATCGGCCTATGTGGCAGCCAAGCACGGCATTGTCGGTTTTTCCAAGGTGGTGGCGCTGGAAACGGCGGAAGAACCCATCACCTGCAACGCCGTCTGCCCCGGCTATGTCCTGACCCCGCTGGTCGAGGCCCAGATCCCCGACCAGATGAAAACGCACAACATGGGGCGCGAGGACGTCATCAAGAAGGTCATGCTGGAACGCCAGCCCAGCCGCCAGTTCGCGACGGTGGAGCAATTGGGCGGAACCGTTGTGTTCCTGTGTTCGCCTGCCGCCGACCAGATCACCGGAACCACGATCAGCGTGGATGGAGGCTGGACTGCGCTCTGACCGTTCCATCAAACGTATCAACCTGGCGCTTCAGGGCGGCGGTGCGCATGGCGCCTTTACCTGGGGGGTGCTGGACCGCATCCTTGAGGACGACCGTATCGAGATCGCCGCGATTTCCGGCACATCGGCGGGGGCGCTGAACGGGGCCGCGCTGAAGGTCGGTCTGCACATGGGCGGACGCAAGGGCGCGCGTGAAAACCTCGACTGGCTTTGGGAACAGGTTGCCGCGCTGGGGGACTGGCAGGTGGCAAGCTGGTTGCAGGCCCTGCTGCCCGCACCCGCCGCCATGGCGCGTATGGCGGCCACGGCATTTCCCTTTTCGACAGAAAACATCGCGGCGCAGCTGTACAGTCCGCAAAGTCTGGGCGCCTTTTACCGCAATCCGCTTGAGCGGATCGTGAAACGTTTCCATTTCGACAAGGTCTGCGCCAGCGAAGGCCCGGCACTGCACGTGGCGGCAACGAATGTGCGCACCGGCAAGATTCGCGTGTTTACCGGGGCGGAGATCACGGCGAATGCGCTTTTGGCATCGGCCTGCCTGCCCACCATCTTTCAGACGATCGAAATGGAAGACCCCGCCACGGGCCGGACAGAAGCCTATTGGGATGGCGGCTACGCCGGAAATCCTGCGCTGTTTCCGTTATTCGGGGCCGATCTGCCCGAAGATATTGTGATCGTGAACATCAATCCGCTGGTGCGCGATGAACTGCCGTTTACCGCCACCGAGATTCAAAGCCGTCTGAATGAGATCAGCTTCAATTCGTCACTGATGCGCGAATTGCGGGCCATTGCCTTCGTCAAGCGCATGATCGCGGACGGCACGCTGCCCAAGGGTCGCATGAAAGACCCGAGGGTGCACATGATTGCGGATGATGATCTGATGAACCGGCTGTCCGTGGCCAGCAAGACGTCGGCGACACCCTCCCTGCTTCTGGAATTGAAAGCCGCCGGTCGGGTGGCGGCCGACGCGTTTCTGGACGATCACCGTGATGATCTGAACGAACGCGATACGCTGGATCTGGTCACGCTTTACGGGTGATCGCCGGATACGGCATCAAGCCTGGGTGGATTTCCATCCTTGTCAGACGGATAGACAAGGCCCGCAGAAATGATAAGCTTTGCAGCGTCTTCCACTGACATCTTCAACCAGTGAATCTGTGATTCCGGCACATAGAGAAGAAAGCCGGACGTGGGGTTTGGGGTGGTTGCAAGAAAAACGGAGTAAAGTTTTTCCCCGTTCAGCGGATCAACAGCCATTTCGCCCTTGCCATGGGTGGAAACGAAACCGATCCCCCACAGACCCTTGCGCGGATATTCGATCAGACAGGCCTTGTCGAATTTGGTTTCGCTTTGCGACAGGATGGTTTCGGCAATCTGCTTCAGCCCGTTATAGATCGAGCGGACGACGGGCATCCGGTCCACGATCCCTTCGCCCCAGGCAATCATCTGTCGCCCGATGATGCCTTTCGCCAGCCAGCCGACGATCACGGTAAAGATCAGAAAGATGACGACGCCAACGCCACGTATGTTGATCGTGATGTGATCCGGATGGTTCAGGTCCGGGTGGCCGAGCCAGCGGTTGACCAAGACCTCCGGATGATAGGCAGCGGGCACGAAGGGCCAGACGAAGCTGTCAATCCAGCCGACCACGGACCAGATCAGCCACATCGTCAGCGCTATCGGCGCCAGAACCGCCAGCCCCGTCAGGAATGAGGCACGAAACCCCGCGACAATACCACCCTTGCGTCGTGTGGTGGCGTCCTCCTCCTTGTTGTCGCGCATTCCGGCCCTCGCTGTTCTATGTGACCTTAAGGGCTGGTTCCCGCACATTCAACGGGTACGTCAGGACGGGGATGCCTCTGGCAGGCAATGGCCACCGCGAAAGTTCTATGGAATCAGGGCGCTATCCCAGACGCGCGATTTCGTTCGCGATCGCGGCGGCAAGCCGTGCATTGTTCAGCACCAGCGCAATGTTGGCATCCAGCGAACGACCCTGCGTAAGTTCGAAGATGCGCTGCAGCAGGAAGGGTGTGACTGCCTTTGCACTGATCCCCTGCACTTCGGCCTCTGCCAGCGCACGCTCCACCACGGGCATGATTTCCGTACGCGGAATTTCGGCGGCTTGCGGGATCGGGTTTGCCACCAGTTGCCCGCCCGGTAACCCCAGACGCGCCCGCATCAGATGGGCCGCAGCGATTTCCGCAGCGCTGTCCATGCGCAGCGGGGCCTTCATGCCCGAATCCCTGCTCCAGAACGCCGGAAGCGCATCCTGACCTACGGCGATCAACGGAACGCCCAGCGTTTCCAGCACCTCGAAGGTCGCAGGCAGGTCGAGGATCGCCTTGGCCCCGGCGCAGACCACCGTAACCGGCGTTTCTGCCAGTTCGCGGAGGTCGGCGGAAATGTCAAAGCTGGTCGTGGCCCCGCGATGCACACCACCGATGCCCCCCGTGGCAAAGACGGCAATCCCGGCAAGGCGAGCGGCAATCATTGTCGCCGCGACTGTGGTGGCGCCCGTGCGGCCGCTGGCAAGGCAGGCCGCCATGTCGGCACGGCTCAGCTTCATGACCTCGCGGGCCTGTCCCAACACCTGCAACTGCTCATCAGTCAGGCCGATATGGATCGCGCCCTTCATCACCGCGATGGTGGCGGGCACGGCCCCGGCGGTGCGCACTTCTGCCTCTACCAACCGTGCGGTTTCGACATTCTGCGGCCAAGGCATGCCGTGGGTGATGATCGTCGATTCTAGCGCGACGACAGGCCGTCCGGTGGCCATTGCTGCGGTGACCTCGGGTGAAAAAACAAGCGGGGCGGGCATCAGCCAATATCTCCTGAAACATAGTCGGCGGCGGCGCGCAGGGCGTTGTGCAGCGCCTTGGCACGCGGCGCACCGCGAATTTCGGCGACCACATGCGCGGCCATGAAAGTATCGCCCGCACCGGTGATGCGTGTCACCAGCACCTCGGGCGGGGTTTCGACCAGGATACCGGCCGCGCTGCCGTCGGCTGTTGCGCGCCCTCCGTCTGTCACCAGCACACGCCGGACCCCACGCGCGACCAGCGCCTGCGCGGCAGTCGGGGCATCGTCAAAGCGCGTCTGGCACAGCAGGCCCGCCTCTTCCAGATTGACGTAAAGCGTCAGGCCGGGATGCGGCAACAGCGACAGAAGACGCTCTGCCTTGCCGGGGCTGGCCGGCGCGACGCGAAGATCCGCGCGGGAAAACAGGGGCGACGCAGCGATTTCCGCCAGCAGCGCGCTTGTCAGATTGCCATCCAGCGCGATGCTGCCCGCATAGGGCGTGGTATCGCTGCCAAGGCTGCCGTCGGCCAGAGGGCGCAGGATACGGGCGCCCGCCGCTTCCAGCGAATGCGCATCGGCAATGGCGGCAATCAGGCCGTTGCCCCCTTCGATCGCCATATAGCGGTCGGTCGGCAGGTCATCGGACCGATAAAGACAGGCCGTATCGATGCCGATCCTGTCCATCGCCGCGACAAGATCGTCGCCTTCGGCATCGCGCCCTATGGCCGACAGCACAACAGGCCGCAGCCCCATGCGCGCAAAGGTCATGGCGATGTTCAGCGCAACCCCGCCCGGCAGTCGGGTAATCCGGCCGGGCACATCGGCCCCCAGCCGCATCGGCTGCGGCGTGCGGCCGATGATGTCCCACAGCGCGGAACCGATACACAGGATTTGGGGCAGGGCGGTCATGGGACTGTTGTCGCGTGGTGTGGATGCGTCCGCAAGGGACATGCGGCTTTTCACCTTGCAAAACCGGGCAGGGGCAGCTAAACGCGCGCTACTTCACAGGCAGGGGCGGGCCGTTGCGGGGAGAAATCCCGCACAGGTCCACCGGTTGCCCCGGACGTGATCCGGGGTGAAACCCCTGCCAAGGCGCAAACCGGAAAGGAACTTGGAATGGCGCTTCCTGACGTATCGATTCGCCAGCTTCTGGAAGCTGGTGTTCACTTTGGCCACCAGACCCAGCGCTGGAACCCGCGGATGGCGGAATACATCTACGGCGACCGCAACGGTATCCACATCATCGACCTTACGCAGACGGTCCCGATGCTGGATCAGGCGCTGAAGGTGATTCGCGACACGGTGGCCAAGGGCGGCCGCATCCTGTTCGTCGGCACCAAGCGGCAGGCATCCACGGCGATTGCCGAAGCCGCCGAGAAATGCGCGCAATATTACATGAACCACCGCTGGCTGGGCGGCACGCTGACCAACTGGCAGACCGTGTCGAAATCGATCCAGCGGCTGAAGCAGATCGACGAGCTGCTGGCTTCGGGCGCGGAAGGGCTGACCAAGAAGGAACGCCTGAACATGGAGCGTGAGCAGGCCAAGCTGCAAGCCAGCCTTGGCGGTATCCGCGAAATGGGCGGTCTGCCGGACCTGCTGTTCATCATCGACGTGTCCAAGGAAGATCTTGCGATCCTTGAAGCCAAGAAGCTGGGCATCCCGGTTGTGGCTGTGGTCGATACCAACTGCTCGCCCAAGGGCGTGGATTTCGTGATCCCCGGCAACGACGACGCTGCCCGCGCCATTGCGCTTTACTGCGATCTGGTCGCCCGTGCCGCCATCGACGGCATGACCGCCCAGATGGGTGCGGCCGGGGTTGACCTTGGTGCGCTGGAAGAGGCGCCCGAAGAAGCAGCGCTGTCGGAAGAAGCCGACGCCTGATTTCGGGCCGTCACCGGCCTGTGACCCGGGTGGGGGTATACCCCGCCCGGACAAACGAACCCCTATGAGGAGTGCCAAAATGGCGATCACCGCACAAATGGTGAAAGAGCTGCGCGAATCCACCGGCGCAGGCATGATGGATGCGAAAAAGGCGCTGACCGAAACCAACGGCGATATGGAAGCCGCCGTTGACTGGCTGCGCACCAAAGGGCTGGCCAAGGCCGCCAAGAAAGCCGATCGCGTCGCCGCCGAAGGGCTGGTGGGCGTAGCCGTGCAGGGTGGTCGTGGCGTTGCCGTGGAAGTGAATTCGGAAACCGATTTCGTCGCAAAGAACGCCGATTTCCAGGGGCTGGTGCGGTCCTTTACCGCTGCAGCGCTGAAAGCGGATGGTGTTGATGCGCTGAAGTCGACCGATGTGGGCGGCAAGACCGTAGAGGAGGCGCTGACCGGCGCCATCGCCACCATCGGTGAAAACATGACCCTGCGCCGCATGGCCAGCATCGAGGGCGACAGCGTTGCGGCCTATGTGCACAACGCCGCTGCTGACGGTCTGGGCCGGATCGGGGTGCTTGTCGCCGTCAAGGGCACCGACAACGGCATCGCCAAGCAGATCGCCATGCATGTTGCCGCGACCTCGCCGCTGGCGCTGTCGGAAGCCGAGCTTGACGCCGATGTGGTGGAGCGCGAACGCAGCGTGCAGACCCAGAAGGCGCATGAGGAAAACAAGGCTTCGGCCAAGCCCAAGCCTGATTCGGTTATCGAGAACAACATCATTCCCGGCCGGATGAAGAAGTTCCTGTCCGAAGTGACCCTGGTCAATCAGGCGTTCGTAATGAATCAGGACCTGACCGTGGGCCAGGCCGCGAAGGACGCCGGGGTGGAAATCCTTGGCTTCGTCCGCATGGCCGTCGGCGAAGGCATCGAGAAGAAGGAAGAGGACTTCGCTGCCGAAGTCGCCAAGACTCTCGGGCGTTAAGTTCTGCCCGCAACAATCTGAGATTGTTGAAAATTCAGACTAAAAAACGGTGCGGTTGGGGAACCGCACCGTTTTCCTTTGCAGCGGGCTTTGGGGATAAAAGCCGCCACGGTCTCGTGCCAGTAATACTGCGGACAATACACAGCACACTGACGAACCGGTTTCCCGGTCTGTAGGGGAGGTGCCGAACGGACGGACACGATCACCCAAACTGTTCCATTGGCCAATGCCACCACTCACGGAACACGCATATCTTGCCGCTTAACGTTAGGTAAAGAAAGTGGGGAATTCCCTACTTCACAAAATTTTTTCTGCGGCGGCTTTTCAATCACAGGATGTTAGCCCGGCACCAGGAAGATCTGGTTGCGGACAGAAGCTTTCATCACGGCCTGGGTCGTGGTTTCCACCCCAAGCACCTCGCGCGCAAGCCGCAGGTGTTTTTCGACCGTGCCCTGCGTCAGCCCCATGATCTGCGCGATGTCCAGCGATGTCTTGCCATTTCCTGCCCATTCCAGCGCCTCGCGCTGGCGTGCCGTCAGCTTGCGGCTGTTTCCCACAAAGGGCAGCGAGGCCATCTTCAGATGCGTGACGTTGTTGATAAAGATGATCTCGCGCCCATGTTGTTCCCATATTGCATCAGCCTGATGCTGGCGCCCGTCGGGACCAAGGGAAAGACCGATCGCCCCTTTGGTGCTAGAGGATATGTCCTTGAAACTGATGGCATAACCGGCCCTTAGGCCATGGCGCATGTTGAAATCGATCACCGATTTTTCCTGCCTTGTCAGCGAACCGGCCCGATCCAGTTCATCAATCCAGCGCCAGGAAATGGCACCCCCATTGTCCGCAGCCCATTTCAGCAGTGGCGCATCCTGATACAGGCCGCCGCCGACAAAGCGATCAAGGTATTCCTTGTCGTGGTTGGACAGGATCAGCATGTCGTTCACGGGCCCGAAATTGGTGCCGCCACGGAATCGGGTCAAACCATAGATCAGGTTCCCAAAGCCATACTCTCGCATCGCCGCCAGATGCAGGGTCCACACTTCCTCTATCGAGGTCGCCTCAAGCACCTTTTCCAGATGGATCAACATTCTGACACCAATTCACTTACAGGCTGTATCGCGACACGATCTGCCGGTGCCTCTGTTCCGTGTGAAGTCCAACACCCGCCGTTCCATAGCCGCGAAGGGATTGTGACCTGATTTTTTACCTTACGGAAATTTTTTATACAAAAGCTGCGCGTCAACCAAACCGGACAGTGCTGCGTAGTCCGCAAATGCCGCGGCATGGGGCAGGGATTCGACGGGTTTCTTTCTGTATCCTTCGGTGAACAGCAACAGGGGCAGGGCGGCATTTGCAGCGGCTTCGGCGTCCACTTCGCTGTCCCCGACATAGATGGCGGGACCGCCGCCCAACAGGCGGACGGCGTGCAGCAGCGGCTCTGCATCGGGCTTGCGCTGTGGCAGGCTGTCACCGCCCAGAACAAGTTCGAATCGACGATGCAGATCCAGATGCGCCAGTACGGCAAGCGCTGGCTTCAGGGGCTTGTTTGTCACGACGCCCAGTCGATGACCCTGCGCCAGCAATGTGTCGAGAGCCTGCGGCACACCGGGGTAGGCCGTCGTCAACCCCACTGCATTCGTATAGGCGGCCTCAAAGGCAGCCAGCATCCGCGCATGGCGTTCGACATCATCCTCAAGACCATGGGCACCCAGCAGCCGCGTGATCAGCACCGGCAGACCGTTGCCCACGAAGGACTGCACCTGAGCCTTGGTCAACGGAGCAAGCCGTTCCTGTTCAAGCACCAGATTGGCTGCCGCATGGATATCGGCGGCGCTGTCGATCAGCGTGCCATCCAGATCGAAAAGGACAATTCCGTTTTTCAATTAATAACAGCGTCTTGCGCCAGTTCTCTTAACTTCATTATGTTTTGGCCATAGGCATCTGGGTTGTCCGCGCTGCCACCGGAAAACACCGCCGATCCCGCAACAAAAACGTCTGCGCCTGCGGCGGCTACAGCGGCGATCGTGTCGGGGGCAATGCCGCCATCCACCTGTCTGTGCACCGGACGATCGCCGATCATCGCCCGCAGGCGACGAATCTTGTCATACTGTGACGGAATGAATTTCTGCCCGCCAAAACCCGGATTGACAGCCAGCACATTGACCATATCAACGTCATCAAGGAGAATCTCTATTGATTCCAATGGTGTGGCCGGGTTAATTGCCACCGCTGGCCGTACACCAGCTGCCCGGATGGCCTGAAGCGTGCGGTGGATATGCGGGCCGGCCTCGACATGCGCGGAAATGATGTCGGCACCGGCATCGGCATAAGCCTGGATCGAAGCATCGACCGGCGCGATCATCAGATGCACGTCCATGACGGTATCGATGTGCTTGCGCAAGGCGGCGACCATCGGCGGGCCGAATGTCAGGTTCGGCACAAAGTGGTTGTCCATGACATCGACATGAATCCAGTCTGCGCCTTGCGCGACGACGGCACGGCATTCGGCGCCGAAATTGGCAAAGTCAGCGGCGAGGATCGAAGGAGCGATCTTGGGCGTGCGATTGAACATGACTGGGCTTTCGATATGGATCGTGGATTTGTCGCGCAGCAAAGGAAGAAGTGCAAGAATGACGGCTTGCGGCATAACGGCGTATAAATATTTTACATAATAACGATTATAAGAAATTACTGTGTAAGCGCAAAGTAGAAGTGTCGCACCTGAGCAAAGTTAGAATGTCGCCGTGGTCCCTAACGAGGAGTCGGCGGCATGGGATGGGTGCTGATGAGCGAGCGCGAGGTTCACCGGGTCGAGGTGCTGTCCGGCGTTGTTGCTGGCCGGATGTCGACCTCGGAAGCGGCGTCGGTTCTGTGTCTGAGCGACCGTCAGGTTCAGAGACTGCTCAGGACGTTCCGTGAGGACGGCGCGGTCGCCTTGCGGCACAAGGCGCGTGGCCGACCGTCGAACAATCGGACCCTCGAGGGTCTGCGGGATCTGACCCTTTCGATTGTGCGCGAGCGTTATGCCGATTTCGGCCCGACCTTGGCGGCCGAGCGTGATGGTGTGAAGGTCTCGCGAGAGACCCTGCGCAAGTGGATGGTCGAGGACGGGCTTTGGCTGTCGCGCAACCAGCGGCGGGTCTTTCATCGCCCGCGGCTCCGGCGCGAATGCTATGGCGAGCTGATCCAGATCGACGGGTCCGACCATCGCTGGTTCGAGGATCGCGACACGCCCTGCACGCTGATCGTGGCGGTGGATGATGCGACGGGCGCGATCCAGGAGATGCGCTTCGTCCCCTCGGAAAGCACCTTTGCCTATTTCGAGATGCTGGCGGGCTATCTCCGCCTGCACGGCAAGCCGGTAGCCTTCTACAGCGACAAGCACTCGGTGTTCCGGGTCGCCAAAGCGGATGCCAAATCCGGGCATCAGGCCACGCAGTTCGGACGTGCGCTTCTCGAGCTAAACATCGAGATTCTCTGTGCAAACTCAAGCCAGGCCAAGGGTCGCGTCGAGCGCAAGAATCGCACCTTGCAAGACCGGCTCGTCAAGGAGATGCGTCTCGATGGCGTGACCGGCATGAGGGCGGGCAACGACTGGCTGCCGGGCTGCATCCTGCGCCACAACCAGCAGTTTGCCCGCACCCCTTCCCGCCCTGACAACCTGCACCGCGCAGTGACCGAAAGCCCCGACCGGTTGGCTGACATCCTGTGCTGGCGCGATGAGCGTTATGTCGGCCAGCAGCTGACGTTCTCCTATGAGCGCAAACGCATCATGCTGGAAGAGACGGAGGTCTCGCGCGGCCTCGTGGGCAAGTATGTCGACACCTACGCCTGGCCGGACGGGCGCTTTGACGTTCGCTGGAAGGGGTTTTCCCTGCCCTACCACGTCTTCGACCCCGACCAGCAGCGCGTGACCCATGCCGCGATCACCGAGAACAAGCGGCTGTCGGAAGCCTTGGCCTTCGCCAAGGAGATCCAGGATGCCCGACTTGCCGAGCCGGTCAAAGTCGGCAAGCAGCGAACCCGCTACACGCCAACCGGACGCAAGCCACCCGGTCCCAAGGGCTGGGCCGAGAAACGTGCCGACCGCCGCGCGGCCGAAGCGGCAGCTCACGCAGCCGAGTAAGCCTGACCGCAGGACCGGTCAGGCCTGCGATATCTGAGGTCTCCGCCCTGCCCGGTCCTGTTCTGACAGCGCAACGCGACATTTCTACTTTGCAGAGAAGACGACGCATAAACTTGGTGACAACATACTGTATGGCATGCGCCCATGACCTATCAGAAACCACCACCATGTTAGCGCTATCCTCTTTTCCGTTGTGATATGACCCCTCAGGCGCTAGTGATCCCCCCGACTTCTGTTTCAGTTGAGAGGCGCAGGATGACCATCTTCGACAGTCTTTCGGGCTTTGGTGTCGTTCCGGTGATTGCCATTGATGACGCAGCAGCGGCATTGCCCCTGGCGGATGCGCTGATCGAGGGCGGTCTGCCCGTGGCAGAGATCACATTCCGCACAGGCGCGGCGCGGGAAACCATCGCGGCCATGGCAAAGCATCGGCCGAACATGCTGGTCGGCTCCGGGACGGTCATCACCAATGCGCAGGTCGATCAGTCGGTGGATGCCGGTGCGCGCTTTGCGCTGGCGCCGGGGTTCGATGCCGAAACTGTTGCCTATGCGGCCTCATGCGGCCTGCCCTTTGCACCCGGTATCATGACCCCCAGCGATCTTCAGGCCGCGCTGAAGGCGGGCTGCCGGATGGTCAAGTTCTTTCCCGCGATGCCCGCTGGCGGACCGAACATGCTGAAGAATGTTGCAGCCCCCTATCTGCATACCGGCGTCACCTTCAATCCGACCGGCGGCGTGACGATGGACAATCTGGGCGACTGGCTGGCGCTGCCAGAGGTCCGCGCCGTGGGTGGAACCTGGATTGCAACGCGGGCAGATATCGCTGCTGGAAACTGGGCGAAGATCACCGCAAATGCCAGGGCCGCTGTCGCCCGTGTGAAAGAACTGCGCGCCGCCTGACCGGGCTTGGGGCGGCACCCTGCCCCTTCGGTGCATGGTTGTATCCTGTGCCGCGCAGCCTAAGCTATGCCGCAGGAGGCTTCGAATGGTCGCGCTTGCCTTGGGCCTGATGGCCGCGCTGTTCTGGGGAACGCATGACCTGCTGGTGCGCATCATTTCGCGTGGCAGCGATTCAATGACCGCGCTGTTGTTGGTCCTTGCGATGGGATTGGCGCTGCTTTTGCCGGTTGCCGCATTCATGGGCGGATGGGAAGAGGCAACCCCATGGGCAATGGCACTGGCCGCTCTTTCCGGCGCGGCCTACGCGATTGGCGGGGTCGGCCTTTACAAGGCTTTCGCCATTGGTCCTGTCCGGCTGGTCGCACCGATCACCGGCAGTTATCCGGTTCTGGCCGTGGCGATTGCTGCCGTGACGGGCAGGCCGGTCACGTTGGCTCAATGGCTGGCGATTGCAGCGGTGGTCGCGGGGATTGCGCTGGTCGCCGCCTTGTCAGAAAATCACGCGGAACCTTCGGTAACTTCAGGCCGCAACCATGCGATTTTATGGGGCCTTTCCGGTTCTATCGGTTTTGCGCTGACCTTTGCCCTGGGGCAGGAAGCGACACGGCAATGGGCCGAAGTACCGGTTCTGGTCATCACCAGACTGGCCGCGATGATGGCATTGGCGGTGGTGTTGGTGTTGCGGCGGCACAGGTTTCATCTGCACCGCCCGCATCTGCCGCTTGTCCTGATAATGGCACTTCTTGACGTGGTGGCGGTAGGTGTCGTGATCGCATCGGGCACACTGGCGGATGCCGAATTCGCCACCGTCGCCTCGTCGCTGTTCGGTGTGGTTGCGATCCTGCTGGCCTGGCGATTTCTCGGGGAAGCGGTTCGTCCCGTCCAGTGGTTCGGTCTGGCGCTTGCCTTCGCCGGAATCGCCTATCTTGCAACCAGCGCTGGCTGATCGCCGCCTGCCAAGCGACTTCAACGGCAACAGCATGACCGAAAACAACAGGGGTTGCCCAAATCCGGTTTAATACAACCGTGGACCGTGATCTAAGGGCGAACAAGCGGCGGAACGCCCGACGAGCAGAACGGATCGACGAATATGCCCGTGCAGAATGCAGCACATTACAGTCGCGTTGAGTTTCAGGACTTCGCCACTTCGGATCATCCACCGAAGATGAAAGGGGCTTGGGCAAAGGCCCTGCCGCTTGTCCTGGCGATTCTGGTGGGATGTGGCGGCCCCCCTGCCCCTGTGGCACCCCAAAACGATACTGCCGCGCGGCTGGATGCCCGGCTGCCCACGGGGCTGGCACTGCCTCCGATGCGCAGCTTCGACCGGCCCGATCCTGTTGGGCCGCAGCGGTCCAACGCGGAAATGGCCCAGGATTTCCGTGACCTTTTCTTCCGTCTGGAAAGCGGACGGTCGCTGCCGGTGTTTACCCGCTATGAGGGGCCGGTCATCCTGACGATGACGGGAAACGTGCCGCCCACTGCCCCGCAGGATCTTGGGCGGCTGTTGGCGCGGCTGCGATCCGAAGCCGGGATCGACATCCGCCAGGGCAACGCTCGCGATGCCCAGATCACTGTGGAATTCCTTTCACGCCGCAAGATGCAGTCGCTGGTGCCGAATGCGGCCTGCTTCGTCGCCCCGCGTGTGACCGGCTGGGACGACTACCGCGCCTCTCGCCGCAGCGCGCGGGTCGACTGGGCCACACTGACCATGCGCGAAAGGGCCACGATTTTCATTCCGAACGACACCGCCCCGCAGGAAATCCGTGACTGTCTGCACGAAGAACTGGCACAGGCGCTTGGCCCGCTGAACGATCTTTATCGCCTGCCGGATTCGGTGTTCAACGATGATAATTTCCACACCGTCCTGACCGGATTCGACATGCTGATGCTGCGCGCGGCCTATGCGCCCGAGCTGCGCTCCGGCATGGCAGAGGGCGAGGTTGCAGCGCTTTTGCCCGGTGTCCTGAACCGGTTCAACCCACGCGGGTCGGGCGGCCTGTCCCGCGCCCCTGCCCCGCCCACGCCTGACGGCTGGAAGCGCGCGATAGAAACCGCGCTTGGCGGAGGCGGGTCGGAACGCGCCCGCCGCGATGCTGCGCGCCGCGCCGTCGCCTATGCGGAAGCGGGGCGCTGGCAGGATCCGCGCCGGGGCTTCAGCCACTTCGCCTATGGCCGCCTTGCCCTGGCCGAGGAACTGGACGAAGGGCTGGCAGCCTTTCTTCAGGCAGGGGCCTATTTTTCCGCCGATCCGACAACGCAGGTGCAGGCGGCCCATGTCGAGATGCAGCTTGCCGCATTCGCCCTGTCGACCGGACAGGCGGATGAGGCGATCACCCTGACGAACCGCTCGCTTGTAACGGTGATGCGATCGGAAAACGCAGCCCTGCTTGCCACACTGCTGATGATAAAGGCGGAAGCGCTGGACATGGCGGGGCGTCATGAGGACGCGACAACAGTGCGCGTGGACAGTCTGGGCTGGGCGCGCTACGGATTCGGGTCTGAACAGGCGGTGCGGGCGCGGCTGACCGAAATCGCGTTGCTGTCACCTGCAAACCGGACAGGGTTGACAAGATGATCGTGATCGCGGGGCTGTTTCTGGGCAGCATCTTTGGCGGTGTTATCGCGCGCAAAAAGGGCGGCGACCGTCTGGACATCGCGCAATATGCCGCCGTCTGTGCCCTGATCGGCGCCATGCTGGGCATGTTCGCAACCATCGTGATCGAGCGTCTGGCGGGCTGACCCATGTTCCTGCCCTTTTTCGCCAGTTTGCGCGACGAAGGGGTGCCGGTATCCGTGCGCGAATACCTGACCTTGCTGGAGGCGATGGCCGCCGGTCTGGCGGAATTCGACCCCGAGGATTTCTATCATCTGGCCCGCACCATTCTGGTCAAGGACGAAACCCGGATTGATGCGTTTGACCGTGCCTTCGCCCGCAGCTTTCAGGGGCTGGCGGCGCTGTCTGCCGACGATGTTCTTGCCTCGCTGGACCTGCCGGAGGACTGGCTGCGCCGTCTCGCAACCGGGAACCTGACCGATGAGGAAAAGGCAAAGGTGCAGGCGCTCGGCGGTTTCGACAGGCTGATGGAAACCCTGCGCCAGCGTCTTGCCGAACAGAAGGGGCGGCATCAGGGTGGGTCAAAGTGGATCGGCACTGCGGGCACTTCGCCCTTTGGTGCCTATGGCTATAACCCGGAAGGCATCCGCATCGGCCAGCATGAAAGCCGCCACCGCCGCGCTGTCAAGGTCTGGGACCGACGGGAGTTTCGCGATCTGGAGGGACGGGCTGAACTGAACAGCCGGGGGCTGAAGGTTGCCCTGCGCCGCCTGCGTCGCTGGGCCCGCGAAGGCGGGGTCGAGGAACTGGATATGGAAGGCACGATCCGGGCCAGCGCCGAGCACGGCCATATCGACGTGCGCACCCGGCCGGAACGGCGCAACGGTATCAAGGTGCTGCTGTTTCTGGATATCGGCGGGTCGATGGATGATCATGTGAACCGCGTAGACATGCTGTTCACTGCCGCGAAAAGCGCGTTCCGGCATCTGGAACACATCTATTTCCACAACTGCCTTTATGAATTCGTCTGGCGCGACAACCGCCGTCGGTTTGACCAGCGTACCCCAACCACCGACCTGTTCCATCGCTATGGCCCCGACTGGCGGGCGATCTTCGTGGGTGATGCCAGCATGTCGCCCTATGAACTGGCCGTGCCCGGCGGTGCGTCGGAACACCACAATCCGGAAGCGGGGCACGTCTGGCTGGCCCGCGCGCGCGAACACTGGCCCGTTCATGCCTGGATCAACCCGGTGCCTGAAAATTACTGGGGCTATACCCAGACCATCGGCATGATCCACCAGCAGTTTCAGGGCCGCATGTTTCCCATGTCTGTCGATGGCATCAGCGCGGCGATGAAAGCCATGGCGCGCTGATACCACCGGGCGTCGGGTCTTGCCCTCCGCATCGCCCGCGCCCATATCCGCCCCATGGGACCGCTTCTGATTTCCGTGCTTGTCATCACCGCCGTGACAACCCTGCTGCGGCTGGCTTCGGCGCGGGCATCCTCTGCCCGGCTTCTGGCCGATGCCCGCCCGCTGGAAGACCGGGGCATTGCCGCCATGGCGGCGCGGATTGCATCAACGCTCGACCTTCCGCGTCTGGTCGTAAGGGTGCATGACGCGCCGATGGTGAACGGTTTTGCCGCGCCAGACGGCAACATCTATCTGACGCGCGGTTTCATTGACCATTACCGCGCGGGCCGGGTGACCGACGCCGAACTGGCCAGCGTCATCGCGCATGAACTGGGCCATGTTGCGCTTGGCCACACCCGCCGCCGCATGATCGATTTTACCGGACAAAGCGCGCTGGTCATCCTGATCGGAACGATTCTTGGCCGCTTCATCCCCTTCGTCGGGTTCTGGATCGCGGATTTCCTGCTGGGCCTGTTCGCTGCACGCCTGTCGCGCCGCGATGAATATGAGGCAGATGAATATGCTGCGGCCGTGCTGACCCGCGCGGGCATCGGCACCGCTCCGCAGAAATCGCTGTTCCGCAAGCTGGGTCACCTGTCAGGAAATATCGGTGCCGAAATCCCCGACTGGCTGCGCAGTCACCCCAGGGTTGAGGACCGTATCAGCGCTATCGAGGCGCTGGAAAGGCGCTGGCACCAGCAGGCCTGAACGCCCTGCCCTAACCTGCTGTCATCGCCTTGCCCAGGCGCGGCAACCCTGCCCGTTTCAGAAATGCCCGCAACGGCAATGCTTCGCCCGACAGTCGTTCCGCCTCGGCATGGACCTGCGTCACTGCCGCAGCCACGGTATCCGCATTGCCTGACCACAGCTCCCAAAGAAACCCGTCGGGATCGCGCCGCTGGATGCCTTCGGCGGCCAGAACATGCTGTGGAAAATCGCCGTGGTTGAAGGTCAGCAGCACATCCGCGCCCGCCCCGATCGCCGCCGCCAGCACATGCACGTCATCCGGGTCAGGCAGGACAAGCCGCGCGGCCACGGCTTCCGGCACCTGAACCATGGCAGCGGGAAAATCGGCCTGCGCCTGCGCCACCTCGCCCCTCGCCATCTGCTCGGCCACGGCCCCCAGCTTGCGGGTTGCGCGTGCCCACTCTTCCAGAATCCGCGTTGACCACAGCGGTCTGAACAGCCCCCGCTCGGCAGCGGCCAGCAGGATTTCCCGCAGCACCGTCGGATACAGCACACAAGCGTCCAGCAGAACCTTCATTCGTTCAGCCGGAAAAACAGCGCCTTCAGATAGGCGGTTTCGGCAAGCTGCGGCAGTTGCGGATGGTCCGGCCCGGCAAAGCCGGTGTGCAGCAATTGTGCCCGCCGCCCGCCCCGCCCGATGCCGCGTGCGCTGGCATTGCGGAACTGGGTCAGGTCGGCGGCATGG
Source organism: Paracoccaceae bacterium (assembly GCA_051646105.1). Lineage (GTDB taxonomy): Bacteria > Pseudomonadota > Alphaproteobacteria > Rhodobacterales > Rhodobacteraceae > JBOFCO01. Next base: position 32,695 of record JBOFCO010000204.1, read on the forward strand.
GAACAGGAACAAAGCACCAGATACCCGCCCGGTGCCACCAGCGGGGCGGCCAGCCGCGCCACCCGTTCATAGGCGCGCAGGCCAGCCTCGAGCGCCGGCTTGGCCGGGGCAAAGGCGGGCGGGTCACAGACCACCAGATCGAAGCGCGCACCCTCTGCCGCGAGTGCTTCCAGCACAGCGAAGGCATCGCCCTGCCTTGTACCAAAGCGCGTCGCAAAGCCTGAAACTTCCGCACCTCCGGTAGCCAATGACAGGGCGGCGGCAGAGGCATCGACTGCCAGCACACTGTCCGCCCCACCTGCCAGTGCGGCAAGACCGAAGCCGCCGACATGGGAAAACATGTCCAGCACCCGCGCGCCTTTGGCCAGTCCGGCGGCAAAGGCATGGTTCGGTCGCTGATCATAGAACAGCCCGGTTTTCTGTCCGCCAAGCACATCGGCCAGATATGTCGCACCGTTCATCGCAACCTCTACCGGCCCATCGATCTTTCCCGTCAGAACAACGGTTTCTTCGGGCAGACCCTCCAGCCCACGCGACCGGCCGGTTCCGTTCTTCACCACCGTCGAAACACCCGTCACTGCCTGCAAGGCGGCCGTCAGCGGGCCGATCATCCGCTCTGCCCATGCGGCATTGGGCTGGATCACCGCCACATCACCGAAGCGGTCGATGACCACACCGGGCAGACCGTCAGCCTCGGCATGGACAAGGCGATAGAACGGGGCGTCGTATAGCCGTTCGCGCAGGGCAAGCGCGCGGGCGAGCCGCGCTTCCAGCCAAGGCTGGTCAATGACCGTTTCCGGATCACGGTCCAGCATCCGCGCCATGATCTTGGATGCGGGGTTGACCGTGACCAGCCCCAACGCGCGTCGCTCATTGTCTTCCAGCCGGGCAAAGCTGCCGGGAGCGATCGCTTTCGTTCGACGGTCGGTCACCAGTTCATCGGCATAGACCCAGGGAAAGCCGTGGCGAATCGCGCGGGCTTCTGCATTGGGTTTCAGCCGGACAACCGGCAGCGACGGGGTGTGATCCTGTTCCATGATCGCCTTCTATCCCCTGCCCTTTGCGGGGGAAAGGGTGCGTTCAGGGCTGCGCCTCGGCCACCGGGCGCTTTTCGGAAAGCTCACCCCGCAACAGATTGGCCAGGTGCAGGACGATGCGGCTGCGTTCCGTTTCCCCACGCGCGCGCGCCGCCGCTGCCCTTGCCCCGCCGGGTGCCCGCAGGCTGGTTTCGATCCTTTTGGGTTCGGCGATGGGCTGACCGGTTACCGGATCGGTTACGTAAAGGGTGAACACGATGTTGTGGACGCCGCCGGTCAGTTCGCGTGCCATTCGCGACAGCGCATGGAACCGGTGCAGTTCCAGCCGTACGATGGCATCGCGCCTTGCCGCAGCCGCGTCGGAGTTCGTGCGGCTGGTGGCTTCTGTCAGTGCATCTGTCAGGATCGCAGCGACCTGGGCGTGCCTGTCCCCCGGCGCCTCTTCCGTCCAGACGATGTTTGCCACCGGATAAAGCAGATTGGCATCAGATACGGTCAGCTTGCGCGGTACGATGACCGAGACGGACTGCACGTCATAGATCGGACGGACAGCAACCAAATCCACGGGCGGTGCAGTGTCGCGCCCGCAGGCGGACAGGGCCGCTACCAGGGCTATTGTTCCGATCATAAGTTTACGCATTTTATCCGTCCCCGATTTTGGTCCGAACCCTAGGCATTGACGCGCGGCAGGACAAACAGGAAAATGAACCAGGCGCGCAAATTCCACGTATCCGGCGATCCAGTGTTGTTAGCGCTAACATATCCTGCTAGACTGGCCAAAGAACCCTTCCCGCCCATTTGCCGAACGGTGACCCGATGCCCCTGAACCCCGCAATTGCCCGTGTGACAGACCGCATTCGCGAACGTTCGCGGCAATCGCGGCAGGACTATCTTGACCGCATGGCGCGGGCCGCTGCAGCGGGACCGGCACGGGCGCATCTGTCCTGCGGCAATCAGGCCCATGCCTATGCGGCCATGGGGCATGACAAGACGGCGCTGGTTGCGGCCCGGGCACCGAACATCGGGATCGTCACGGCCTATAACGACATGCTGTCGGCGCATCAGCCCTATGAACATTATCCCGAACTGATCCGCAGCACGGCCCGCGCCGCGGGCGGGACGGCGCAGGTTGCCGGTGGCGTTCCGGCCATGTGCGACGGGGTTACCCAGGGCCAGCCGGGCATGGAAATGTCGCTGTTTTCCCGCGATGTCATCGCGCTGGCAGCAGGCGTGGCGATGACGCACAACACCTTCGATGCATCGCTGTACCTTGGCGTCTGCGACAAGATCGTGCCGGGCCTTGTGATGGCCGCTGCCACCTTTGGCCATGTGCCGGCGATCTTTGTTCCCGCCGGGCCAATGACCAGCGGCATTCCTAACGATGAAAAATCGAAAGTGCGGAACGCTTTTGCGGAAGGCAAGGCCAGCCGCGAGGATCTGATGGCGGCGGAAATGGCCAGCTATCACGGGCCCGGCACCTGCACGTTCTATGGCACTGCCAACACCAACCAGATGCTGATGGAATTCATGGGGCTGCATCTGCCGGGCGCGGCCTTCATCAACCCGAACACGCCGTTACGCCAGGCTTTGACGGTGGCCGCGACCGAACGGGCGTTGGAAATCACCGCACTTGGCAACGACTACCGCCCCGTTTCCGCGATCCTTGACGAACGTGCCTTTGTGAATGGCATCGTTGGCCTGATGGCGACGGGCGGTTCGACCAATCTGGTGCTGCATCTGCCCGCCATGGCCCGCACGGCCGGGATTGAGCTGGATTTGCAGGACTTTGCCGAAATTTCCGATGCCGTGCCGCTGATGGCCAAGGTCTATCCGAACGGTCTGGCCGATGTGAACCACTTCCATGCGGCAGGCGGGCTGGGCTTCATGATCGGGGAACTGCTGGATGCAGGGCTGCTGCACGATGACGTTGTGACGGTCGCGGGCGACGGACTGGCCCGCTATGCGCAGGAACCGAAGCTGAAGGACGGCAGGCTGGTGTGGGAGGACGGCAGCGGCAGCACGCTGAATGACAAGATCCTGCGCCCTGCCGCTGATCCGTTCCAGCCGGTCGGCGGGCTGAAACAGCTTTCGGGTAATCTAGGCCGCGGCGTGATGAAGGTTTCCGCGGTCGCCCCCGAACGCCACGTCATCGAGGCCCCTGCCCGTATTTTCGAAAGCCAGGAGGCGGTGAAGGCGGCCTTCAAGGCCGGCGAATTCACCACAGATACCGTTGTCGTCGTCCGTTTTCAGGGACCGCGCGCCAATGGCATGCCGGAACTGCATTCGCTGACCCCGATGCTGTCCGTCCTGCAGGACCGGGGGCTGAAGGTGGCGCTGGTGACGGATGGCCGCATGTCGGGTGCCAGCGGCAAGGTGCCCGCCGCAATCCATGTCAGCCCGGAAGCCGCCTGTGGCGGGGCGCTTGCGCTGCTGCACGACGGCGACGTGATCCGCGTGGATGCCGTTGCGGGTACGATTGCCGCCCTGGTTTCCGATATGGAAAAACGCACACCGGCAACACCGGACCTGACCGCGAACCGCTTCGGCATCGGGCGCGAACTTTTCGAAAGCTTCCGCAGCCATGTCGGCCCGGCGACCAGCGGGGCGGCCGTGGTCGTCTGACAGCTATTCCCCGGCGATCCCGGCAAAACCGCCGCCTGTCGTATCGGCCTTTGGTCGGTCGTCATCCGGCAGCGCGCCCGTAACGGCATAGATTACCTGTTCGGCAATCGCCGTCACGTGATCGCCCATGCGTTCGGTATTCTTGGCGATGAAATGCAGGTGCATGCAGCCGCTGATGCTGCGCGGGTCTTCCATCATATGCGTCAGGAAAACACGGAACAGGGCATTGTACATCTGGTCAATCTCGGCATCGCGGTTGCGGACATCGCGCGCCAGATCGGCATCGCGCTGGATATAGGCATCCAGCGCATCCTTCAGCATATGCGCCACCTGACGGGCCATGCGCCGGATCGTACCGGCAGCGTCCTGTGGCACTGTTGCGCCGTCAAGCTGCTGCCCGCGCTTGGCAATGTTCTTGGCATAGTCGCCCACACGTTCCAGATTGCCGGCGATCTTCATCACCGACAGGACCGTGCGCAGATCGCCCGCCGCTGGCTGGCGCCTGGCAATCAGCCTGGCAACCTCTTCATTCACCTGCATTTCCAGCACGTCGATCGCGCCGTCGCCTTCGCGCACACGCTGTGCCAGTTCGGCATCGCGGGTATCCAGCGCCGTTGCTGCATCAAGGATCGCGTCTTCGACAAGACCGCCCATTTTCATCAGACTCGACTGCACGGATTCAAGATCGCGGTCGAAAGCCGCCGTGATATGCGCTTCCATGTTCATCCTGCCACAGCACCCGGTTCCGGGCTCCTCCCTATGTCATCCTTTGTGCGGGCAAAGGCAAGTCGGGGCTACCAGTCTCCTGCGATGACAGGATGACGGATTGGTAACGGAACGACGACATCGCGCGTCAGGCCGCAACCGGAAGCCGGACCGTAAACACCGACCCGTGCCCAGGCGCGCTTTCGATCCGAAGCTTGCCGCGGTGGCGGTTCACAATGTGCTTGACGATGGCAAGGCCCAGCCCGGTTCCGCCCTTTTCTCGGGAGCGGTGGGTATCGACCCGGTAGAACCGTTCTGTCAGGCGTGGCAGATGCAGCGGATCGATGCCCTCCCCCCTGTCCCGCACGGCGATGTCGACGCAAGGACCCCGCAAAACCGGATCACGGTCGATCCGGGTGGCACTGATGGTCACGGGCCGGTTGGCCCCGCCATATTTCACCGCATTCTCGATCAGGTTGGTGAACACCTGCGTCAATTGATCGGCATCGCCCGGTGCCCTTATCGGCCCGTCAAACCCGACAATTTCCAATGTCACGCCGCTTTCCAGCGCCATATCGCGAAGCGTTGCCGCCGTTGCCCCGACAAGCGTGCCAAGATCGATCATGGCGGTGGGGCGCACCCTTTCCTCTGATTCCACGCGGCTGAGATGCAGAAGATCGCTGACCAGCCGGTTCATCCGCCGCGCCTCCCGCTCCATGATGCCCAGAAACCGTTCACGCGCCGGGGCGTCGTCCCGCGCCGCGCCACGCAGTGTTTCGATAAATCCCGTCAATGCGGTCAGCGGTGTGCGCAGTTCGTGGCTGACATTGGCCACAAAATCGCGGCGCATCTCCTCGGCCTGTTCCAGCGCCGACATGTCCTCGAATGCCAGAAGCAGCCCGGTTTCCTTGCCTTCGCCCTGCACCCGTGTGCCATTGACACGATAGGTGGCTTCCTCCTCGCCTGCCGCCGCGACAAAGCGGGCCTCGCGGGCGCCTTCCCCGGCGGCGAGCGCGGCGATCAGATCGACAAGCACCGGCTGGCGCAGCACCGTCTGATGATGGCGCCCTTCCATCACCGGGCCAAAGATCGCATGGGCCGCACGATTGGCGACAGCAATCCGCGCATCAGCGCCGATCAGCACCACCGGCATCGGCATCGCCTCGATCACCTGTGTCAGCATGCGCCCTCTCCACCCGAACCGGCCCGACCATGCGGCAAAGACCGGGCAGAGTAAACCGCTGCGGGGACGGGCTTAGAACGGCTACTTCGGCAGGTCGCGCTGATAGATCCAGTCGTGATCGGGATCGTTCTGGAACCGCCATTTGCGGATCGGTCCGGCCATGACGTTCAGATAGTAAAGCTCATAACCATAAGGCGCGCCGCAGGGGTGATGCCCCTTGGGCACCAGCGTCACGTCATGGTCCTTTACCGCCAGCGTCTCGTCCAGAGAGCCGTCCTCGGTATAGATGCGCTGGATGCCAAAGCCCTGTGGCGGGTTCACGCGCATGTAATAGCTTTCCTCAAGATAGGTCATCCGCGGGAAGTCATCCTCGTCATGGCGGTGGCTGGGATAGGACGACCAGTTGCCCTGCGGGGTGAACACTTCCGTCACCAGCAGGTTGTCGGCATAGTCCTCGTTCTCCATGGCGATGTTGTTGATGAACCGGGTGTTTGCGCCCTGCCCGCGCTGGGTCAGCGTTATCCCTTCCGGCCCGATCCGGCGGGCGGCATGGCCACCCTTGCCGGGCGCGGTGCAGATGGCAAGCGTACAGTCGGTTTCTGCCCTTGCCTGCCATTCACTGCCGTTTGGCAGATACAGGCAATGCGGCGGTGTCTTTTCGAACACATTCATCCTGTCGCCCAGAATGCCCCAGTCCTGCCCCGCGCCTGTGATCCGCGCCTTGCCCTCGACCATCACAAGGATCACCTCGCGGTCGCCAGTCGCCTCGGCGGCAGCTTCGCCCGCCCGCAGACGATAAAGGCCAAAGCCGACATGACCCCAGCCCGCGCTTTCGGGCGTAATGTCATGCACCTTGCCGTTGGCACCCTTCGGCTTCAGCAACAGTTCCATCCCTGCCCCCATTTTCTGTCTTCAAATATTCCGCAGGGTTCCGGGGGCGCGCGCCCCGGAACCGTCCCATCAGATCAGCCCGGCCTCTTTCGACAGCCGCTTCAGCGTTGCCAGCCCCAAAGTCTGATACAACAGCGGATTGCGGAACTTTGGATCCTGCTCTGCCTCGATCACGATCCAGCCGTCATATTTTGCGCCCGCCAGAATCTTCAGCAGCGGCCCGAAATCGACCCCGCCCTCCTGATCGCCCGGCACGGTAAAGGCCCCCGCAACCACGCCCTGAAGGAAGGACATGCCCTCCGCCCGCACCCGCGCCGTGATCGCGGGGCGGATGTTCTTGGCATGGAAATGCCGGACGCGCGCCACATGCCTGGTCAGCACTTTCACCGGATCGCCACCGCCAAAGGCACAATGCCCGGCGTCAAACAGCAGATGCACATGCGGGCCGGTCGCGGCCATCAGCGCGTCGATTTCCTCTGGCGATTCGACGATGGTTCCCATGTGGTGATGGTAAACCAGCGTAACCCCCTGACCCGAAAGATATTCGGCGAACTTTTCCAGCTTCGCCCCGAAGGCCTTCATTTCGGCATCCGTCAAACGCGGCCTGTCGTTCACCGGCCGTCCGGCATCGCCATGGATTGCGTTCGACGTTTCGCAGACGATGCAGACCTTGCAGTCGTTATGCTTCAGCTTGGCCAGATGGCCCTGCACTGCCGCGATCTCTTCCTCTACCGAGCGGAGCAGCAGCTCTGTCGAATACCAGCCGGAAATGAACTTCAGCCCGTAAGAGCCGAGAAGGGCACGTAATTCCTCTGGCTCATTTGGCCAGCGATGGCCATTTTCGATGCCGTCAAAGCCAATCTGGCGGCCTGCCTCATCCAGGATGCGCGTCGTGGCGATATCGGCGCCAATGCTTTGGTCGTCGTCATTGGCCCAGGCGATGGGGTTCGTTCCGAAAAGGATCATGTCTTTCTCTCAGTTCACAAGCCACTGGGCTTTTGTCGCTTTTTCATAGCCTTCGCGGGCCTTGTTCACCTCGGCCCTCGTCGAAACCTCGGGCACGGCCACATCCCACCAGTTTCCACCCGCACCAGTGCCCGGCGCAGGATCGGTATCGATCACGATCACCGTCGGAACGCTGGCAGATTTTGCCGCCTGCATCGCCGATTCCAGCTCGGCTATCCCGGCCGCCTTGACCACATTTGCCCCCATGCTGCGGGCGTGGGCGACAAAGTCGATGTCGGCGGGGTTCACGTGATAGCTGTCATCCAGCATGTTGTTGAACGGCGCACCGCCCGTGCCTTTTTGCAACCGGTTGATGCAGCCATATCCGCGGTTGTCGGTCAGAACGATGGTAAAGGGGATACCCATCATCACGGCGGTGGCCAGTTCGCTGTTGGCCATCATATAGGACCCGTCGCCCACCATGCAGACGACATCCTTTTGCGGCGCGGCCATCTTGATGCCCATGGCGCCCGCAACCTCATACCCCATGCAGGAAAAGCCGTATTCCATGTGATAGCCGCCCTGTGCCGCGCGCCACAGCACATGCAGCGCGCCTGGCATGGTGCCAGCGGCGGACATCACCACCGACTGCTTGCCGGTGTTGCGCTGCACGGCCCCGATCACCTGCGCGTCGGTGGGCAGTTCGTTGCCCCTGGGTGCCGCGAACAGGGCATCTGTTGTCTTGAACCAGCCGTCGCGGGACTTGAAATCCGGGTCGGCAAAGCGATGGCCGCCAAGGGCCGCGCCGATCTTTTCGATTGCTACTTTTGCATCGGAAACAAGCGGTTGCGCGGCGCGCTTCGCTGCATCATAGCCGTGGATGTTGATCGACAGCAGCTTGCGACCGGGCGCGGAAAACACCGTCCACGATCCGGTGGTAAAATCCTGGAACCGCGTGCCGATGCCGATTACCAGATCGGCCTCTGCCGCCAGCTTGTTGCCGCAGCCGGTGCCGGTGACGCCGGGCGACCCGAAATGCAGCGGATTTTCCCAATCGAGCGCACCCTTCCCGGCCTGGGTTTCCACGACCGGAATGTTGTGACGGGTCGAAAACGCCAGCAGCGCCTGTTCCGCGCCGGAATAGATCACACCGCCGCCCGCAACAATCAGCGGCTTCTTTGCTGCCCTGATCGCGGCAACCGCTGTTTCCAGCTCTCGTTGGTCGGGTTCGGGGCGGCGGATGTTCCAGACGCGCAGTTCAAAGAAATCGGCAGGGTAATCATAGGCTTCCGCCTGCGTGTCCTGACAGAAAGCCAGACAGACCGGCCCGCAGTTCGCCGGATCGGTCATCACGCGGAACGCGCGCGGCAGCGCGGTCAGGATATGTTCGGGGCGGCTGATGCGGTCGAAATAGCGCACAACCGGGCGGAAGCAGTCATTGGCCGAAACCGTGGCATCATCGAAATCCTCGATCTGCTGCAGCACCGGATCGGGCGCACGGTTGGCGAACACATCGCCGGGGATGATCAGCATCGGCAGGCGGTTGACATGTGCCAGTGCTGCCGCTGTCACAACGTTCAGCGCGCCGGGACCGATCGATGTGGTCACCGCCATCGCGCGGCGGCGCTTCATCGTCTTGGCAAAGGCAATCGCTGCATGGGCCATGGTCTGTTCGTTATGGCCGCGCCAGGTGGGCAGCGCATCCTTGATGCCGTGCAGCGCCTCGCCCAGACCGGCGACATTGCCATGGCCAAAGATCGCCCAGACACCTTCGATGAAGCGTTCTCCTTCGTCCGTCATCTGGACGGACAGCCACTTTACCATGGCTTGCGCGGCGGTCAGGCGGATCGTCTTGGTCATGCTGCTGCCTCCTTGCCCGCGCGGGCGGCATCCCAGATGCTGCACAGGCGGGTATATTTCTGAACCATGTCGGCAACCGCCGTCTCGTCATCGATCTTGCCAGCCAGCCAGCCACGCGCTGCCTCGCCAAATATGGTGCGGCCCACGGCAAAGCCGCGTACCAGATCGTGCCGCGCCGCCAGCGCCAGCGATGCGGCAAGCTCATCCTCGCCGGCGTCCAGCCCCAGCACGACGATGCCGCGTGTGTTCGGATCGTTGCGAGTGATGGCGTCACAGGCGTTTCGATAGGCGGCATCGGTGGCAAAAGGTTCCAGCTTCCACCAGTCGGGATAAACGCCCAGATCATAGAAACGCTGGATCACCGTCGCGCTGGTCATGTCATCGACCGGTGCAACTTTGGACGGGATGATTTCCAGCAGCATTTCCAGACGATTGCGACGGCAGGCATGGAACAGGCGGATAACTGTTGCCTCTTGCTCTGCCTTCATCGCGGCATCGTCATCAGGGTGATAGAAGCACAGCACCTTGACCACATGCTCAAGCGGCCATTCGGCCAACCCGCCGAAATCGGGGCCGATTTCAGGTTCCAGTGTCAGCGGGCGCGATCCCGGCCATTCTACGGGGCGGCCGATCCACAAGCCGGTTCCAGCGGCCTCATACCGTGCGTCCCTTCCCAGACGGCTGTCGCACAGGATGCCATGACCGGGCCTGCCGCCCGCCACACTTAGTGCAGCTTTCAGACACAACTGTTTGAAAGCGCCAATCTTTTCCTGTGTCGCCCCCTCCATCGCCTCGAGCTGCATCCGATGGTCAAAGGCAAAGACCCGCATCGTCGACCAGTCACCGTGGCGATTGGTCGCCCAATGCACCTGTTCCAGGGCGCCATCCTTTCGCAAGGCTTTTTGCTTCACCCCCCGCGACAGGAAAAACTGCAACTCGTCCCAGCTTGGATAGGCGGGCGTGCAGCCGTGCCGCGAAACGGCAAAGGCACCGCAGGCATTGGCGTATTTCAGTGCCACGGGCCAGGTTTCGTCATCCATCCAGCCCTTGATCAGGCCCGACATGAACCCGTCGCCCGCCCCGAGCACGTTGAACACCTCGATCGGGAAACCGGGACCGGTTTCGCCGTCATCCAGACTGTCCGGAACCGATCCGGTAAAGGCCACAGCCCCCATCGGACCGCGCTTGCACACCAGTGTGGCCTTGCTGACGGCACGAACCGCACGCAGGGCAGCAATCGTGTCGGTCGAGCCGCCCGCGATGTGGAATTCCTCCTCCGTGCCGACGATCAGATCAAACAGATGCAGTGTCGATTGCAGTTTGGCGGTGACGGCGGCGCTTTCGATGAAGCGGTTTTCGCCGTCGCCGTGGCCGGACAGCCCCCAGAGGTTCGGGCGATAGTCAATATCCAGTGCAGTCCGCGCCCCGTGCTTGCGGGCCAGCGTCAGCGCTTTCAGCACCGCAGCTTCGGTCCGGGGATGCGACAGATGTGTGCCGGTGGCAACCACCGCACGGGCATCCGCGATCAGGCTTTCGTCGATGTCATCCTCGCACAGGGCCATGTCGGCGCAGTTTTCGCGGTAAAAGATCAGCGGAAATTGCTTGTCATCCCGAATACCCAGCAGAACCAGCGCGGTAAGCCGTTCCGGATCGGTCTTGACGCCGCGCACATCGACACCTTCACGCGCCAGTTCCTCGCGGATGAACCGACCCATATGTTCGTCGCCGACACGGGTGATCAGCGCCGATTTCAACCCCAGCCGCGCCGTTCCGGCCGCCATGTTGGTGGGCGAACCGCCGATGTATTTCTGGAAGGAACCCATATCCTCCAGACGACCACCCACCTGCGCGCCATACAGATCGACGGACGACCGGCCTATGGTTATGACATCGATTTTCTTCATCGCTTCCCTCCCCTCAGGCCGGATGACGCCGGTTCAGCAGTGCTGAATCGCAGCGCTTTTGGAATTTTTATTCCATTTACGCAGGAAGTGGAAGAAAAATCTGAAACCAAAAGGGTTGGCGGGGCAGAGCAGCGGCAACTATGCCGATGCGCGGGCCGACCCGATGGCGACCGCCAGGCTGATCGCCAGGGCCAGGGTGGCCGATAGCGACCGGAAGGCACCAAAATCAACCTCGGGCACGGTCAGCAGATGTGCGCTGGAGGCAGAGACGGGGCTGATCGCCGTATCGGTGATCGCCACAACCGGTAGCCCCTTGCGCGCGGCATCGCGGGACAGGGTGAGGGTTTCCTCGGAATATGGGGCAAAGGTAATTGCGATCAGCGCATCCCCCGGACGCATGGCGTGGCGTTGGTCCAGCTTGCCGACACTGGAGTGCAGCAACGACGGAATATCCATCTTTTCCAATGCGTAAACCAGATAACTTGCCACGGGAAACGCGCGCCGCAGGCCAATGACATGCACCATACTCGCCTTGGCCAGCACGCCCACCGCAGCATCCAGTGCGGCAAGATCGGCATTGCGGGCCAGTGATTCCAGCGATTGCCGCCCCGCATCGACAAACTCGCCCAGAAGCGCTGCGGGCGATCCCGCGCCGCTGTCTTTCAGATTGCGCAGCCGCGTCGCATAATCCGGCCTGCCTTGGGTGTAATCCTCGCGGAACAGGCGCTGCATTTCGGAAAAGCCGGAAAAGCCGAGGATCTGGCAGAACCGCATCAGCGCCGAAGGCGGCACATCGGCCCCCTGTGCCAGTTCCGCCACTGTTGAAACCGCAATACGATCCGTGTTGGCGGCGATGTAATCGGCGCATTGCCGCAGACGGCGGGGCAGGTTTTCCGACACCTGCACAAGCCGGGCCTGAAACTCCTCGACGCTGGCGGGTGTTGTCGCGGGAAGCCCGTCCATGTTCATTCCTTCGGGTCTTTTGCTGCGCTGGTTTTGGAACGGCTATCACAACTGGAACTTTTGTTCCAAGGATTTCCACCAGCAGCACGACCCGTCAGAGAGCAACCAATCCCCGCCGAAACCGGCGCATCGCATCACGGTAATGCTCGGCGGACCGGCACAGACCTTCGATGGCCTCTTCGTCAAGCGAACGGACGATCTTGCCGGGCGCACCCATTACCAGTGTGCCGTCAGGGATGATTTTGCCTTCGGTGATCAGTGCCCCTGCCCCGATCAGGCAGTTGCGCCCGACCTTGGCCCCGTTCATCACCATCGCGCCCATGCCGATAAGCGTTTCATCCCCAATGGTGCAGCCGTGCAGCATGGCTTTGTGGCCGATGGTGCAATCCCGCCCGATGGTCAGGGGATAGCCGATATCGGTATGCAGCACGGCGTTTTCCTGCACATTGCTGCCATCGCCCACTACGATAGGTTCGTTATCGCCGCGCAGGACCGCACCGAACCAGACCGACGCGCCCGATCCGATCCGCACCTTGCCCATCACATGCGCACCGGGGGCAATCCAGTAATCGCCATCCGCAGGCAGGTCGGGGGCGATGCCGTCCAGGCTGTAACGGGTCATGGCGTTTCCTCTGCTTACTGGGTCAGGCTGCGGACAAAGGCGGAAAGACCGGGCATCCGGTCGCGGCGCAGACGTTCTGCGGTGACAATGGCGAAAAGCTGCGCTTGGGCCAGATCGATGTCGTCGTTCACCAGAACATAATCGTATTCCGCCCAGTGGCTGATTTCAGCCCGGCTTTTGGCCATCCTGCCCGCGATCACCTCGGCGCTGTCCTGGCCTCGCGACACAAGACGACGTTCCAGTTCCGTAATCGATGGCGGCAGGATGAAAACGGAAACCACGTCCTTGCCAAGCGCAGAGTTGCGGATCTGCTGCCCGCCCTGCCAGTCAACGTCGAACAGGGTATCGCGCCCTTCGGCCATGGCGGTTTCGACAGGTGCGCGCGGGCTGCCGTAGAAATTGCCGAACACCTCGGCGTGTTCCAGCATCTCGCCCTTTTGTACCATGTCCTGAAATTCGGCACGGCTGCGAAAGTAATATTCGCGCCCGTCCTGTTCACCGTTGCGGGGGGCACGGGTGGTGGCTGAAACGGAAAAACGGATCGTCGGATCCCATGTCATCAATCGTTTGGCCAGCGTCGATTTCCCGGCGCCAGACGGCGAGGACAGGATCAGCAAAAGCCCGCGCCGGGACAGGGTCTGGGTTTCGGGCATCGCTGTCATTCCACGTTCTGAATCTGCTCGCGCATCTGATCAATCACCAGTTTCAGGTCAAGCCCGATCCGGGTCAGCTCGACAGAGCCGGATTTGGAACACAGCGTATTGGCTTCGCGCATGAATTCCTGGCACAGGAAATCCAGCTTGCGTCCGACCGCACCGGGCTCTGCAAGGATTGAACGGGCGGCGGCAACATGGGCGGCCAATCGGTCAAGTTCCTCGGTCACGTCCGATTTCACCGCCAGCAGCGCCAGTTCCTGTGCGATGCGGGTCGGATCGGCATCTGCGGCACTGCCGATCCGCGCAAGGGCAGCCTGCATGGCATCGGCCACCGGCCCGCGGCGGGCTTCGGCGGCGGCAACGGCGGCGTCCCGCAACGCCGCTATCCGTTCGATCTGGCCAAGTATCACGGTGGAAAGTGCCCTTCCTTCGTCAACCCTTGTCTTTTCAAAGGCGACGATGACGGCGTCCAGCCCACGCAGCACCAAGGCGCGAAAATCGGCCTGAACGGCGGTATCCTCTACCGAAGCCCCACCGCCACCGGTCACCGTAACGCCGGGAAGCGTCAGCACCGTCTCTGGTCGGGCCGGGGCGGCAGCGAGGCCGCGCGCCCGCAGCGCATGCGCGACATGCGCTGCGGCATCCACCGCGGCCTGAAGCGCGGTCTCGTCAATGCGGATCGTGCCGGTAAATGGCGATGTGCCAAGCTTGAGCGACAGGTTAACATTGCCACGTTGGGCGACGGCACCGACAGAAGCACGGATCGCAGATTCGGCCCCCTCGAAGCCATCGGGCAGCCGCAATCGCAGATCGAGCCCCTTGCCATTGACCGCTCGGAGTTCCCAAACCCAGTCACCCAACGGGGATTGTCCACGTTCTGCGGCATATCCGGTCATGGATTTAACCATGTCGCAAATTTCCCCTCTGCTTTTGGTCGGGACGGTCTATGTTAAGACCCGATTAAGCATTCGTGTCCACGGGTTAACAAGACTGACCCGTCAGGACAACGAAGGCGGGTCTTTGTTGTGTTTGTGTTCGGGTATGAGTGATGCAGGGTTTTGAAAGTGTCGCAAGCGGCAATGTCGTCAAGCTGGCGAGGTTCCAGAAAGACATGCAGTTCAGCGCCGTTCAGGAAATGATCGCCTATTGGGAAGCGCTGCGGGCGGGGCGGCAGGTTCCCCTGCGGTCTGAAGTCGATCCAAGGGGCATCGAGGGCGCGCTGGAATATGCCTTTATCCTGGAAGGGATCGCGCCGGGCGTCACCCGGTTCCGTCTGTCCGGCACGCATCTGAACGACCTGATGGGGATGGAAGTGCGGGGAATGCCGCTGACAGCCTTCATCGCGCCTGAACACAGGGATGAGATGGCGCAGATCACGCGTCAGGTCCTGTCAGGGCCGGCCACGGCTGAAATCACCCTTGCCGCTGATCCGGGCGTCGGTCGCCCGCCGCTCATGGGCAAGCTGCTGATGCTGCCGATGAAAAGCGATGCGGGCGAAATCAACCGCGTTCTGGGCTGTCTGGTGACCAATGGCCGGGCCGGGCGTGCGCCGCGTCGCTTTGCCATCACAGATTGCCGCGTCGCCCCCCTGCCCGCCGCGACCCCGCGGGCAGGACGTGATGACAGAATTCTGGCATTGGCCGAAGCAACCGCCGAATATCAGGCCGAACCATCGTCGCGCCCCCTGCCCCAGCGTGGACATCTGCGACTGGTCAAGACCGACGAATGAAAAGGCCGCCCGGCAAGGGCG
>JBOFCO010000235.1:0-24945 GCA_051646105.1 Paracoccaceae bacterium
TCAGCGGCAGGCCCGGCCCCGTATCACCAATGCGTATCCACCAGTTGATCTCGTCCTCTCCGGCCGAAACCGTGATCCTGCCGGGTCTGGCGGTCGCCTCGATCGCCTGCCGCGCATTGCGCACCAGATTGGTCAGCACGCGGTGCAACTGTTCGCGGTCGGCACGGAGCGACAGGCTGGCAGGCACATCAATCCGGATTTCCAGCGGCGCCTGGCCTGCGGCAACCCGTTCGCTTTCGGCCACATCCTCGATCACCGGCTGCAGCATGAACCGTGACAGCTTCGGTGGCGGCTCCTCTGCCCGGCCAAAGGCCATGGTCCCCTCGCACAGGTTCACCGCGCGGCTGATGGAGTTGACCAGTTTTGGCGCGGCACGCTGCACGGCGGGGTCGGCGCTTTCCTCCAGCCGGTCGGCAACAAGCTGGGCAGTAGACAGGATGTTGCGCAAATCGTGGCTGATCTTGGCAACGGCGGCCCCCAGCTGCGCCAGGCGGTCCTTCTGACGCAGCGCCCCGGTCAGCTGCGTCTGCACGGACCGAAGGGCCGTTTCAGCCTCCCGCAGCTCGGTGATGCGGGCTTCGGGTTCAATGACCAGCCGCACGTCCTCGGGGGCCTCTGCATAGGCCGTCATGCGCTGCATCACCCGACGGATAGGCGAAAGGATCAGCCTGCGCACCGACAGGAAAAGCAGCAGCGCCGTCACCAGAATGATCGTTGCCGACAACAGGAACAGCCGCAGGGCATATTCCTGCATCGCAGCACGCAACGGACCGGTTTCCATGGTGATCTCGATCAACAGCCCGCCTTCGCGCACTGGTGATCCGATGACGCGGATCACGCGGTTCTGACTATCGAACAGCGTCATCACGGCATCACGGATCATCGTCCAGGAATTTTCCATCCGCAGGTCATAGGTGGCATGGATCGGACTGGGGATAGGAGAGGACAGGATCAGTTGCCGCACCTCATCCCGGCGCAACACAACGTTGAACACCTCGGCATTTTGCAGCAGCTCCGCCTCCAGGTCGGTCGAAATACTGTCATCGGCAGCAAGCTGTGACAGTGATGCAATCTGTGCCCGTTCCAGACGCGCCAGCAGGTAATCCTCGCGAAAACGGGCGATCGAGGGCACAAAGGTCAACGCTTCGACCAGCAGGACGAACGCCATTGTCAGAATCAGGAAGCGCCCCGAAAGGCTGTGAAGAAACATGCTGCCTCTGGCTGCACCAGAACCGGGGCGGCACCTGCCCCAAACCTTCGTATCAAAATGCTTTTGCCAGCAACAGCCATTCCGGTAACCGCAGGCGAGAGGGAGATGCGGGCCAATCGCGCAGCACAACAATTCCAGATGCCCGAAATCGGCATTTTCGCCGCCTGCGCGCGTTGACTTGGTGGGAAAGCTCTTCTAAAGGACGGGCTTCGAATGACATGGCCTTCGAATCCGGCGGATTTGGGCCCAGATACCGGAGTGAGCGATGAAGCGCACCTATCAACCTTCGAACCTGGTGCGCGCACGTCGCCACGGGTTCCGCGCCCGCATGGCCACCAAAGGCGGCCGTCGCGTTCTGAACGCACGTCGCGCAAAGGGCCGCAAGGTTCTTTCGGCGTAAGCTGCCCGAGCAACGGCATGATGCCGCCGGACACACCCGCAGCAGGCCATAGCGTTGGCCTGCCGGGGAATGTCCCGGCGGCTTTGGCATGCGCGAAACCCGTCATCCTGACCAAGCGTGCGGATTTCGTGCGCGCCGCCAGTGCCCGGCGGCAATCGACGCCGGGTTTTCTGTTGCAGGCCCGCGCCCGTGCAGCGGGTGAAGGCGCCCCGATCGACGCCATTCGTATTGGCTACACCTGTTCGAAAAAGGTCGGCAATGCGGTCACGCGCAACCGGGCCAAGCGCCGTCTGCGCGAAATCGCCCGGCTTGCACTGGTGGCTGCCGCCCGCCCGGGTTGGGATTATGTGCTGGTGGGCCGCCCCGGTGCGACGGTCGACCGCGATTTTGCCGCGCTTCTGGATGATCTGTCGCGGGCGCTGGCCAGCGTTCATGGATCGCAGGGGAGGCATCCCAAATGACGCCGCTCGCCCATGTCGTCGCGCTGCCGGTCCGCACCTATCGGCTGCTGTTTTCGCCATGGGTGGGGCATGGCTGCCGCTATCATCCGACCTGCTCTGCCTATGCGCTGGAAGCGCTGGAAAGACACGGTGCGTTCAGGGGAAGCTGGCTTGCCGCGCGACGCATCGCGCGCTGCCATCCCTGGGGCGGTTCGGGCATCGACAACGTGCCAGACTGACCGTCCAGCCCCGCACATCGCGCAGACGGATCATTAACCGCATACCACTGCTTTGATCTTGCCCCAGCATCTGGCATAGCAAACCCAACCTTCCGCGAGGAGTCGCGATGCTGGACGAAACCGACGATATTCACCCGCTTTTCCACGGCGCGCCTGACAGCACCGAATTCCGCAAGCTGCGCAAGCGGCTGGTGCGCGAGGTGCGCGAGGCCATCGATGCCTATGGCATGATTGAACGTGGTGCACGGTGGCTCGTCTGTCTTTCCGGCGGAAAGGACAGTTATACCCTGCTGGCAGTTCTGCATGAACTGCAATGGCGGGGGCTTTTGCCCGTTGACCTTCTGGCCTGCAATCTGGATCAGGGGCAGCCGAATTTTCCGGCGACCGTGTTGCCGGAATTTCTGGCCCGCATGGGCGTGAAGCACCGCATCGAATATGCCGATACCTATTCGGTGGTCACGTCCAAGATCGCCCCGGGGGGCACGATGTGTTCGCTCTGCTCGCGCCTCCGGCGCGGCAATCTTTACCGTATCGCCCGCGAAGAGGGCTGTTCGGCGGTGGTTCTGGGCCATCACCGGGATGACATCCTTGAAACTTTCTTCATGAACCTGTTTCACGGCGGACGGCTGGCCACCATGCCACCCAAGCTGGTCAACGAGGATGGTGATCTGTTCGTCTATCGCCCGCTGGCCTTTGTTGCGGAAGCGGATTGCGAGAAATTCGCCCGTGCGATGAATTATCCGATCATCCCCTGCGATCTGTGCGGCTCGCAGGAAGGTTTGCAGAGGATGCAGGTCAAGGCTTTGCTGGACGAATGGGAAAAGCGCAACCCCGGCAGGCGGCAGGTGATGTTCCGGGCCCTGATGAATACGCGGCCATCGCATCTGCTGGACACGAACCTGTTCGACTTTGCCGGTCTGGTCCGGGGACAGTGCCCTGCGCAGGCAGATACGGACGAAGTTTCTGAAAATGCGCGACAGTTTTCCTTGCCGGATTAACGGGCGGCCAAGGCTGTTTCCCTAACCTGGCGGCAATGCGGGGGCCGTTTACCCCGCCGTGACGCAAGGGGTGACGCCATGACAACCGCAATTCGGCACACAGCCATCCGATCCCTGGCCATCCGATCCCTGGCCAGTCTGTCGCAGCGGGTCAGGCAACCGGAAATGCTGGCTTTTCTGCCGGCGCTTTGCCTTGGCGCCTTCTGGTTCGGCGGGGAACAGGCGCTGGTCCTGACGGCGCTTGGCCTGCCTGCCGTGCTTGCGATTGCCCCTGTGGGGCGCAATCTTGGCGCGTGCGGCCTGTCGGCCCTGCACGATCACGGCCTTTCCGGCTGTGACCTGCTGGTTGCGACGCTGGATGACGCATTTGGCCATGGCCCGCGGGGGAACAATACGGGGGGCAGCCGTTCTACGATCTGCTTTTCCCTTCGCGTCGAGGATCTGGCCGGGCTTGCCGAACGCTTCGGGAAAGATGCGGTTGACCGGTTGCTGAACCAGACGGCCGACCGGCTTGCGGGCGCGCTGCGCGAGATTGATGTCGTGGCACGGCTGGACGATGACAGTTTTGCAGTAGCACTTGCCCCGGTTCTGCGCGCCGATCTGGAATCGGCCCTGCAGGTCGCCACCCGCCTGCAAGCGGCAGCCGAAGCGCCGCTTAGCATAGATGCCGCAACCGTCTACGTGAATGTCTCGGTCGGCCTGTGTCTTGGCGCGCGCGCGCCCGAACGCAGCGGCGCGGCAATGCTGCGCGCAGCCCGACTTGCGATGGTGGAAGCCAGTCGAAATGGCCCCGGTGCCCTGCGCTGCTACACCCCGGATATGGAACAGCGGGCAATCGCGGATGCGGCCCTGGGCGCGGACATCGCCGAAGCGCTGGAAAACGGTCAGATCATCGCCTGGTTCCAGCCGCAGCTTTCTACCGATACCGGACAGGTCAGCGGGTTCGAGGCGCTGGCACGCTGGCAGCATCCGGTGGCGGGAACCCTGCCCCCCGCTGACTTTCTTCCGGCCGTTCACAACGCCGGTCTTTCGTCCCGGTTGGGGGAAATCATGGTGACGCAGGCGTTGACGGCTCTGCGCGACTGGGATCGTGCGGGGATAACCGTTCCGACCGTGGCGGTGAATTTCTCGATGGCCGAGCTTTCCGATCCGCGTCTGGCCGAAAAGCTGAAATGGGAACTCGACCGTTTCGGACTGATGCCGGAAAGGCTGACCGTCGAAATCCTTGAAAGCGTCGCTGCCGATACCGGAAATGAAATCGTGGTGCGCAATGTCGCCGCGCTGGCGGCACTTGGCTGCGGCATTGACCTTGATGATTTCGGCACCGGCCATGCCTCCATCGCCAACATCCGCCGCCTTGCCGTTCGCCGGATCAAGATAGACAGGTCCTTCGTGACCCGGCTGGACATGGACCAGAACCAGCAGAAAATGGTGGCCGCCGTCATTTCAATGGCTGACAGGCTGGGGCTTGATACGCTGGCCGAGGGCGTGGAGACGACGGGAGAGCATTCGATCCTGGCACAGCTTGGGTGCCGCCATGTGCAGGGATACGGGCCGGGCGCACCGATGCCTTTTGCCGATACGCTGGGCTGGCTCGCCCGACATCGGGCACGATTGGCCGAACCGCCGCGGCTTATCAATCGCGCCTGATCGACGGCAGATGCGGCCCGGTCCGGCTGTCGGCCCGACGGGCGAAGCCGTATCGGGCTGCAATAACACCGCACAGAAGGAATACGTGACAGACAGCCGGGCTGAAATGCAGGCGAAACCGCTTGACCTTTGCCTGCCCCTTCTGTTGAACCACCCTGACCTTTTGCCTGATGGGTGGGACGCATCGCGATGGACAATGACAACCAGAAGAACATGGTGCTGGCCGTGGCGCTGAGCGCGCTGGTCATGCTGGTCTGGTTCTTTCTTTTTCCGCCCCCCGACGCCCCCCAGACTGTGCCGGACACGGCCACAGAAACCTTTGGCACGCCGGAAACGACGGCAGATGCCGTTGCTGGGGCAGGCGATGCGACAGCCGCCGACGCCGCCGTAACCGAGGCCGCGCGGCTGAAGATCGACACCCCGCGCCTGACCGGTACGATCAGTCTGCAGGGCGGGCGCCTGGATGATCTGGCGCTGAAGGGCTACCGGCAAACGCTGGCCACGGATGCACCGCTGGTGCGGCTGCTGAACCCGGTCGGCACAGCGGCCACCGCCGCAGCGGGCACGGATTCGATCACCAAGCCCTATTACGCCTTTCACGGGTGGAGCCCGGCCGGCGCGCTGAAGGTCGAGGATGTTCCCGGCCCGAACACGGTCTGGTCGGCCCCCGCCGATGCCACGCTTTCCACCGAAACGCCTGTGACGCTGACATGGGACAACGGCAAGGGCCTGATCTTTACCCGGACCATCTCTGTCGATGCGAACTACATGTTCACCGTGGCGGAAACCGTGGAAAACCGCACCGATGCGGCAGTCAGCCTGGCCCCCTATGGCATCATTGCCCGGCATGGCCAGCCGACCACGCAAGGCATTTATGTTCTGCACGAAGGTGCCGTGCGCATGTCGGACGGCAAGTTGCAGGAAATCGACTACGATGACATGCCCGACATGGATGTGATCGAACGCGAAAGCGCCCCTGCGGAAATCGCGGATGTGGCGGCAAATGGCTGGGTGGGCTTTACCGACAAGTACTGGATGGCCTCGCTTGTGCCGACACCGGGCACCGCGTTTACTTCCGTCGTCAAATATCTGCCCGGCACCGACATCTATCAGACCGAAGCCCGCCTGCCGCTGATCGAGGTTGCCCCCGGCGCCAAGGGCAGCGCGTCTTCGCAACTGTTCGCGGGCGCGAAGGAATGGGAAACCATCCGCGCCTATCAGAACGACGCCAAGGTCGAGGGTTTCATCGATTCCATCGACTGGGGCTGGTTCTATTTCCTGACCAAACCGATTTTCAGCCTGCTGCACTGGCTTAACGGCGCAATCGGAAACATGGGCTGGGCGATCATCGCACTGACCTTTATCCTGAAACTGCTCGTCTTCCCGCTGGCGCGAAAGTCCTACATCTCGATGGCGAAGATGAAGGAACTTCAGCCCGAAATGGAAAAGCTGAAGGAGCGGAGCGGCGACGACCGTCAGAAGATGCAGCAGGAAATGATGGCGCTGTACAAGCGCGAAAAGGTCAATCCCGCCTCCGGCTGCCTGCCGATCCTGCTGCAGATCCCGATATTCTTCGCACTCTACAAGGTGATCTTCGTCACGCTGGAACTGCGCCACGCGCCCTGGGCGGGCTGGATCCGTGACCTTTCCGCACCCGACCCGTCGTCGATCCTGAACCTGTTCGGACTGATGCCCTGGGCCACCCCGGAACCGGGATCGCTGCTGGCGATCATCTCGCTGGGGGTACTGCCGATCCTGTTGGGCATTTCGATGTGGCTTCAGCAGAAACTGAATCCCACGCCGACCGATCCGACCCAGGCCGCGATCTTTGCCTGGATGCCGTGGATTTTCATGTTCATGCTGGGCAGCTTTGCCTCTGGCCTCGTGCTGTACTGGATCACCAACAACATCATCACCTTTGTGCAGCAATACACGATCATGAAGATGCACGGTCATCCCCCGGATATCTTCGGCAACATCAAGGCCAGCTTCAGCCGCAAAAAGCCTGTGGCGGTTGCCGCCAACACCTCGGCGGCCCCGAAGAAACCGGCCAAGAAGTCTGACGGCAAGTGACGGCGCGGCTGGCCCATATCGTCCGGCATCCGATAAAGTCGCATGGGCGCGAGGAGCTTACTGAAGTGCGCCTGACAGAAGGCGCATCGCTGCCGTGGGACAGGCATTGGGCAGTTGCCCATGATGCGGCCCGGATCGACCGTGCGAATCCGGGCTGGGTCAACTGGGTGAATTTCTCGCGCGGGGCCAAGGCGCCGGAGCTGATGGCTATCGACGCGACGTTTGACGAAGACGCGGGGCGGCTCACCCTTCGCCATCCCGATCGTCCCGTGCTTAGCTTCCGGCCCGACGATCCCGAGGACGAGCGCATCTTTCTCGACTGGGTAGGTCCGCTTTGCCCACCGGGGAGAGCACAACCCGCCTTTTTGTATTCGGTTGCAGGCCGCGGCATGACCGATACTGACTATCCGTCGGTGTCGCTGATCAACCTCGCCTCGAATGCTGATCTGGGCCTTCGGATGGGCACGGACCTCTCCCCCCTCCGCTGGCGCGCCAACCTCTGGCTGGACGGTCTCGGCCCTTGGGCAGAACGCGACTGGGCTGGCCGCCGCATCGTGCTGGGAGAGGCGGAATTGCATGTGACCGAACCCATCGTCCGCTGCGCCGCCACCAGCGCAAACCCGGCCACAGGCCGCATTGATGCCGATACGCTCGGCGCGCTGCGGTCTTTACACGAGGAACAGGTGTTTGGTCTTTATGCCAGCGTCATCCGCAGCGGCACCGTGCGGCGCGGCGACCGGGCCGAGGTGCTGTGATGCAGATGCCGTTCCCGCTTGCCCCCGAGCCTTCCGACACTGCACGAGAGGCAGGGCGGCTGATGTTCGCGGGCCAGATCGATTTCCTGAAAGGCGTGGTGGCGATGGATGGCCTGCCCCCCGCCGACCGGCTGGAGGTGTGTTTTGCCGGGCGCTCAAACGTCGGAAAATCTAGCCTGATCAACGCGCTGACCGGCCGAAAGAACCTTGCCCGCGCCTCGAATACGCCGGGGCGCACGCAGGAAATCAATTATTTCACCGCCGCCGACCGCTATCTGGTCGATCTGCCCGGCTATGGCTTTGCCGAAGCCCCGGTGGCGGTGGTGGAAAAATGGCAGCGCCTGCTGAAGGCCTATCTGTCCGGTCGCCAGACCCTGCGCCGTGCCTTTGTCCTGATCGACGCCCGGCATGGAGTAAAGCCGGTGGATCAGGAAATCCTGTCCCTGCTCGACAAGTCGGCAGTCACCTTTCAGGCGGTGCTGACCAAGGCCGACAAGATCAGCCGGGCAGAGCTTGACCGCAACACCGATCAGGTGCGCGCGGCACTTGCGAAACACCCGGCGGCATATCCTGAAATCGTCATCACCTCGTCGGAAAAGGGCGAGGGGATCGAAACCCTGCGCGCCATCATCGCCACGCTGGAATAGCCCCAAGGACGCCGGATGAGAAAGCAAGACATGAACCAGGACTGGATCGCCACCGCCCGCACCCTTTCGGAAGCCCTGCCCTATCTTCAGCGCTATTCCGATGCCGTGGTGGTGGTGAAGTTCGGCGGCAACGCGATGGGAGACGAGGCTGCCATGGCCGAATTTGCCCGCGACATCGTGCTGATGCGGCAGGTGGGCATCAACCCGGTGGTGGTGCATGGCGGCGGACCGATGATCAACCAGATGCTCGACAAGCTGGGCATCAAGTCGGAATTCGTGCGCGGCAAGCGGGTGACAGACAAGGCCACGGTGGAAGTGGTGGAAATGATCCTGTCGGGCCTTGTCAACAAGCGCATCGTGCAGGCGATCAACGATCAGGGCGGTAGGGCCGTGGGCATTTCCGGCAAGGACGATGATCTGATGGTCTGTGTCGCCGACGACCCGGAACTCGGTTTCGTGGGCCGCCCGGTCGAGATGAACATCGAGGTTCTGCAAGACCTGTATCATGCCGGGATCATCCCGGTTGTCGCTCCGGTGGCGACGGGGACCGAGGATAACGAGACCTTCAATGTGAACGGCGACACGGCGGCGGGCGCGATTGCTGGCGCGCTGAAGGCAGACCGCCTGCTGCTTTTGACCGATGTGCCGGGCGTGAAGAACGCAGGCGGAGAGGTGATGACCCAGATTTCCCCCGAAGAGGCGCGCCAGATGATCGCCGATGGCGTGATTTCGGGCGGGATGATCCCCAAGGTGGAAACCGCGCTGGCGGCGCTGGATCAGGGCGTGCGCGCGGTGACGATCCTTGACGGGCGCATTCCCAACGCCTGCCTGCTGGAGCTGTTCACCGACCACGGCGCGGGCAGCCAGATCCGTTCGACCGAACCGCGCGTGAAACCGCGCGTTAGGCGGTGACGCTGGAGGAGATCGAAACCCTTGCCGCCACCGAACGGCTGGCGGTGCTGGGCGGCTTTAACCCCGGACCTAACGACGATCTGCCCAAGGGCACGCAGACGCTGCTGCTGCTTGGCCCCGCCGAACCCGGTTTCTGGCCGCATCTGACCGCCAGCCCGGAATGGCAGGATGGCGCGCCCGATCCTGTGGATCGCTGGTCGCGGCGGGTGATCGGGCGTCTGGCCTGTGATCTGGGCGCCAAGGCGCTGTTCCCGTTCGGCGGGCCGCTCCATCACCCGTTTTTCTCATGGGCCTTGCGGACGGGCCGGGTCTGGCAATCGCCGGTGCGGCTGTTGGTTCATGATGACGCAGGATTGATGGTGTCCTTCCGGGGTGCACTGGCGCTGAAGGAACGCCTCGCCGTGCCGCCCGCCCCCTCCCGGCCCTGTGACACCTGCCCCAAGCCCTGCCTTGCCGCCTGCCCACCCGCCGCGCTGACCGGCGCGGGCTATGATCTGCCTGCCTGCCACACCTATCTTGATACGGCTGGGGGGCAACGGGATTGCATGACTGGCGGCTGCCGTGTTCGTCGTGCTTGCCCGGTGTCACAGGCCTATGCAAGGATGCCGGAACATTCCGCCTATCACATGGGGCAGTTCCACAGATGAAGCGCCTGATCCTGACGCGCCACGCGAAATCCGCATGGGACGATCCCCTGACCCCCGACCATGATCGTCCGCTGAACGAACGCGGCAAGGCCGCAGCCGCCGATCTGGGGCAATGGCTGGCCTCACGCGATTACGTGCCGGACGAGGTGCTGTGTTCCGACGCGCTGCGCACCCGGAAAACCTTTTCCGGCATCGCGCCCGCGCTGCCCGGTGCGCCGGTCCTTGAACTGAAGCCTGCGCTGTATCACGCAGGCCCGGATGTGATGCTGGCCGTGTTGCGCCATGCAAAGGCAGATACTGTGATGGTGATTGGCCATAATCCCGGAATCGCGGAATTCGCCCATCGGCTGGTTGCGCATCCGCCCGCCAACCCCGAATTCCACCGCTACCCGACCGGGGCGACCCTGGTTGCGGATTTCGATATTGCCGACTGGAAGGACGTCGAATTCGGTCGCGGCATAACGGTCGATTTCATCGTGCCAAAAGAGATCGTGGCATAGCGCGGGCGTGACGTTACCGTACCTGCGCCTTGCGGGGGTATTGATGTGATTGCTTATGATGAAATTCCGGCTGGCGCATTTTCCGGATCGCTCTTCGTCATGTGGGTGGGAGAGCACGACAGCGGAGGCGGGAGGTTCGTCTTTGTGCCCGATCCGGGCAATCCGCTGATACTGACGCGGCGACCGTCCGGGCAGCAGATACGGCCCGAAATGATGTACACGGATGGGGGCTCTATCCCCAGATTGGCACGCGTGTTCCGCGGATTGTCACCTTGGGGTTATGCGCCCGCCTATATGATCCACGACTGGCTGTTTCAGGCGCGCCACTGCAACCTGGATAGAATACCTACCCCAAGAGAAGCCGCCATCGCCAGCATGACCTTCGCGGATAGCGCAGCCATCATCGTTGAGTCGATCAAGGCACTGGTCGCCACGGGCAAGGTCAAGCCGGATGACATCGCGCTTTCCGCCATCGGTGCGGCAGTAGGAAGCCGCAGGGTGCGGACGCTGTGGAACCGCAAGGGCGTCTGCGCCATCGGGCGGGTCTCCGATGCCGACAGGGCGGCCGCCGAAGCGGCGATCCCCGGTTCCTCTGACTTCGGCAGAAGTGCTTTCGGGTCCACACTGCCGGACGGGACGAAATCCATCGCCCCGCCCGCCCAGATCATGGCGAGCTTTTCGTTCTGATCCGGAAGATCGCGGGCGAACGGAAGAATGCGACGAAGCGGGCGGGCACCACCACCAGCCGCCTGCTCAATGCCCCAGAATCTGGCTCAGGAACAGCTTGGTGCGGTCGCTCTGCGGGTTGTTGAAGAATTCCTTGGGGGAATTCTGTTCAACGATTTGCCCCTGATCCATGAAGATCACGCGGTTCGCCACGGCTTGAGCAAAACCCATTTCATGCGTGACGCAGAGCATGGTCATGCCCTCTTCCGCCAGCTCGATCATGGTGTCGAGCACTTCCTTGATCATCTCGGGGTCCAGCGCCGATGTGGGTTCGTCGAACAGCATGATCCGCGGCTTCATGCACAGCGAACGCGCGATGGCCACGCGCTGCTGCTGTCCGCCCGAAAGCTGGCCGGGGTATTTGTTGGCCTGTTCGGGGATCTTCACCTTGCGCAGGTAGTGCATGGCGGTTTCTTCCGCCTCGCGTTTTGGAACCTTGCGCACCCAGATCGGGGCCAGCGTGCAGTTTTCCAGAATGGTCAGGTGCGGGAACAGGTTGAAGTGCTGGAACACCATCCCCACCTCTGACCGCACCTTGTCGATGTTCTTCAGGTCCGATGTCAGTTCGGTGCCATCGACGATGATCTGGCCGGACTGGTGTTCTTCAAGCCGGTTGATGCAGCGGATCAGCGTTGACTTCCCCGAACCGGACGGCCCGCAGATGACGATGCGTTCGCCGCGATGGACGGTCAGATTGATGTCACGCAGCACGTGGAAGGTGCCGTACCACTTGTTCATGCCGGTCACCTGAATCGCGACCTCGTCGCCGACCTGCATCTGTTTCGTGCTTGCCTCGGCCATGATGTGCCTCCTTAGCGATGATCGGTCTTCAGCTTGCGCTCCAGATACATGGAATAGCGCGACATGCCGAAGCAGAAGATAAAGAAGATGGCACCGACGAACAGGAAGGGTTCCCAGTAGATGCCCTTCCAGTTGATGTCGGCACGGACGATCTTGGTAATCCCTTGCAGCGGATCGGCAAGGCCGACCAGTGCGACCAGCGTCGTGTCCTTGAACAGCCCGATGAAGCTGGACACGATGCCGGGGATCGAGATTTTAAGCGCCTGCGGCATGATGATCAGCCGCTGCGCCTGCCAGTAGTCAAGGCCGAGTGCATCCGCCGCCTCGTACTGGCCGCGCGGCAGGGCGGCGAGGCCCCCCCTGATCACCTCTGCGATATAGGCAGAGGCAAACAGCGTGACGAGAATGATAACCCGCAGGATCAGGTCGAAGTTGGTCTGCGGGGGCAGAAAGTATTGCAGCAGCAGTGAAGCCACGAACAGCATGGTGATCAGCGGCACGCCGCGGATGAATTCGATGAAGCCCACCGAGAGTATCTTGATCAAGGGCATGTCCGACCGTCGCCCCAGCGCCAGAATGATGCCGATGGGAAGAGAGGCCGAGATTGCCGCTACCCCGATCACGAAGGCCAGAAGGAAGCCGCCGAACTTGTCCGAGGACACGAAGGGTAACGAAATCGGCGCAATGGCCGCGATCGCGGTGGTGACATAGGTCTGGAGAAACAGCCACCAGACACAGGCGGCGGCCAGACCCGCTGCCGTTGCCACAACGACCCCAAGCCGTTCCTGCAGCGCCAGTGCGACCAGTGCCATGATCGCGAACCCGGCCATGACGCCAACCACACCCCAGACAGATCCACCCCAAAGCAGAAAATACGCCAGCGCAGGGTAGAGGACGGTAAACCAGAACAGCCAGACAGGCCGCATCCACGACACCACAGCAAGGCCAGCCATCAACGCCAAGACCAGAACGATGTGGCTGGCATGACCGTCGAGCCCCACCAGCGCCAGAATCATCAACAGCGCCACGACTCCAAGGATCGTAAGCACAGCGCGGCGGTTGTCGGAATACAGGACCGGCGCCAGTGCCGCGAACATCAGGCCGAAGGCCAGCGTTGGCCGCCAGAACTGGTCCATCGGATAGAAGCCGAAGATGAACTGGTGCCAGCGTTCCTTGAGCATGGCCCAGCAGGCGCCATGGGCACCCTCGCCTGCCGAGGCCGCGATGATCTGGCGGCACTCTCCCAGAGAACCGGCATTCCAAACGCCGTTCAGGAACCACGGCAGCATGGCCTTTATCAGGTAGAACACGGCCAACAGCCCGATGACGGTCAGGCCGGTGTTCACCCAGCCCGAAAACAGGTTTTCACGCAGCCATTTCACGGCCCCCCGTTCGCCCGCTGGCGGGGGTTCGGGTGAAAGCATCCGGTCGCGGACGAAGAATGCGGTATCTTCCTGCATCTCAGCGCTCCTGTAGCTTCATGGCGTTATTGTAGATGTTCATCAGCGCCGAGATGATCAGGCTGAGGATCAGGTAGATCAGCATCATCAGCAGCATGCATTCCAGCTCTCGTCCCGTCTGGTTCAGGGTGATGCCGCCCAGCGTTCCCTTCAGGTCCAGATAGCTGATTGCCATGCCAAGCGTCGTGTTCTTGGTCAGGTTCAGATACTGGCTGATCAGCGGCGGGATGATGACCCGCAGCGCCTGCGGCAGCACGACCAGATTCATGGTGCGACCGGGGCGCAGGCCCAGCGCATAGGCTGCTTCTGTCTGGCCCCGGTTGATGGCCAAGATGCCGCCGCGCACGGCTTCGGCAATATAAGCACCGGTATAAAGCGACAGCGCGATCAGCAGCGCGGTGAAGGAATGTGCGACGCTTAGCCCGCCACGCAGGTTGAAGCCCTTGGAAACGCCGTTTTCATCGGCGGGAAAGGCCGGAATATCCCAGTGCAGCCCCATCGCCGTAAGAAGCAGGGCTGCGGGCAGCAGCAGAACCAGCAGGCTTTTCCACCATGTCACCGGGCGGATGCCCGTCTGTTCCTGCACGGCATTTGCATGGGCACGCATCCGTCGCCAGACAAAGATCGATACTGCGATGACCACCAGCAGCGCCAGCATCGACAGGTTCACGCTGACCGGCCCCAGATCGACGCTGCCAAGCGGACGGTGCAGCAGCGGAAAGGGAATGTTTGATCCGCGATTGGTGATGGCGACCGTATCGAACAGGATCTTGCTGGCCATCGGTTCCGTGCCGTTCTGGACCATGTCCGCCGTAACCTTGAAATCCTTTGGTTCCGGCATGGTTTCGGAAAAGACGGTAAAGGCGAGAATGATCCACAGCAGCAGCGGCACGTTGCGGAACACTTCGACATAGACGGTCATCAGCCGGGCGATCAGCCAGTTCTTTGACAGACGCAGCACGCCCGCGAAAACCCCGATGATCGTCGCAAAGATGCAGCCGAAAAACGCAACGACCAGAGTGTTCAGCAGGCCCACGACGGCAGCACGGAAATGGGTGCTGTCGTTCGTATAGGGGATCAGATGCTGATCGATGTCATATCCGGCCCGGTTCCAGAGAAAGCCAAAGTTGATGTCCTTGTCCTTGGCTTCAAGGTTCTGCATCGTGTTGTTGAGAAGCCAGGCCACGCCCAGCAACACCAGGATCAGCACGATCACCTGAATGGTGATCGACCGGAACCGGGTATCGTATATCAGCATGCTCAGCCGGAAGCCTTGCTTCGGCGTATCAGCGGCAATGGTCATGGAAGCACCCCCTGTCCAGAGGCCCGGCTGACCGATCCGTGCACAACGGCGGCGCATTCACCTGTGCTGGTGTCGCGCGGGATCAACCGGTGCCTTGATAGACTTCGGGCGCACCCTTCGGTGCGCCCGGTTGCCGTCGCGATCAGCGGAACGGCGGTGCGTATTGCAGGCCGCCCTGTGTCCAGAGCGCGTTCAGGCCGCGCGCCAGACCGATCGGGGTGCCCTCACCGATATTGGCGGCGAAGATTTCACCATAGTTGCCACCGGCCGAAATCGCACGCTTGGCCCAGTCGTTGTCCAGACCCAGCATCACGCCCATGTCGCCCTCAAGCCCAAGCAGGCGTTTCACTTCCGGGTCCTGCGTGGTGGATGCCACTTCTTCGATATTGGCCTGGGTGATGCCTTTTTCCTCTGCCGCGACCAGCGCGTAGAAGGTCCAGCGGACAACATCGCCCCACTGGTTGTCGCCATGGCGCACTGCCGGCCCAAGCGGTTCTTTCGAGATGATTTCCGGCAGAATGATGTGATTGTCGGCATCGGCAAGCGTCGCGCGGGTTGCGGCAAGCCCCGAAGCATCCGTGGTGAAGGCATCGCAGGCCCCGGCGACATACTGGCGCTGCGCCTCGCTGTCGTCAGCCACGGTCACGGGCGTATAGGTGATGTTGTTGGCCTTGAAGAAGTCAGCCAGGTTCAGTTCGGTCGTGGTGCCGGTCTGGATGCAGATCGTCGCACCATCCAGTTCCTTGGCCGAAGCGACGCCCAGATCCTTTTTCACCATGAAGCCCTGACCGTCGTAATAGTTGACCGCCACGAAATCGAGCTTGAGGTCGCCATCGCGCGAATAGGTCCAGGTGGAATTGCGCGCCAGCAGGTCGACTTCGCCCGAAGCAAGCGCAGTGAACCGGGTTTCCGATGTCAGCGGAACGAATTTGACCTTGGCCGGATCGCCCAGAACGGCAGCAGCAACCGCCTTGCACAGCGCCGCGTCAAAGCCCTGATAGACGCCATTCGCATCCGGCGCACCGAATCCGGTCAGACCGGTGTTCGACCCGCAGATCAGTTCACCCCGTGCCTTGACGTCATCCAGCGTGGCGGCTCCGGCCAGCCCGGCAGCCAGCGACGCTGCGGTTACTGCACCAGCGAATACAGATATTTTCATGGATTACCTCTTCCTGATGACCGCCTGTTTTCGGGCGGTTCGCGGCCTGTCCGGCCATTATGACGGATTCCCCTTCCCGTCGTTTGTGCACAGAGTTTGGGCGATGTGTTCCCGTTCCGTCAAGGGCGGTTTCTGCGCATCCCTACGTAACCCGGTCAGAAACACGTTCTGCTGACCGGTTGGGCAGCCTCTGCGATGGTTGCGGTAACGAAAATGCGCTTCCGGAACGGCAGGCCATGAAAAACCCGCCCTTTCAGGCCCGGGTCAGCACAACGAACCGGGCGGCGGCCAGAAACGCCGACCGTTTGGTTGCAGCGGCTTCTGCGGCGAACTCATCCGCGCCCCACTGTTCTTCCTGCCAGTTTTCGTCAAGGCGGGACAAATCCCATGCCGTCTCTGGCTTCAGCCGACCGCTGATCACGGCCAGGGCCAGAACAAGCGATCCCGACAGCCCCACCAGATCGTGAAATCCCGTCAGGGTGAACGTATCCAGCGCACCGACACGCTCAGCCAGCCGCCGCAGGCTTTCTGCCGGTTGCGGATGATGGACGACACCCTGCACGGCGACCAGCGGGGCATCATGCGCTGCCGCGACCCATTCCAGCAGCGGATTCCAGGCTGACGCCTGCCTTGCGACCAGTTCCGGTGGTTCTTCCGCACGGTAGCACAGCAGATCGGTGCCGCCATATTCGGCCAGATGCGCGGCGACTGCGGTGTGCTGATGCGCCACCTTGTCCAGCGCGGCATTGGCGGCGCGGGTGAGCGGCATGGTTTCCGGGTCGACCGTGCCTTCCTGCGCCTGCCATTCCGCGGCAATCGCTTCGGCAAGGGCCAGCGTGGGCACGACCAGTGCGGCCTTGGCCGGGGTGCGAACCGGGCGGCCGTCCAGCAGAACCGCAAAACCGCCAGCGTCGGGGGCGGCGCTGGCCGTTTTCCAGAACCGGCGGGGTTTCCAGCCGCTCATCGTTAATCCTGTTCCGCGAAAGGGTCTGCGGGAACATCATCGGGCGACCAGCCGAACGTATCCCAAGTGCGCTGCATATGCTGCGGAAGCGGCGCGGTCAGCGTGATGCGCTTCCCCGTTACCGGATGATCAAAGGCGATGCTGCGGGCATGCAGATGCAGCTTGCGACTGATTTCTCCACCCAGTTGCGCGCCCCAGCCATCGCCTTCGTTCACCTGACCAGAGCCGCCATATTTGCCGTCGCCGATGATCGGATTGCCCAGTTCGGCCATATGCGCACGCAACTGGTGAGTCCGCCCGGTGATCGGGACCAGTGCCGCCCAGGCCGCCCGCGACCCAAGCGCCGACAGAACCGCATAGTCGGTGGTGGCGCGCTTTGCCCCTTCGGTTTCGGCCACGCGGGCGGGGGGGATGCACAGCATCTTTTCCCCTTCGCCGCCAGTGCCACACCCTGCGGCCTTGACCAGACCATAGCGGATGGTGCCCATCCGGGGTGAGGGCACCCCCGCAACCACGGCCCAGTAGATCTTGCGGGTCGTCTTGTTGCGAAAGGCTTCAGACAGCCGCGCCGCCACCCGGTCGGTTCGGGCCAGCAGCAGGACACCGGATGTGTCCTTGTCCAGCCGGTGCACAAGCTTGGGCCGGTCCTTGTAGCCGAACATCAGCGCCGGTGTCAGCCCGTCGACATGCCGGGACCCCTGCCCCGATCCGCCCTGGCTGGGCAGGCCCGGCGGCTTGTTCAGTGCGATGATGTGGTCATCCTTCCACAACACAGCAGACTGGATCATCTGTGCGTCGGTTTCGTTCAGGCGTGGGCCGGGCGCTTTTTCGGCAACGGGCGCGTCCGGCAGAGGCGGCACCCTGACCGTCATCCCTGCCTGGACCCGGTGCGCGGCCTTGACCCTGCCACCGTCGATGCGAAGCTGCCCAGTGCGGCACATCTTTTCTATCGCGCCCTGCGTGATCTGCGGCAGGCGCTTTTTCAGCCACCGGTCAAGGCGCTGGTCACCTTCATCAGCACCGACGGTCAGGATGGAAACGCCGCTCATGCCATCGCCCCGCGCGCAACGGCCAGCCCTGCGACCAGGGCCGCCAGCGACAGGATGACGGACGCACCGACATAGATTGCCGCAGAACCCGCCTGCCCGCGGTCCCACAGCGAAACCGCATCCAGCGAAAAGGCGGAAAAAGTGGTGAAGCCA
The DNA here is from genome assembly GCA_051646105.1 of Paracoccaceae bacterium. GTDB lineage: Bacteria > Pseudomonadota > Alphaproteobacteria > Rhodobacterales > Rhodobacteraceae > JBOFCO01. The sequence goes on from JBOFCO010000235.1 coordinate 18,087, forward strand.
CCCAGAACGCCGGTCATGAGCAGCGGCGCGAGACGGTTGTCAAAACGCTGCGCCAGAACCACGACCAAAACCCCCATCAGGAATGAACCCAGTACATTGACGATCAGGGTGGCATAGGGAAACCCCGGCCCAAAGGCGCGCAGGGCCGCGACATTGGTCAGATAACGGGCCGAAGCGCCGACCGCACCACCGATGGCAACCTGAAGAAGGGTCTGGATCATCGCGCCTGTCTCTGTCCGCTAGGTGGAAAAGTCAACAGGCGGGGGATCATGGCCCGCGCTTGTCGCGCAGCTTTGCGAACCACTCCACCCGCTTTTTCAGTTCGCGTTCGAAGCCGCGTTCGACGGGCTGATAGTAGATGCCGCGCTTCATGCCGTCGGGGAAATAGTTCTGACCGGAAAAGGCATCCTCGGCATCGTGGTCGTATTCATAGCCTGCACCGTAGCCCTGTTCCTTCATCAGCTTGGTCGGCGCATTTCGGATGATCAGCGGCGGCGGCTCTGACCCGCTTTGGCGGGCGGCGCCCATGGCGGCCTTGTAGGCGACATAGGCCGCGTTCGATTTTGGGGCCAGGGCCAGATAGACGACAGCATTGGCCAGCGCCAGTTCACCCTCGGGGCTGCCCAGCCGTTCATAGGTCTGCCATGCCTCGATACAGATGCCCTGCGCCTGCGGATCGGCAAGCCCGATGTCCTCGACCGCCATACGGGTGATGCGGCGCGCCAGAAAGCGCGGATCTTCGCCACCCGCCAGCATCCGGGCAAACCAGTAAAGCGCCGCATCCGGATCTGAGCCGCGCACCGATTTATGCAGGGCGGAAATCAGGTTGTAGTGCTCTTCACCGGATTTGTCGTATTTGGCTGCGCGGCGCATCAGTCGCGTCGACAGGGTTTCGGGATCGAGCACGCCCGTTACCTTCCATGCCGCAACCTGCTCGACCAGATTCAGCAGGGCACGGCCATCGCCATCAGCCATTTCCAGAAGCGCCTCGCGTGCCGGGCCAGTCAGCGGCAGGGCGCGGCCCAGTTCACGTTCGGCGCGCTGGATAAGCCTTTCCAGATCGGCCAGCGTCAGCCTGTCCAGCACGATCACCTGCGCCCGCGAAAGAAGAGCCGCGTTCAGTTCAAACGAGGGGTTTTCGGTCGTCGCCCCGACCAGCAGGATGGTGCCGTCTTCCATATGCGGCAGAAAGCCATCCTGCTGCGCCTTGTTGAAACGGTGGATTTCATCGACAAACAACAGCGTTCCGCGCCCGTTGCGGCGGCGCAGGCGTGCGGCATCGAACACCTTGCGCAGGTCGGGGACGCCCGTGAAGATCGCGCTGATCTGCACAAACTCCATCGCTGTCCGGTCAGCCAGCAGACGGGCAATCGTGGTCTTGCCCACGCCGGGTGGTCCCCAAAGGATCAGGGACGACAGGCTGCCCGCCGTCAACATGGCGCCAAGCGGTCCCTCTGGGCCCAGCACCCGCTCCTGTCCGATCACCTCGGCCAGGCTTTGTGGGCGGATACGGTCAGCCAAGGGGCGCGGCGCCGTGGAATGAGTGGGTTCAGGGCTGTCGAAAAGATCGCTCATGGCCCAAGCCTAAGCCGGTTGCCCGTCGCCGGAAAGGCCGTTACTGCGATCGGTGCACGGGTTGCGGCAAACGCAGCGACAGGGCCTGATAATCGACCCCGTCGATATGCAGCCCTCGTCCGACAGGCGACGGATCAAGCTGACGACTGGCCATCCAGCGATTCCAGCTTGCCGGAAGCAGGGCCAGAAGCTCGCGGATATGAAGTTCCTCTGCGACGCGCGCCACTTCGGCCCCGATCCGCTGGCGAACATCCTGTTTGTGGTCATCGGGCACATCACTGGCGACGAAGCCGCGTGTAATCTCCCAGATATCCTGCGCAACGGGTGCCGGGAAATCCAGCAAATCGGCCGGTATCGTTTCCAGCAATCCATTCTGGGCATCCCGGATCATATAGGAATAGATGCCGCACCGCGCCGTTGTCGGCGTCAGCCGGACGCCGCCCATGACCCGCCCCTGCTGGTGGACCGCCACCCAGCGGCTGGCGGGTGTGTCATACTGATCGTATTCCATTCCCGCCGCGTCTGGCAGGTTCCACCTTTCCCGCGCCATCAGCGACTGTTTTCTGGCTTGCAAAAGGCTGGCAAACAGCTCGCCGTGATTGTGCATGTTCTCAAACGACAGGGTGGTACTCTGCATCACCTGCTCCAGCGCCCCTTCGGCATAACGATCCCCCCATGGTTACATAGTCGCCTCAGATCAGACGGTAGTCCCGGGCTCGCTGGATGGCCTCGGTCGTCGTGCGCGCAAGAAGCCGCTGTCTGGCGGAATTCAGTCGCGCCTTCAGCGCACTTTCGGAAATCTTCAGTTTGCCCGCAGCGGCGGCATGACGATGCCCCTCGGCGATAAGGCGCAGCGCGTCGATCTGGGCCTTGGTCAAACTTGTGGGGATTTCGGTCATTTCGTGCAGTTGCCGGATGACCGCACAAAAGGATTCGATCTCGGCATCGGTGAATTCCCGGTCAGAGCGCGCGGCCGAGGCGATGGTGCGCGATTTGACCGGCCCGCAGGATACGGCAAATCCGTAGAGCATGCCGAACTCTCGCGCCTGTCCGAGAATGTCGAAGGGATCGGGAATCCTGATTTCCGACCAGCGCGAGGAACCAGTGGTTGAAAAACCCCAGGCGATGATCGGATCGCGCAACGCAAAAGCCTGTTCGGTGTAGCGGTCTGTCCAGCCCTGCGGAAACGTCTGATGATGCAACAACGGCAGGGCAAAGCGAATGTGCAGGGCAAAAAAGAAACCGGACGGCGCCATAGCAGCAAGCCGGTGCAGGTGAAATTCGATGCCTGAACGTATGGACATGTCTTTTTAGACAGATTGCTTTCGAGAGGGTCAACCGTAAATTGAGCGCTGTGTTCGTTCAGCTTTCGGAGTGACTCGTGCGTCCCATCCATCCCAACCTGTTCGCCCGACTGATGCGTCTGCCGCATCATGCCAGAACCGATCTTCTGGAATTTTTGGGCGCAACCCCGATAGCCGACGCACAACTTTCCGTGATGATCGAAGATATTGCAGCAAAGGTCGAGAGGGGTTTGCGTTCCCCCCGGTATGAAACCAACTGACTGTGACGCGTTCGTCCCAAAACATAAGCCCCGCCAGTAGCGGGGCTTCGTGTTTTATTGATGTCGCCCCTGGCGCACTGGGCAAGGGCGTTCAGCCCTCGGCGGCTTCTTCGGCCTCGGTCCGGGCACGGTCGGCAGCGCCCTTTGCCGAAGTATCGCGATCCACCAGTTCGATGATCGCCATGGGCGCCATGTCGCCATAGCGGAACCCGGCTTTCAGAACGCGGGCATAGCCACCCTGGCGGTCCTTGTAGCGGGCACCCAGCACGTCGAACAGCTTGGCCACATGCTTGTCCTGCTTAAGCTGCGATGCGGCCTGACGGCGTGCATGCAGATCGCCACGCTTGGCCAGCGTGATCAGCTTTTCAACGATCGGACGCAGTTCCTTGGCCTTGGGCAGCGTGGTCTTGATCTGCTCATGCTCGATCAGAGAGCCTGCCATGTTGGCGAACAGCGCCTTGCGGTGTTCGTGTGTGCGGTTAAGGCGGCGATAGCCGGCACCGTGGTTCATCTTTCAATCTCCTATCGTTTTGCTTTGTCCGGCGGGGCTCTCGTCTCCCCGCTCACCTTGGGCTTTCGCCATGATTTCCCCGGATCGCCGGGCATTTTTGCCGGGGCCGGTTACCCGGCCCCGAAAATCAGAACTGGTCCTCGAAACGCTTGGCCAGATCCTCGATGTTTTCCGGCGGCCATTCCTCGACATCCATGCCAAGGTGCAGGCCCATGCCGGACAGCACTTCCTTGATCTCGTTCAGCGACTTGCGGCCAAAGTTCGGCGTGCGCAGCATCTCGGCTTCGGTTTTCTGGATCAGATCGCCGATATAGACGATGTTGTCGTTCTTCAGGCAGTTGGCCGAGCGCACGGAAAGCTCCAGCTCATCCACCTTTTTCAGCAGCAGCGGATTGAACTCCAGCCCTGCGTCGACTTCGCCCAATTTGGCAGATTCCGGTTCGTCGAAGTTGACGAAGATCGAAAGCTGGTCCTGAAGGATACGCGCGGCATAGGCCACGGCGTCATCCGGCGTCAGGCTGCCGTCAGTTTCGATTTTCATGGTCAGCTTGTCATAGTCCAGCACCTGCCCCTCGCGGGTGGGCGTGACTTCATAGCTGGCTTTCTTGACCGGGGAATAGATCGCATCGATCGGGATCAGACCGATGGGCGCATCTTCCGGACGGTTCTTGTCGGCGGCGACATAGCCCTTGCCGGTGTTGACCGTCAGTTCCATGAACAACCGCGCACCATCGTCAAGGTGGCAGATCACGTGATCCTTGTTCAGGATCTCGATCCCGCTCGATTCCGAAATGTCACCGGCGGTGACCACGCCCGGCCCCTTGGCCGAAACCGACAGCCGCTTCGGGCCGTCGACATCCATACGGATCGCCACGCCTTTCAGGTTCAGGACGATGTCTGTCACATCCTCGCGCACACCGGCAACGCTGGAAAATTCGTGCAGCACGTTGTCGATCTGCACCGATGTGATCGCCGCACCTTGCAGCGACGACATCAGCACGCGGCGCAGCGCGTTGCCCAGCGTGAGGCCGAAGCCCCGCTCCAGCGGTTCGGCGATCAGCGTGGCCTGACGGGCCGGATCGTTGCCCGGCTTCACGTCAAGCTGCATCGGCTTGATGAGTTCGGCCCAGTTCTTGTGGATCATGCGCTTGCCTCCATACCTGTCTGCCCCCATGTCCCGAAGATGCAGACGCCCGAGGAAAAATGGCGAACCGGGCCGCGCGCGTGGCACGACCCGGCAAAGTTCATCAGCCGTCAGACGCGGCGGCGCTTGGGCGGACGGCAGCCGTTGTGCGCGATCGGCGTCACATCACGGATCGATGTGATCGACAGGCCGACGGCTGCCAGCGCACGCAGGGCCGATTCACGGCCCGAACCGGGGCCCTGCACCTCGACCTCGATGGTGCGGACGCCGTGTTCCTGCGCCTTGCGGGCTGCATCTTCAGCAGCCATCTGCGCCGCATAGGGAGTCGATTTCCGGCTGCCCTTGAAACCCATCGTACCGGCCGACGACCACGAGATCGCGTTGCCCTGCACGTCAGAGATCAGGATTTTGGTGTTGTTGAAGCTGGAATTCACATGAGCAACGCCTGCGGCGATGTTCTTGCGTTCCTTTTTCTTCATGCGGGTCTTGTCGCGTGCCATATCTGAACCCTCCCCTTACTTCTTCTTGCCGGCGATCGGCTTCGCCGGGCCCTTGCGGGTGCGGGCATTGGTGTGGGTGCGCTGGCCGCGCACGGGCAGATTGCGGCGATGACGCAGGCCACGGTAGCAGCCCAAGTCCATCAGACGCTTGACGTTGGTTGCGACTTCACGGCGCAGGTCACCTTCAACGGTGAAATTCGCATCGATGAATTCGCGGATCTGCAGCACTTCGGCATCGGTCAGATCATTCACGCGGCGGGCGCGGTCGATACCGACGGCCTCGCAGATCTTTTCGGCGTTCAGCGCACCGATGCCGTGGATGTATTGAAGCGCGATAGGAACGCGCTTGGAAGTCGGGATATTGACGCCAGCGATACGTGCCACGCCGGTTTTCCTTTCGTTGCGGTTCCGTAATGCCGGAACCTTTTTTCACAACCGCAGTAGGCCGGATGCCGCCTGCGCATCGGGTGCATGGCAAGCCACACAAGCCGAATCTCTATCAGAGACGCCGTGACCTATTGGCTTTTCAGCGTAAGGTCAAGCACCCTGCCCTGTGCTGTCAGGGGTTACGCTGTGTCAAGGATGCGGGCGATGGATGCCGCCACCTTGTCCACCTCGGCCAGACCATCCACGGTGAACAATCCGCCAAGGGCATAGTAGTAGCCGATCAGCGGGGATGTCTTTTTATAGTATTCCATCAGCCGGGTCTTCAGCGCGTCTTCGTTGTCGTCCGCACGTCGCTTCAGGTCGGTCGAACCGCAGGCATCGCAAACGCCGGGCTGCGCGGTGGGCCGGGTCTGGTCGTGATATACTTCCCCGCAATTTCCGCAGGTGAAGCGCCCGGTGATCCGCGCGACAAGCGCCGCGTCATCCACCTGCATCTCGATCACCGCATCCAGGGTTTGGCCCTTGCTGGACAGCAACTGCCCCAGCGCATCCGCCTGCGGCAGCGTCCGGGGAAAGCCGTCAAAGATGACGCCCGCACCGGGATTGGCGGCAAGCTTTTCCTCGATCAGCCCGATCACGATCTCATCGGTGACAAGCGCGCCCTTGGCCATCACCTCGGCCACCTTGCGGCCCATCTCGGTGCCCGACTCTTTCGCCTCGCGCAGCATGTCGCCAGTCGAAAGCTGGATCATGCCCCGCTCTTCCACAAGTTTCCGGGCCTGGGTGCCCTTGCCCGCGCCGGGCGGTCCCAGAAGTATGATATTGGTCATCGCCGGGTCGGTGCCTTTTTCGTGGTGGTTCCACCACGCTTCTTGCCGCGAAGCTGCGATTTTTCAATCAGCCCTTCGTACTGGTGGGCCAGAAGATGCGACTGCACCTGATTGATTGTGTCCATCGTCACCGACACCACGATCAGCACCGAAGTGCCGCCGAAGTAGAACGGGATCGCAAGCTGGCTGCGCAGGATTTCGGGCAGCAGGCAGACAAGCGCCAGATAGCCCGCACCAACAACCAGAATCCGCGTCACGATGTAATCAAGATGCTCTGCCGTACGCTGCCCCGGACGGATACCCGGAATGAAACCGCCCTGGTTCTTCAGGTTGTCGGCCACGTCCTCG
>JBOFCO010000237.1:0-12516 GCA_051646105.1 Paracoccaceae bacterium
CGGCTGCGTGGAAACCGAAAGCGCAGGCAAAGCGCTTGCCGTTCATCTGGCCGAAGCGGGCCTGCCCCCGGAAACACGCGCCGAAGACCTGCTGTCACGCCCCGACGATCCGCTGGCGGTGAAGGTGCTGGCGGCATGGACCACCCCCCTGCGCGCCGCCATTGACACGCTGATCGCCACCTGTGCACCCGAACTGGTGGTGCTGGGCGGTGGCGCGGGTGCTGCAGCGACAGCGGCGCTGCAACGCACCCCGTTCCGTGCTTCGTGGTTTGGTGCGCCTGTGGTCGCCGCAGCCCTTGGCCCCGATGCGGGAATCATTGGTGCAGCACTGGCCGCCCTGCCGAAACCCCGCCGCGTGGTGATGGTGAACGGGGTTCCGGCTTCGGGTAAATCCTCTGTCGCCCGGGCGCTTTCGGACACAACCGGCTGGCCTGTGATCACACTCGACACCATCAAGAACCCCTTCCTGACCGAACTCGCCCCCGTAGACCGCGCGCAGAACCGCACGCTGGGCCGCGCCAGCTATGCGGCGATTTTCGATCTGGTCGCCGACATGGCCCCCGGTTCGACCGCAATCATCGATGCCTGGTTCGGGTTTCAGCCGCCCGAGGTTCTGGAAACCCACCTTTCCCGCGCCAGCATCGGGCAAACGCTGGAACTCTGGTGCATCGCACCGCCCGACACCATTGGCGCGCGCTATGCCGCCCGCGTTGACGCGCGCCCCGCTGGCCATCCCGGCATGGAATACGTCCCGGAACTGATCGCGCTTGCTGCCCGTGCGGGCCCGAACGGGCGCGCCGCTGTTCTGAACGTCGACACTACCGCCCCCATCGATACCGCCGCGCTGACGGGCTGGATCGCCGGCCACTGGCCCGACACGCCACAAGCCGGTTGACGCGGTCCGATCCACCGCCAACATTCGCCCGACAAGCAGGAGCAAGCCCCATGAAAACCGCCCGGATGAACCGTCTTTTCGCGCCTTCGGGCAACTGCTTCGACGTGGCCATTGACCACGGCATGTTCAACGAAGCGAGCTTCCTTGGCGGGATCGAGAACATGGCCAAGGCGATCCGCACTATCGCCGATGCTGCCCCCGATGCCATCCAGCTTCCGCCCGGCACTGCGCCAATCCTGCAAACCATCCCCGGCAAGACCCGCCCCGCGCTGGTGCTGCGCACCGACATCGCCAATGTCTATGGCACCCCCCTGCCGCGCGCCCTGTTTTCCGAGGTGATAGACAGGCCCGTCGAACAGGGGTTGGTGCTGGATGCGGCCTGTGTCGTCGTCAACCTGCTGATGCTGCCCGACCAGCCAGAGGTGTACCGCGCCTGCGTCCGCAACGTGAACGCACTGAAGCGGGAATGCGAGATGATGGGAATGCCGCTGATGGTGGAACCGCTGGTGATGCAGGACAATGCCAAGGGCGGCTACATGGTGGATGGCGACATCACCAAAATCCTGCCTCTGGTCCGGCAGGCGGCGGAACTGGGTGCCGACATCATCAAGGCCGATCCTTGTGAAAATGTCGCAGAATACCACCGTGTGATCGAGATTGCCCAAGGGTTGCCGGTGCTGGTGCGCGGCGGCGGGCGGGTTTCGGATGCCGAAATCCTGAACCGCACGGCAGAGCTTATGAAGCAGGGCGCGCGGGGCATCGTCTATGGCCGCAACGTGATCCAGCACCCGAACCCCGGCGGCATGACCCGCGCGCTTATGGCCGTGGTACACGACGGCACGGCGCCCGAGGCCGCCCTTGCAATGATCGGGTGACGCGATGAAGGAAATCCGTTTCGGCATCATCGGTTGCGGTCTGATGGGCCGCGAATTCGCCAGCGCCGCCGCGCGCTGGCTGCATCTTTCGGGAATGCGCGCGCGGCCCCGGATTGTCGCGGTCTGCGATACCAACCCCGCGCTGATGTCATGGTTCACCGACAATCTTGGCCCGATGCAGGCTGTCACCGATTACCGCGAGTTGCTGGCCAACGCCGAAGTCGATGCCGTCTATTGCGCCGTGCCGCATGTGCTGCACGCAGAGTTTTACCCGGCGATCCTTGCCGCCGGAAAGCATCTGCTGGGCGAGAAGCCCTTCGGCATGGATGCCGCACAGAATGCCGCGATCATGCAGGCGGTGGCCGCGCATCCCGATCTGCTGGTGCGCTGTTCGTCGGAAATGCCATTCTATCCCGGCGCGCAGAAGGTTATCGATTTCGCCCGCTCCGGTGCGCTCGGGCCAATCCTTGAAGTCGAAGCGTCTTTCCTGCATTCGTCGGACATCAACCCGGAAAAGCCGCTGAACTGGAAGCGCATGGCCAGTGTGAACGGCGAATATGGCTGCATGGGCGATCTGGGAATGCATGTGCTGCATGTGCCGCTGCGCTTAGGCTGGCGACCTGAAAGCGTGTCAGCCAGTTTGGTCAAGCGCGTAACCCAGCGCCCGGACGGCAAGGGCGGCATGGTGCCCTGCGACACCTGGGACAATGCCACCATCACCGCCAGCGTGCCGCACCCGGATGGCGCGTTTCCGATGGTGCTGAAAACCTGGCGCATCGCGCCGGGGGAAGCGAACACCTGGGTGCTGAAAGTGCTTGGCATGAAGGGATCGGCGTCGTTCAGCACCAAATCCCCCCGGCAATGGTCGTTCATGCGCTATGAACCCGGTGGCGCGCAGACATGGCAGATCGAGGATCTGGGCTATACCCCGCTGTTCCCGGCGATCACCGGCGGGATTTTCGAATTCGGCTTTACCGATGCGATCCAGCAGATGTGGGCGGCGTTCATCGACGAACTTGCTGGCGGCGATGGCAAGGGCTTCCCCTGCGCTACGCCGCAGGAGGCCGCCGCCCACCATGCCGTTCTGACCGCCGCCTTGCAGGCCGGCAACGACAACCGCGTCGTCACCGTGGATTACGGAGGGCTGTCATGAAGCGATCCCGCATCAATCGCGCCCTGTCCGATGCTCGTGCTTTGTGCGCTGAATACCACTTTGCCCTGCCGCACTGGGCGGACTGGACCGCCGCCGCTCACCGGGCCGACGCTGACACGTCGCGCTTTCTGATACAGCGGCAGATCGGCTGGGATGTGACCGATTTCGGATCGGGCGATTTCGACCGGCGCGGACTGGCGCTGCTGTGCATCCGTAACGGCATTCAGGGCGATGCGGGCGAACGGCCCTATGCCGAAAAGCTGCTGTTCGTAGGCGAAGATCAGGAAACCCCGTTCCACTGCCACAAGGTCAAGCTGGAAGACATCATCGTGCGGGGCGGCGGCAATCTGATGGTGGAATTCACGGCGGAAGGCAGCATGGAGATCGGCTCGTGGCAGCCCCGCATCGACGGACGCGCCGTCGATCCCTTTGCCGGGCCTTTGCGGATCACGCCCGGCAATTCCATCACCATCCCGCGCGGGCTTCAGCACCGCTTCTGGGGGGAGGCAGGCACGGGCACTGTCTTTGCCGCCGAAGTCAGCCAGTGCAACGATGACCGGAACGACAATTTCTTTCTGGAACCGCTGGGCCGGTTCAGCGCGGTGGAGGAGGACGAAGCCGCCATCTTGCCGCTGTGGAACGAGGTTCCGCTGCCATGACCCGGCGCGGCATCGCCTGCGCGGGCAACTGGATCGTGGACATCGTCCACCGCATCGATAGCTGGCCGCGCAAGAGCGATCTGGTCCATATCCGGGCAGAGGCAACCGGCGTAGGCGGTGGTGCTGCCAATGTGGCGCTTGATCTTGCCGCCTTTGGCACCGGGCTGCCGGTACTGCCGGTCGGGCTGATAGGGAATGATCTGCACGGCCAGACGGTTCTTGGCACCGTGGCAGCAGCCGGATTGCCGACCAAATACCTCTCCCGCACCGATACCGCCCCCACCGCCCATACCCATGTGATGACCGTGCCGGGCGACAGCCGCACATTTTTCTACCATCCCGGCGCCAACGACCTGGTCGACGACAGCCATATCGCGGTTGAAGAACTGGCGGTGCACGGGATGAAACTGTTCTATCTTGGCTACATCAACCTGATGGCAGCGATGGACCGTTTGCACCCTGATGGCAGCACCGATGCTGCGCGGGTGCTGGCGCGGGCGCGGGCGGCGGGCATGGTAACATGTGTCGATCTGGTTTCCGCCGACAGCGACAGCTTCCGCGCCACTGTCGCCGCCGCCCTGCCCCACATCGACTACCTGTTCATGAACGAGGTCGAAGCGGGCCGCGCTACCGGTCTGCCCGTGGCGGGGGAGGACGACCGCGACGGGCTGCTGGCCGCCGCGACCGCACTTCGCAGGGGCGGGGCGGGCTGCGTCGTGATCCATACCCCGGCGCTGGCGCTTTGGCTTTCGGACAGCGCGCAATGGCAGGCCACGGCCCCCGCCGACCCTGCCCGTATCGTCAGCCCTGTGGGCGCGGGCGACGCCTTTTGTGCCGGGTGTCTTTACGGCATCCACGAAGGCTGGCCGGTAGAGCGCGCACTCACCCTCGCCCAGCGTGCCGCAACGGCCGCCCTGTCGGGGGAAACGGCGACGGATGGCATCCCGACGCTGGAAAAACTGATGCCCTGACCACGCCGACAGCCCCCAAGATTTGACTTGGCCGCATGGCCACCCGCAGAATGCCGCTGGTCGGGGTCTTTTGCCCGGTTCTGAAGGGAGGCATCTGATGGAGCAGTTCACCGGCGGTTGCCTGTGCGGCGATGTGCGATTCGTGGCCCTTGGCATGCCACTAAGGGTCGGGATTTGTCACTGCCTTGATTGCCGCAAGCATCATGGCGCGCTCTTCCACGCCTCGGCGATCTTTCGGCAAGATGCGGTCGAGATTGAGGGAAAGACGCATTCCCATGCCGGGCGGCATTTCTGCCCGCGATGCGGCTCCTCCGTTTTTGGGCGCAGTGACGACGAGATCGAATTAAACCTCGGGTCCCTGGACAAGCCCGATCAGTTGCAACCGACCTATGAGCTTTGGACACTTCGCCGCGAATCGTGGCTGCCGCCGTTTTCGCTGGCAAGGCACTACATACGCGACCGCAATCCGGCACAGTGGCCAGAGGAATTGGCATAGCAGGCACCGGCCTGCGTCACGCCGCTACTGTCCCTGCCTCAGGATACCGGCGATTTCCGCATAGCCGCGCTCCTCCGCCAATTGCAGCGGCGTCTTGCCATCACGGTCGGCAATCGACGCATCCGCCCCGGCCTCAATCAGCGCCCGCACTGTCGCCTGATGATCTGGCCCGCCGTCGCCAAGCACCACCGCCTCGATCAGCGCCGTCCAGCCAAGGTTGTTGATGTGATCCAGCGGCGCACCTGCCACGATCAGCCTGCGCACCACCTCTGCATGACCAAGATGGGCGGCGGCAATCAGCGCCGTTCCATTCCAGTTGGTGTGGATCGCATCGTTGCGTCCGCCAAGGCTTAGCGCCAGCGACATCAGTTCCGGATCATTCGCCACCGCGGCGACTGTCACAGCATCATAACCCACCGCATCCTGCGCCGTCACATCCGCCCCACCCTTTACCAGTGCCGTGAAAGCGTCGTCATGAGAAGCAAAGGCAGCCACGATGAGCGGCGTTCGCCCGTTGACGTCGCGCGCCTCCGTCTCCGCGCCCTCCGTCAGCAGACGTTCGATTTCGGCAAGATCGCCTTCATGCGCGGCACGGTGCAGGCCGGTATAGGACGCCAGATTGCCAGCCGAAGGTGGCGTTTGTGCAAATGCCTGGGTGCCGGACAGCATGGCAATCAGAAGAATGCGGCGCATGGCAGATCTCCTTTGTCGCACAGTCTGCACCCGTTTTTGGCCGGTTGATTTCACCCTTGCGTGAGGAGCAGGGCAAGGACTGTCAGGCCCGACGGGTCACGCTCGCCACGTCCAGGACCGACAGCACCTTCGCCTCGATATCCGCCGCGTTCATGCCGGCGACGGCATACATCGCCTCGGGTGAGGCCTGATCGATGAAGATATCCGGCAGGACCATGCTGCGGAACTTCAGACCGTGATCGAAAACGCCTTCCTCGGCCAGAAGCTGCGCGACATGGCTGCCGAAACCACCTACCGCACCCTCCTCGACCGTAATCAGCGCCTCGTGGTGACGGGCGAGTTGCAGGATCAGGTCGCGGTCAAGGGGCTTGGCAAAACGGGCATCTGCGACCGTGACGGCGATACCGCGCGCGGCAAGCGCCTCGCGCGCTTTCATGACTTCCGTCAATCGGGTACCGAAAGACAGGATCGCCACGCGCCCGCCTTCGGCAATCATCCGGCCCCTGCCTATATGCAACGGCTGGCCGCGTTCCGGCAGGTCAACCCCGATGCCGTCACCACGCGGAAAGCGGAAGGCAGAGGGGCAATCATCCAGCGCTGCGGCGGTCGCCACCATATGCACCAGTTCGGCTTCATCCGCTGCCGCCATCACCACGATGCCGGGCAGGTTGGCAAGGAAGGCCACGTCGAAGGAACCGGCATGTGTCGCCCCGTCGGCACCGACCAGACCAGCCCGATCGATGGCAAAGCGGACAGGAAGGCGCTGGATCGCCACATCGTGCACGACCTGATCGTAACCCCTTTGCAGGAATGTCGAATAAAGCGCGCAGAACGGCTTCATCCCCCCCGCCGCCAACCCGGCGGCAAAGGTGACGGCGTGCTGTTCGGCGATGCCCACATCGAAGCAGCGGCTGGGGAAGCGTTCCGCAAACAGGTTCAACCCGGTGCCATCCGGCATCGCTGCGGTGATCGCCACGATGCGGTCATCACGCGCGGCTTCCGCGATCAGGCTTTGCGCGAAAACCTTGGTATAACTGGGCGCGTTCGACGGTGCTTTCGCCTGCGCGCCGGTCAGCACATCGAATTTCGCGGTGGCATGGCCTTTGTCGGCAGCAGCCTCGGCGGGGGCATATCCCTTGCCCTTTTTGGTAATCGCATGGATCAGCACAGGGCCGGTTGCTCGCGCCTTGACCGCGCGCAAAACGCCCAGAAGCTGTTCCATATCATGCCCGTCGATGGGCCCGACATAGGAAAAACCCAGTTCCTCGAACAGGGTGCCGCTGTCGCCCACGGCCATGTGCTTCAACATGTCCTTGGCCCGCCGCGCCCCTTCGCGGAAGGGACCGGGCAGCAGGGAAACCGCACCCTTGGCCGCCGCTTTCAGATCCTGGAACGGATCGCCCGCGTACAGCCGCGACAGATAGGCTGACATCGCCCCCACCGGCGGCGCGATAGACATTTCATTGTCGTTCAGCACCACGATCAGACGCTTGCCCAGGTGGCCTGCGTTGTTCATTGCCTCATATGCCATGCCCGCGCTCATCGCGCCGTCACCGATCACGGCGATCACGTCGCCCACATCGGCAGCTCCGAGATCGCGCGCCACGGCAAAGCCAAGACCAGCCGAGATAGAGGTAGAGGAATGCGCCGCCCCGAACGGGTCATACGGGCTTTCGGAACGTTTGGTGAAACCTGACAGCCCGTCTTTCGTGCGAAGGGTGCGGATGCGGTCACGCCGCCCGGTCAGGATCTTGTGCGGATAGCACTGGTGGCTGACATCCCAGATGATCTTGTCACGCGGCGCATCGAACACGGCGTGCAGGGCCACTGTCAGTTCGACCACACCCAGCCCCGCGCCCAGATGCCCCCCGGTCACGGAAACCGCGCTTATCGTTTCGGCCCGCAGTTCATCCGCCACCAGCTTCAGGTCCCGGTCCGACAGCGCTTTCAGGTCCGCAGGCAGATGCACGCGGTCCAGATGCGGGGTGGTGGGTCGGTCAGTCATCCGGGCCTTTCCTTTGGCGGCAAGCCTTTCAGCTTTGTCGGGCAATAACGAAACGGGCAGTTTCCCGCAAGCAATCCGCAGCGGCACCGTAGGGGCGAAGTGCCGCAATGGCCTGTCCGACCAGTTCCTCGGCACGCGCCTGCGCCGCCTTCAGCCCCAGCAGAGAGACAAAGGTTGCCTTGCCCCTGCCTTCGTCCTTGCGCAGCCGCTTTCCCGCCTTGCTGGCATCGCCGGTCACATCGAGGATGTCATCGGCGATCTGAAAGGCAAGGCCTATGGCTGCGGCATAGTCAGCGAGCGGTCGGGTATCGGCGCCCGCCATGACTGCCCCCGCCGTGGCTGACCAGCCAATCAATGCGCCGGTCTTTCCTGCCTGAAGACGGGTAATCGCGGCCAGGTCCAGCGGTTCGGCGGCGGTTTCGGCGGCGATGTCCATGGCCTGCCCGCCGACCATGCCCTGCACCCCCGCAGCCCTTGCCAATCGGGCAACCAGCGCGATGCGCACCTCTGCCGGGCCGACCTCTGCCCGCGACAGCAGTTCGAAGGCCAGGGTTTGCAGCGCGTCCCCTGCCAGGATCGCGGTCGCTTCGTCCCATTTCAGATGAACCGTGGGCTGACCGCGCCGCAGGTCATCGTCATCCATTGCCGGCAAGTCGTCATGGACAAGGCTGTAGGCATGCAGTGCCTCGATCGCCGCCGCCGGGAAAACGGCGCTGTCCGGTCCGATGCGATGCAGACGCGCGCTTTCCAGTACCAGATGCGCGCGCAGCCTTTTGCCGCCCGAGGCCGCGTAGCGCATCGCCTCTGCCGCAGGCAGGTCACCCGCCCCGGCCAAAGCATCGCGCAGACAGGATTCAACCGTCACCTGCGCCAGCGCCATGGCCTTTTCCAGCATCACAGCCCTTCGACAGGTGTCGTCCCCGCGACCTGCCCGCCCTCGGCCAGCCGGATCATTTCGACCCGCTCCTCTGCCGCCTTCAGCTTGGCATCGCAATGCTTGCGCAGCGCCGCGCCGCGTTCGTAAAGCGCGATGGAATCCTCCAGCGGCACATTGCCGGATTCCAGCTTCTTGACCACGCCCTCAAGCTCGGCCAGCGCTTCCTCGAAGCTCATCTCGGTTGTGGGTTTGCCGGTCATCGCGCGCCTCCGTTCCTTGCCGGGCCAGTCTATCGCCCCCCTTCGCGAAGGGCCACCCGGCAAAACATCAATCCGGTGCCAGCATGTAGCCCGATCCGCGCACGGTCTGCAGATAGCGCGGTTGTTTCGGGTCTTCCTCGAGCTTGCGGCGCAGGCGGGTGATCTGCACGTCGACAGCACGTTCCTGCGCGGCATCGCGGCCGCCACCAAGATCCTCGACAAGCTTGGTGCGGCTGACGGCCTCCCCCGGACGGGCTGCAAAAATACGCATAAGGGCGCTTTCGGTGCCGGTAAGGCGCACCTGTTCCTCGCCTCTCCACATCTCTCCGCGATCCACATCATAGCGGACGGCACCAAGATGCAGCACCTTTGGCCCGCGGTTTTCCGGGCGGCCCTGCGGCACCCGGCGCAGGATCGCGGCGATGCGCAGCAGCAATTCCTTTGGCTCAAAGGGTTTGGGAAGATAGTCGTCGGCCCCGGCCTCCAGGCCCTCGATCCGTTCGGATGTTTCGCCCTTGGCGGTCAGAAGCAGGATCGGCGTTCCCAGTTTTGCGCGCATGTCGCGTGTCAGCGTGATGCCATCCTCGCCCGGCATCATCACGTCCAGCACGATCATGTCGAACTCCAGCCCTGCCAGCAGCCGACGCGCCTGAGCAGCATCACGCGCTGTGGAAACCAAATAGCCGTTGCGCGACAGGAATTTCTGCAGAAGCCCACGAATGCGTTCGTCATCATCGACGATCAACAGATGGGCATCGGGTTCACCGGTCATGCTGCACTGTCCTTCATGGTCTGGAACTGGCGGCGCAGTTCCGGGTCCATCATCGCTTCCAGCACGGTGCGAAAACCGGCCACCGCCTGTGGCCCCGCGATACGGTAAGCCGCCCGCATCCGTGCACGCTGGGCATCGGAAAGCTCCCGCTCCAGCTTTGCGCCCTTGTCTGTCAGATACAGGTGTCTTTCCCGCTTGTCACGGCGACCCACGCGGTTTTCTACCAGACCATCCTCGATCAATGTGCGCAACACCCTGTTCAGAGACTGCTTCGTCACGCCCAGCACACCGAGCAGCGCCGAAACCGTAAGCCCCGGCGTCCGATGGATGAAATGGATGGCGCGATGATGCGCACGACCATAGTCGAGCCCGATCAGTATCCGGTCGGGGTCGGCGGTAAAGCCGCGATAGGCAAAGAACATCGCCTCAATTCCCTTGCGAAGCTGTTCATCCGTCAGGAACAGCAGGCTTTCGCCCCCTGCCGCCCCATTGTCGCCTTCTGCCATCTGCATCCCCCGTTTCAATTCCGAATTTTATGTCAGCCTTGTTGACTTTCCAAGAATCAATTGGTAGCGAGGCGCAGAATTTGCGCAATATAATGTCCGAAACGGACCAATTCAGCGCAATAATCGGAAAATGATATAGCCGCAGGAGGATAGAATGGCCGGGGCTTATGATGATCGGGACGGCAAGATCTGGATGGACGGCAAGCTGGTCGACTGGCGCAGCGCAAATGTGCATATCCTGACCCATGCCCTGCACTACGCCTCTTCGGTGTTCGAAGGCGAACGCTGCTACAACGGCAAGATTTTCAAGGGCCGCGAACATTCCGCACGGCTGCTGAAATCCGGCGAACTGCTGGACATGAATATTCCCTACACCGTCGATCAGATCGAGGAAGCCAAATACGCGGTGCTGAAGGCAAATGGCTGGACTGACGCCTATGTGCGGGCCGTCGCCTGGCGCGGCGCTGGCGAGGATATGGGTGTTGCATCAGATCGCAACCCGATCCGGATGGCAGTGGCCGCCTGGGAATGGGGCAACTACTACGGCGATGCCAAATTCAAGGGCGCGAAACTGGATGTCGCAAAATGGAAACGCCCCAGCCCGGAAACCGCACCCAGTCAGGCCAAGGCGGCCGGGCTTTACATGATTTGTACCATGTCGAAGCACGCGGCGCAGGCCAAGGGCTGTTCGGATGCAATGATGTTCGATTATCGCGGCTATGTCGCCGAGGCGACCGGCGCCAACATCTTTTTCGTCAAGGATGGTGAGGTTCACACTCCCATGGCCGACTGCTTCCTGAACGGCCTGACCCGGCAGACGGTGATCGGGATGCTGCGCGACAAGCAGATCAAGGTTCACGAACGCCACATCATGCCCGAGGAACTGGAAGGCTTCCAGCAATGCTGGCTGACCGGAACCGCCGCCGAGGTGACGCCGGTCGGCCAGATCGGCGACTATAATTTTGAGGTGGGTGAGATCACGAAAGCCATCGCCACCGACTACGAGAAGATGGTGCGCGCCTGACCGACCTTGCGGGGCCGCAGCACTGTGGCCCCGTCAGCTTCCGTTGGTCATCGCCTTGCGTTGCCGCGCCCTCTCGATCCCCAGTGCGCGCTCCCGCCATATGATCAGCACGCCAGCCAGAATAACCAGCGACGCCCCCCCGACCATCACCAGCGTCGGCACCTCGTCAAAGACGAAGTAACCGATCAGCAGCGCGAACAGCATCGAGGCATATTCGAACGGCGCGATGACGCTGGCATCGGCGTGGCGGTAGCTTGAGGTCAGCAAAATCTGCCCGACACCGCCCAGAAGCCCGGCACAGATCAGCGCCGCCGCCTCGGCAAACGTCGGGACCACCCAGCCGAAGGGCACGGTTATCAGTGCAATGCAGCTTGCGGTGAAGGAAAACCAGAACACGATGGCCGATGTGCTTTCCTCTGTCACCAGCTTGCGGACAAACACCTGCGCAAGCGCGGAACACAAGGCGCTGAACAGCACGACAATCGCGCCAAGCATATGCCTTTCGCTCGCCTCATCACCGGAAACTGCAGTAAACCGTGGCGACAGGATGATAAGCACACCGACCAGCCCCAAGGCAACGGCAGACAGGCGGAACAGCCGTACTTCCTCTCCCAGAAACATCGCGGCAAAGATGACAACCAGCAGCGGTGCAGCATAGCCAATGGCGGTGACTTCCGGCAGTGGAAGCATGCCGAGGCCCGCGAATCCAAAACCCATCGCACAGGTGCTGATCAGCCCGCGCCACAAATGGTTGATCGGCTTTGCCGTGCGAATGCCACTGCTCAGCTGTCCCACCCAGCCAAGCCAGATCAGGATCACCGGGATCGCAAAAAACGATCTGAAAAACACGGCCTCTCCCGGCGGCACATGACCGGCCGTTGCCTTGATCAGGCTGGCCATACCGATGAACACCAGAACGGAGGCGACTTTCAGGGCGATACCGCGAAGCGGTTGCATGGAGGATATACCGGGAAAAGACCGCCAAGATCACGGCCTGTCCCAAGGCTACCGGCAAGCCCCTCCGATGAAAACCCCGTATCGGCAGTTCAGGTCAGGTGGCCGCGTTCGATTCTGGTGTATTCAGCCAGCCGCTTGCCGCCAGTGGCAGCCATCGGTCGCCGCAACACCTGCTGCACGGCAGGATGTTGTCCCTCTTCGGCCAGCCTTTGCGCCGCAGCACGGAACTGCTTTAGCCCTTCGCCCGCCGACGTGCCGCGATGATCGGTAATATGCCGTGTCATGGTCGCTCCTCTTCAGGTCGGTTGGATGGATGGTGATCCATCATGCACCAAAAAAGGGGATTCTGCATCACTTTCGTTCTGGTTGTGGG
>JBOFCO010000143.1:0-9934 GCA_051646105.1 Paracoccaceae bacterium
GTCAGCGGAAAGAAATCAACCTTGTAGTCATGGTTGAATTTTGCCGCGATATCGCGGGTCAGTTCCACGTGCTGCTTCTGATCCTCGCCCACCGGAACGTGGGTGGCGTGGTAAAGCAGGATGTCGGCGGCCATAAGCGAGGGATAGGCGTAAAGCCCAAGGCTTTCCTTTTCGGCGTTCTTGCCCGCCTTGTCCTTGAACTGCGTCATGCGGTTCATCCAGCCCAGACGCGCCACACAATTGAAGATCCAGCCAAGCTCGGTATGCGCGGGAACCTGGCTTTGATTGAACAGGATCGACTTTTGCGGGTCGATGCCGGCGGCCAGATAACCCGCCGCAACCTCGCGCGTCGCCTTGCGAAGATCGTCGGGGTTTTGCCAGACGGTGATGGCATGCATGTCGACGACACAGTAGATCGTTTCATAGGTCCCGCCCTGCATCTGCACGAAGCGCTTGATAGCGCCCAGGTAGTTGCCAAGCGTCAGCCCGCCCGAAGGCTTGATCCCAGAAAATACACGGGGTGTGAAGGTGGGTGCAGCGGCCATTGACAGACTCCGGCTGGCGTTTCGGGCCTTGCTCGCTTATCGCTGGCGGCAGGGCGCGTCAACAAAGAGCGGATCATGCACACCGATCACCATGCTTCCCCCCTGAACCGGTTGCCGCCTGTTGTCTGGTTGCTGGCGGCGCCGGTGATCCTGACCGAACTGGCCTTTGCTGCCGGGCGCATCGGGTTTGCGGGCGGGCCGGATGCAATCGGCTGGCGACTGGACGCGCTGCAGCGTTTTGCCTTTTCGCCCGATCTTATGGCGCGGATGTTCGATGCGCACAGCTACCCGCCGGGCCAGATGCTGCGGCTGGTCAGCTATCCTTTCGTGCATGGCAATGTCACCCATGCGGTTTTCGTGGTTGTGTTCACACTGGCGCTTGGCAAGATGGTGGCCGAGGTGCTGCGCCCCTGGGCAGTGCTGCTGGTATATTTCGGTGCGGCCGTGGCGGGGGCGCTGGCCTTTATGCTGGCACCGGTTCTGGCCGGGGCGTCGGTGCAGGCACTGTTTGGCGGCTATCCGGCGGTCTATGGTCTGATCGGGGCCTTTACCTATCTGCTTTGGCACGATCTGGCGGCGCAGGGGGCGAACAAGTTCCGTGCCTTTACACTGATCGGTTTTTTGCTGGGGGTGCAGCTTGTGTTCGGGCTTCTGTTCGGCGGCGGTTGGGAATGGATTGCCGATATCGCCGGATTTGTGACCGGATTCGTGCTGACCATTCCGCTGGCCCCCGGTGGGTGGCGACGGCTGGTGGCGCGCTTGCGTCAGCGCTGACGGCGGAAACCGGCGCGGAAGTCCGATGGCCGGATCGCGCCACACAAGACCGCCGAAACGGCAAAAACCGCCGCCCCACCCGTGACCAGCAGGGCCAGTGCCAGATAACGCAGGCGCGGCGCGGTGAGCAATGTCTCAAGCGCCTCCATCAGACCCCAAAGCGCCAGCCCCATGATGGCCGAGGCAACGGCGGTGCGCAGAAGCCGCGATTTAAGCCGGTCGTCGATGCGGGTCGCTTCCCCCATCCCGCGCGCACCAAGCCATAGCTGCACGACCATCGCCCAGGCAGCCAGCGTCGTGCCCCATGCTGCTGCGATGAAACCGATGAACGGGGCCAGCCCCATCGCCAGAACGGCATTCACGATCATCGAATGTACGGCAAAGCGCAGCGGCGTGCGGGTATCCTCGCGCGCGAAATAAAGCGGTTGCAAAACCTTTTGCAGCACGAAGGCGGGCAGGCCAAGTCCATAGACTGCCAGTGTCAGCGCAGTGGGCCAGGTATCCTCGGGACCAAAGGCACCCCGTTCGAAGAGCACAGAGACAAGCGGAACCGGGATCACCACCAGCGCCACGGCGGCGGGAATGGTCAGGAACAGGCTGAATTCCAGCGCGCGGTTATAGGCATGGCGACCGCCATCGGTATCGGCGGCCTTGAGCCGGCGCGAGATTTCGGGCAGCAGCACCACGCCGATGGCGATGCCCACGACGCCCAGTGGCAGTTGATACAGCCGATCGGCATAGTTCAGCCAGGCAATCGCCCCGTCAAAGAAGCTGCCCACCTGACGCCCGACCAGCAGGTTCACCTGCACCACCCCGCCCGCCAGAACTGCGGGCGCCGCTATCATCAGCAGGCGTTTCAGATCGGGGGTGATGCGTGGCATCCGCAGGCGCAGCGGATAGCCCATGCGCGCCGCCGCCACCCAGACCAGCGCCAGTTGCGCCGCACCTGTGACCGGCGTGGCCCAGGACAGCGTCAACCCCATGTCCCAGCCCATCCGGGCAGAAAACAGCATGGCGGCGATGAAGATAACGTTCAGCAATACCGGGGCCCCCGCCGCCGCGACGAAGCGTCCCCCCGCATTCAGCAGACCGGACAGAAGCGCGGTCAGCGAAATCAGCAGGATATAGGGAAAACAGATGCGCCCATAGATCACCGCCAGATCGAAACGCTCATCCCCCTTGAACCCGCTGGCCATGGCATAGACCAGCCAGGGCATCGCCAGCATGGCGATCAGCGAAAACACCAGCACAACGGCCGCAAGTGCCGAAAATGCATCCTCGGCAAAGCCGTGCGGGTCGTCGTCACTTTCCAGCTTTTTCGAAAACATCGGCACGAAAGCGGTGTTGAAGGCGCCTTCCGCGAAGAATCGGCGGAACATATTGGGAAGCGAGAATGCGACCAGAAACGCCTCTGCCACCGGGCCGGTGCCCAGATAGGCGGCGATCATCACATCACGGACAAATCCGACGATCCGGCTGAGCAGTGTCCAGCCGCCGACGGTCAGAAAGCCGGATATGAGTCTTATCGGTTTCACGTCCCGAACGCCCCCGGTCAGGTTTCCGCCCGCGCCGCGCCATCGGCAACCGCCTTGCGCAGCTTCTTCTCCAGCGCGTCCTGCCGCGATTTTGCATGCAGTTTCAAGCCGAACATGTCCTTGACATAGAACGTATCCACCACCTGCGCCCCGAAGGTCGCAATCACGGCAGAGGCGATGGAAATGTTCGAACTGGCCAGGGCGCGGGTCAGGTCATACAGCAGGCCGGGGCGGTCGCGGGTATCCACCTCAACAATCGTATAGATATCCGATCCTTCATTGTCGAAGGTGACCGATGTCGGGAAGCGGAACTGGCTTTCGCGTTTTTTCAGGCGGTCCCTGTCCTTCAGCGCCTCACGCGCAACAAGCTCTCCGCGCAGGGTCTTGTCGATCATCTGACGCAGGCGGGGCAGGCGGGCGGCGTCATAAGGGTGGCCATCGGCGTCCTGCACCCAGAATACGGGGGTGGCATAGCCGTCTTTCGACGTATAGGTGCGGGCATCCACCACATTGGCACCAACCAGTGCCAGCGCCCCAGCAAGGCGGGAGAAGATGCCGGGGTGATCTGCCAATGCAAAGCAGACGCGGGTTGCGTCGCGGTCGGCGTCGGGGCGCAGGTCGATGCGGATTTCGCTGTCGGTCAGATCGCGCAGCAGATTGGCGAACACCACCTGCGTATCGGTCGAAAGCCCTTGCCAGTAGGGGCCGTAATGGCGCTGCGTCTCGCGGCGCAGGTCTTTCGTATCCCAGTCCGCAAGCGCCTCGCGCAGGGCGCGCTTCGCCTCATCCGCGCGCTGCTCGCGGTTCAGCGCCTCCAGCCCGGTTTCAAGTGCGGTGGCGGTTTCGCCGTAAAGACGGCGCAGCAGCATGGCCTTCCAGTTGTTCCACGTGCCGGGGCCGACGCCGCGGATATCGCAGACGGTCAGCACCGTCAGCAGGTCCAGCCGCTTGCGGGTTTTTACGACCTTGGCGAAATCGCGCACCGTGCGGGGATCGGCAATATCGCGTTTCTGCGCCATGTCCGACATCAGCAGGTGATAACGCACCAGCCATTCCACGGTCTCGCATTCCTCTGCGTTCAGGCCCAGCCGGGGACAGACCCGGCGCGCGATCTGCGCACCGACGATGGAATGCTCTTCCGGCCGCCCCTTGCCGATGTCATGCAGGAACAGCGCCAGATACAGCACCTTGCGGTTCACGCCTTCTTTCAGGATGCGGCTGGCGATGGGCAACTCTTCCACCAGTTCGCCGCGTTCAATCTGGGCCAGGGTGGAAATGCACTGGATGATGTGCTCGTCCACCGTGAAATGGTGGTAGACGTTGAACTGCATCATCGCCACGACGGGTTCGAATTCGGGGATGAAGGCTGACAGAACCCCAAGTTCGTTCATGCGGCGGAGCGCGCGTTCGGGGTTGCCGTGGCGGGTCAGCAGATCCAGGAAGATGCGGACGGCCTCGCGGTCCTCGCGCATGTCGTCATCGATCAGATGCAGATTGGCGGCGATCAGGCGCATGGCATCGGGATGCAGCAGATGCCCGGTGCGCAAGCCTTCCTCGAAGATGCGCAGCAGGTTCAGCTTGTCCTTCAGGAAGCTCTTTTCATCCACCACATCAAGGCGTCCGTTGGCGACGACATAAGGCCCCGTCACCTTTTTCCGCCGCGTGAACAGGCCAACCAGCCCGGCGGGCCGCTTGACATGGTTCTCCTCCAGCGCGGTCAGAAAGACGCGGGTCAGTTCGCCTACGCGGGTGGCATGGCGGAAATAGTCCTGCATGAAATGCTCGACCGCGCGCCTGCCGCCATGATCGGCATAACCCATGCGCGCCGCCACATCGACCTGCACATCAAAGGTAAGCTGGTCGGTTGCCCGCCCGGTCAGGATGTGCATGTGACAGCGTGCCGCCCAAAGAAACGCCTCTGCCCGTTCAAACGTCGCGTATTCCTCGGCGCTGAACACGCCAAGCGGCACCAACCCGGCCGGATCGTCGACGCCGTGCAGATACTTGGCAATCCAGTACAAGGTCTGAAGATCACGCAGCCCGCCCTTGCCTTCCTTGACATTGGGCTCCAGCACATAGCGCTGGCCGCCCTGCCGCTGGTGGCGCTGCGCGCGTTCCTCCAGTTTTGCCTCGATGAACTCACGTCCGGTGCCCCGGAACAGGTCGTTCCGAAGACGATCCCGCAGTTCGACAGCCAACGTGGCATTTCCCCAAAGAAAGCGGTGTTCCAGAAGGGCGGTGCGGATGGTAATGTCTTCCTTTCCCAGCCGCAGACAATCTTTGACCGTGCGGCTGGAGTGACCCACCTTCAGCTTCAGGTCCCAGAGCACATAGAGCACGGATTCGATGACGCTTTCGGCCCAGGGTGTCAGCTTCCACGGCGACAGAAACAGCAGGTCAAGATCGGAATGCGGTGCCATTTCGGCGCGGCCATAGCCACCGACGGCAAACAGCGCCAGGCGTTCGCCTTCGGTCGGGGTATGGCTGGGGTGAAAGTGCCGTGTGGCGACATCCATCAGCGTGGTCACGATGGCATCGGTCAGGCGGGAAAAGGCGTGAACTGCTTCCGCCCCGGCAAAGGGTTCGGCGGCCAGTGCAAATTCGATCAGCGCCGTTCCCCGCGTTCGCGCCGCCTGCAGCCTTTCGACAACAATTCCGCGCGCGGTCTTTCCGGGCTGCGCATCGGCCAGCGCTGCATCAATTTCCGCACGCAGCCGCGCGGCGTCAATCAGGGCGCCGGGCAGGTGAAGGGCGGCAAATCCCGTGGTGGGTGCCGCCCCTGCAAACGCGTCTGAAAAAGACCTGACGGTGCCCGGGTCAGAACCCGGCGCCGCCGAAGCTTCTTGGGGCGGGGTCAAGCGTCACCACCTGGTTGTTGCGGATCGTGGCAATGGCAAGCCCTCGTTCGTTGGTGCCGTCGCCGCGCAGACGGAAGACACCGTTCACCCCGGCAAAGCCCGATCCCTGCGTCAGCGCAGAACCGGACAGCGCATTCGCGCGACCGCTCTTGGCCAATGCGCCGATTGCGGCAATGCCGTCATAGGCAAGGCTGCCGATGCCGTGGGGCGATTCCCCGTAAGCCGCTGAATAACGGCTTTGGAACTGGGCGGTCAGGCCCGGATCGGGCATGGCGAACCAGCCGCCCTGAAGGCCGGGCAACGCCGCCGCGGCGGGCGGAATATCCCACCGCGTCAGGCCGATGAACTGCGTTTCACCGCCAAGGCCGTTGTCACGCAGAAGCTGGGTGACCAGCGGCAGCGCCCCGTCTGTGCCGGGTGTCAGGAACAGCGCATCCGCACCGCTGGCGCGCACCTGCGCGGTGATCTGCGGCACAGCATTGACCACGCCCTGCTGCGACAGTTCGAAAACACCGGTACCGGCAACGCGCGCCCCGCTGCGCGACACGGCAGCGGCAATGGCATCACGGCCCGCGATTTCGCCGGGGCTGTTGCCATAGGCGATGAAGATGTTGCGCTTGCCGCTGCGGGCGGCATAGCGGGCAAGACGCTCGGCCGAATTCTGGAAGGTCGGGCCAAGCACAAACACATTGCCGCCCGCAATGGCGGTGTTGTTCGAGAAGGACAGAACGCTGACCCCGCGCGATGCGACGGCAACGCCGGCGGCATTTGCCTCTTCTGCATAGACCGGGCCAAGGATGATCTTGGCGCCTTCGTCCACAGCGCGGGTAGCTGCGGCAGCGGCTGCACCGGCCTGGCCCCCCGTTGAATAGACGCGCAGATCAATCTTTGCGCCATTCAGGTCGGCCATGGCCAGCCGTGCCGATTGTTCAAGACTGCGCGCGATCAGATCGTCAGAGGCTTGTCCTGATCCCGAAGGCACCAGCAGCGCCACCTGCACCGTGCCGCCCGGTTCCAGCGCGGGGCCGTTGCCCATGGCGACAGGTTCGCAGGCGGCCAGGGCAAGTGCTGCCAGCGCGACAACGGCGCGGCGAACGGCCTTGCCGGGGCTTTTTAAAACGGCGAACATGGCACACCTCTCTGGTATCCGACCGAATTCTTCGGGGCGACCCTAAGGGTTCCGGAGGTTGAAGTAAATTCGCAAAGGACAGTCGGACACATGACCATCGAGGCCCGGCCCCTTTCCGCCGCCCTGTATTTTATCGCCACGCCAATCGGTGCGGCGCGGGATATCACCCTGCGTGCACTGGATATTCTGGCATCGGCAGACGTGCTGGCCGCCGAAGATACCCGCAGCCTGCGTCATCTGATGGAGATTCACGGGGTTGGTCTGGGGGATCGCGCGCTGCTGTCCTATCACGATCACAACGGCGATGCCGTGCGCCCGAAGCTGTTGCGGTTTCTGGCGGATGGCAAATCGGTCGCCTATGCGTCAGAGGCTGGCACGCCGCTTGTCGCCGATCCCGGATATCAGCTTGGCCGGGCAGTGATCGCGGCCGGTTATCCGGTGATTTCCGCGCCAGGCCCCTCGGCCGTATTGGCGGCGCTGACGGTTTCGGGGCTGCCATCCGACCGGTTCCTTTTCGCGGGCTTTCCGCCGGCGCAGGCGGGGGCGCGGGCGCGCTGGCTGGCAGAACTGGCACCGGTGCCTGCCACGCTGATTTTCTACGAATCGCCCAAGCGCGTGCAGGCGCTGCTCGTCGAACTGGCGCAGGCACTGGGCGCGACACGGGAAGCCGCAATCTGCCGCGAGTTGACCAAGCGGTTCGAGGAAGTGTCGCGAGGCACGCTGGGCGATCTGGCCCGCGACTGGGCCGAGCGCAGCGTGAAGGGGGAAATCGTTGTGGTGATCGACCGGGCGCGCGGTGTGCAGGCAGGGCCGGAGGATATAGACACAGCCCTGCGCACTGCCCGCGCCAGCATGAGCCTGAAGGACGCCGCCGCCCATGTCGCCGAGGCTTTGAGCCTGCCCCGGCGCGATGTCTATCAGGCGGCGCTGAAACTGGACGACGCAGAATGAAGCCGGCGGACCGCACCTTGCGGGGCGCGCTGGCCTGGCACAGCGGACAGGCAGCGGAGGCGCAGGTGGCCGCCCACTACCGCGACCGTGGCTATGACATAGCGGCAGAACGCTGGCGCGGAACGGCGGGGGAAATCGACCTGATCGCACGCAGGGACGGAGAGGTTGTGTTCATCGAGGTGAAGCACGCCGCCGATGCTGCCCGCGCGGCTGAAAGTCTGCAACCGCGCCAGCAGGGTCGAATTTACGCGACCGCCGCAGAGTTTCTGGCCGGGGAGGCGCAGGGGCAGGACACGCCCTGCCGGTTTGATGTTGCATTGGTGGATGGCACGGGGCGGACAGAGATCATCGAGAACGCCTTCGGTCAGGGATAGCGCCGGTTGCAACCGCTCCCGGCCTCCGGTGCGAGCCCTTGCTTCAAAGCACTCGACCCTCAACATTCGCCGCAGAGAGCGCCACTCGAGAATTATGCTGCGTCGCAACAGCATAGAGGCTGTTGAAAGGAGTAGAGTCTATGGACGACATTTGGATGCAGCGAGACAAGCGTTTTACGATGGAAGACGGGATCATGCCGGAGTGTTCCGGTGTGCCTGTCAGGTACAACGGCGAAGTGTTCACCTTCATAAGAACGGATTTCGACCGTCGAAAACCGGTTCTGGTACTTCAAAGGCAAAGCGAAAAGTCGCTTCATTTCGTTGACCCGAAGCAATGCTGCGCTGTCGGTCAAGAGTGACTGGCCACCTTTGTTTATGAATGGACCGGCGGCATGTCAGATCGCCGGGTCATGCTCTGCGGGTCGAAGACGATGTTTCCCGTTCTACCCGCGTCGCGGCACAACTGGTGTTCCGCCCGTGTGAAACACGGGCAGCGCCCGCCCGCCCCCACGGCGGGCGCTCCTGCGCCCACCTCGGGCGAGCGCTGCCCTCGTCACTGTGTCTGAAACGGCTTGGTCCTCCTTCCGAGTATGGCACCGAAAAAGCTATATACAGGCGACGGTGTCCGCTCGATGGGCTTGCGGTACTTTGCGTTTGCAGTGCGGTTTTGGAGATCAGGTGCCGGTTGCAACCGCCCCGGCGCTGCGCCACAACAAGGGCAGCGCAGGTAAGGAGAGCAGAACATGGCCCTGAAGGTCGCCTTTCAGATGGACCCGATCGGCGCGGTCAACATTGATGCCGACAGCACCTTCCGCATCGCGCTGGAGGCACAGGCGCGCGGGCATTCGCTGTTCTACTACACCCCCGATCGGCTGGCATATCAGGAAGGCCGGGTGACAGCACGGGGCTGGCCGATCACCGTGCAGCGGGTCAAGGGCGATCACGTATCCTTCGGCGCGGAAACCGAGGTTGATCTGGCCGATTTCGATGTGGTCTGGCTGCGGCAGGATCCGCCGTTCGACATGGGCTACATCACCACGACCCATCTGCTGGAAATGATCCATCCCAAGACGCTGGTGGTGAACGACCCGTTCTCGGTCCGGAACAGCCCGGAAAAGCTGCTGGTGCTGCGGTTTCCGCATCTGACCCCGCCGACCGCGATTGCCCGCGACCTGCAAACCATCCGCGAGTTCCGCCATCGTCACGGCGATATCATCTTGAAGCCGCTTTACGGGAATGGCGGCGCGGGGGTGTTCCGGCTTGATCCCGGCGACCGCAACCTGTCGTCGCTGCACGAGCTGTTCACCGGCATCAACCGCGAACCCCTGATCGTGCAGAAATTCCTGCCCGCCGTCGAAAAGGGCGACAAGCGGGTGATCCTTGTCGACGGCGAAGCCGTGGGGGCGATCAACCGCGTGCCGCAGGCCGGGGAAACCCGGTCGAACCTGCATGTCGGCGGCAGGGCGGAACCTGTGCGGCTTACCGCGCGTGACCGGGAAATCTGTGCAGCAATTGGCCCGGTGCTGCGCGACAAGGGGCAGGTGTTTGTGGGCATAGACGTGATCGGCGACTGGCTGACCGAAATCAACGTCACTTCGCCCACGGGCATACAGGAACTGGAACGGTTCGACGGCACCAATGCCGCGGCGAAAATCTGGGAAGCGATAGAGTCTAGGCGGGCCTGATCACCCCTTCGCCGCCACTGCTAACCGATAGCTGACTGCTTCCGCAACATGCGGCTGTCGCACGTCCGCTGATCCCGCAAGAT
>JBOFCO010000115.1:0-4572 GCA_051646105.1 Paracoccaceae bacterium
ATCAGGGCGTCGCGGCTGATCGGCTTCTGGGCTTTGACCATCTGGAAGGCGAAACCGTGGGCGTTCTGGTGGATGGTGCGCGGGTGCCGGACGTTGTGGTTGCCGGTGGCGAGGTGCTTCTGTCCAGCGAAGGCACGGCCATTCAGGTGGGCCTGCGGTATTCGTCCAAGTATGCCACCAACCGGATTGACGGCGGGGCGGGCGATGGGACGGCGCAGGCCAAGACCAAGCGGATCACAGACGTTGCTTTCCGGGTTCACGAAACCTTGGGCGGGCAGGCGGGGCCAAGCGAGACAACGCTTGATGATATTCCCGATCTGACCTTCCGCGCGCCTGCCGTGCCGATGGGTTCCCCGCCAGAGTTTTTCAGCGCGGATGCGCTTGTGCCATGGCCGGGCGGCTATGAAACTGACGGGCGTATCTGGTATGTGAATGACACGATGTTTCCTGCTACAATCGTGGCAATCCTTCCGCAGGTCCATGTGCAGGAAAGTCGCTGATGGAATTTGTCCAGATGAAAGCCGAACATGCCGCAATGATCCGGGGCTTTGAAGCTATCCACGCGGGTAGCGACATGACGCCGGATGTTGCCGTTGAACTTGAGGCAATCGGCGCCGTGTCTGCCATTGACCGGGGCGAGGTTCTTGCGGTTGCGGGGATCCTGCCCCGGTGGCATGGCGTGGGCTTGGCGTGGGCTTGGCTTGGGCGGGAATGGCGGCGCGAGGCGCGGGCCATTACCGAGCGCGTGGCGCAAGAACTGGACGCCAGTCCATATCACCGGATAGAGGCGGGCGTTCGCGTGGGATACGGGCGCGGGCATCGGTGGATGGAGCGGCTTGGCTTTGCGCTGGAAACCCCGATTGCACGCGGCTGGGGGCCGGATGGCGGGGATTATTCGATCTATGTGAGGCTTCGTCATGGCTGAACTTGTCGCGGTTCTTGGGCTTGGGGCAAAGGCGACGGGTATCCTGTCGTCGATTGCGACCATTGCCGGTCCCGTTCTTGGTGTTGCCGGGGCGGTGCAGGGTGTTGCGGAAGGCGGAAAGCAGGCGGCGGAATATAGCAGGCAGGCCCGCGAAGAGCGTGTCATGGCTGGCATTCAGGCGGCCCGGATGCGGCGCGCAGCGCGACAAAAGCAGTCCGCAGACCGCACGGCCATGGCTGAGGGTGGCGCCCTGTCCGGCTCGGCATTCGGCGTGCTTGAACAGAACGCATTGGCGCAAGAACTGGACGCGCTGACGGTCACGTTCCAAGGTGAGCAGGCGGCACGGGGCCTGGAGTTTCAAGCCAAGCAATCCCGCGTTTCGCCCTTGACGATCTTCTCTTCTGCGGTGGAAGGCTTCTCGTCGATGGACCCGCTGAACCTTGCACCGAATGGGGGCGCTGGTGGTTGAACTTGTCACGGCACAACTGACGCCTTCCGCGCTGGCAGCTGGTCAGGTTCGCGGGCAAAAGTCGTCGGCGCTGTATCAGGCGTCCGGCGCCATGAAGTCGGCGGCTGATAGCTTTACGGCGTTCTATGAGAAAGAGGCGTCGATCAACCGCGAACGCATCTTGGCCCAGGCACAAGCGGACTGGACAATCAAATACACAGAGCGGGCAGATCAGGCCGGGCCGGGCTTCGCTGACAGCATGTTGAGCGAATACAACGCCTATGTGGCGAAAGCGATGGAGACCGCGCCGGAGCGTGGCAAGGACGAGTTGCAACTTGCCTTTGACAAGTATGGCATTGATCTACGGACCCGGGCCATTCAGGCGGAAATTGCGGCCCGAAAGCGGGCGGCCGCGGCGGCGGCGGCAGAGGCCAGGCGGGCGCGCGGGGCGGCGCTGGCCAATGAAAAGCGCATGAAGGGCAATGCGCTTGTGTCGGACCCGACGCAACTGCAAGAGTTCATGGAAGCGGACCCCGAGAACGCGGACTATTACGCGAAGATCGCCCTTGACGCCCGGATGATGGACGATCCTGCGGCAGTTCGCGACGAGATGATCGAAGGGCAATGGGACGCATACCTGTCGCCTTCCGAAAAGCTGGCATTTGTTGAAGGCGGCAATCGTGCGGTGGAGCGCCGGGCGCGCGAGGACGAGGTTGCCCGCGCGACGGAACAGGGGCAGGTCGAGGCGGCGCTGCAAGAGGAAATGGCCTATGCCATGGCGAATGGCGCGCCGCCCGTGGACAGCATCTACAGCGACGCGCTGATTGACAGCATCTACGACGAGGAGCAGGCCCCGGCTGTAAAGGCGGAATATGCCGAGAGCATGGCCTATGCGCAGACGCTATACAGCGTCAACACCGCATCCGGCGCGGAATTGACTGCGATGCTGACCGAGGCGGCGGCGAAAATCACGGCGCCCGGTCGCACGGATCAGGACGTCAAGGAATACAATCAACTGGCCTTGGCGGCCCGCGCCCGGCAAGAGGCGATTGTCGCAGACCCCGCAACGTTCGTGACGCAAGGGTCTGACGAAACGGCGGCACTACTGACGTCCTATCAGGAAGCCCCGCAAGAGGTGAAAGACATTTCGGCCCGGTCCTATGTGTCGGCGCTGGACTACAACTATTCCCGCCTTGGGGTTGACCCCGCCCAGCGCGCGGTTTTGCCAAAGCCCATGGCGGCGGAGATTGTCGGGCAGTTCAACAGCATGGCGCCCGATGTGGCATCGCAGGCCTATCTGCAATATCTGAAAGACTGGGGTTCGGCTTCACCCCGTGTTGCGCGCGACCTCGCGTCGGCGGGCTTGGCGCCAGAGTTCATCGCGGCGGCACGCGTGGCAGACGATCCCGGCTTGGCGGCAAGCGTGCTGTCCCTTCGCGGGCAGGACATGGAAGGTTTGACCAAGGGCTTGCCAACCGTTTCCGTCACAGACGCCCGCACGGCGCTTTCCGAAGGGCTGGCGGAATATCGCGCGGTGTTCGAGACGGGCGACGCGACCGGACAGGCAATGCAGACGTTCAATTCGACGTATGCCATTGCGGAAAAGCTGACCATTCAGGGCATTCGCAACGGGCTTGACCCTGAGACAGCGGTCGAGCGGGCAACGGCGGGCCTGTTCCCTGAGGGCGTGATTGATACCGGCGCCATGCGGGTGATCGTGCCGAAAGGGATTTCCACCGATGCGGTGGAATTGCAGCTAGAAGACGCAATGGGGGAGGCGGCCATTCGTGCCTTTGACCCGGCGCCGATTGACGATCCCCGCTTTCCAGAGTTTGCGGATAAGGAAGTGTTCGTTGCCGCAGCGCAGCAAGGGCTGTGGCTGAACAACTCGGACGGCACCGGGGCGGTTTTGCATATCAACGTGTCGGGCTATCCTATCCCTGTCATGCGGGCAGACGGCACCATGTATGAAGTGAAGTTCCAGAACACGGCGCCCGCGAACAACTTCATTGACGGGCTTATGGGGAGATCGTTCCGGTGACCGTTCTTCAACAGCGGATCGGCCTGGACAAGATGCTGCGCGACAGGGCGAAGGAAAAGGCCTTTGCCACGGTAAAGCAGGGCATTCTCGCTGAAACCGCGCTACAGCCTTCGGACGTTGGCACGGCGGCGGCGGCGGATGCGACAGATTTCGCCACGGCGGCGCAGGGCTTGTTGGCGGATAGTGCAATGCAGCCCGGGGATCCCCTCGTGCTGGAAAACAGGACCGACGATCCGGCAAGCCCGGAAGTCGGCCAGATGTGGATAAGGACGGACCTCTGATGGCTGGGATATTTTCTGCGGCGAGTTTTCGGACGTTGGGGTCTGCTGCGACCCCGCATAACCTGTTTACCATCGAGAACATCGACGCGACGAAGCTGGTCTACATTCGGCGGCTGACGGTGCAACTGGATGCGACGGCTTTGCTGGCGTCTGTGATGCCGCAGGTGAAGGTGTCGCGGGCGACGGCGGTTCCGACGGGCGGGACGGCCTTGAGCAAGGCGCAGTTCGATACCGCGAACGCTTCGAATGCGAACACGATTGTCCGGGGGGCGACGGCTTCGGATGGGGGCGTGGCGACGGCGATCACGGCGACGGCCGGAACGACGATGTGGCAGCAATATTGCATGAGGATGCACACGGTCGTGGGGCAGGTTCTGGCGCCCGACAACCATGTGCTGCCGTTGCTGGTGGAGACGGAGAACCTGATCCTGCGGCAGAACCAAGCGCTTCTGGTGCAGATCGTGGCGTCTGCGGGCGCGTCAAACCCGGCGACGAACCACTGGTTCTGCAACGTGGTCTGGGAAGAGGACTGATCCATGGCGATCACCTTCACCGGCGCTGTGCAGGTTCCTGCCATCATCGGGAACGATGCGACGGTGCAGCATGTCTTCGCACTGGAAAACCAGATCGGGTCGCGGGTGGATGTGCATGTGCGGCGGATGACGGTGCAGAACGATCCCATAGCCGCGCTGGCCGCCGTCATGCCGCAGATCAAGGTTTCGCGCGGCGTGGGGATTTCCGGCGGGGTTCTTCTGGACAAGGCCAAATTCCGCACCACGGAGACCTCGGACCCGTTCGTCAAGATCAGGTCAGCCATGGGCGAGGGGTCGCATATCACGGCAACCCAAGGCAACACGGTCTGGCAGCAATATTCCTC
>JBOFCO010000163.1:0-1835 GCA_051646105.1 Paracoccaceae bacterium
CCTTCAAGCTGGAACCCGTAGGCATCACGCCAGTTCGCCCCAGCCGGGATGTTGATTTTCACGGAAAAATAACGGGCATCGAAGTTCACGCCCGCAAACCCGACAGGACCAGTCGGCATATCCGTCGTCGAGACGATCAGGTCAGTCTGTCGATCCCGGCCCGACAGAACAACGGTCGTGCTTTCGTCGTTGTTCGTTATCAGCGGGGTCACCGACGAAACGAACGTCCTGCGCCCGAGTGTCGGCTGAAACTCTCCCGTTCCGAGGGTGACGGCCAGCGTTGTTCCGTCAAACTGCTTCAGCGACCCCGAAGAAAACGCCGCAAGCAAGCGCCCGCGCGCCTTGAATTGCGGGCTGTCGAGGCTCAGGGGCATTGTGTCAAGGTTCGGGTAGATCGCCGCGACCTGTTCCAGCGTCAGGCCGTCCTTGCCGGAGCCGTAGACGCAATCAACCGGCTGATTGACGTATGACCAGTTCTGCGATTCCCAGTTGAAATACAGCAGCCCGATGGAATTTCCGTTCGCATCAGGAACGGACCACACGACACACCGCTTGGGCCAGTCCACGGCCCCCTTCACAAGGTAGAAATAGGATTGTCCGACCCGTTCAATGAACCAATCCCAAATGCGACCGCGCGAAATCGACTGCGCAGGGCCGCCATTGGTCACAAAGAAGCCGTCATCCGACAGGAAATAAACACTGTCCCCAACCGTGACGACGCTTGCCGTGCTTGCGCACCCGCGTTCCTTGTCCACGATTTCCTTGGCAAAGACCGTCGCGCCGCCCGTGTAGACGATGCGGCTGATCCCATACCGCTGCAAGATGATCCCGTAGTTATACCCGGCCCCGGCAATGATCGGCCCGAAGTCCGTTGGCATGTTGACCGATGCGGCCTGAAACGCAACGCTTGCCGTCCAGTCGCTTGCCGGGTCATTGAATCGCGACCAGCGCAGCCGAAAAGGACGGTCGCTCGCGTCGATATCGGTCAGGTTTCCCATAAACAGGAAATCACCGACCCGAAACATGGTTTTCGCCGACGGCATGACGTTCGCAACCGCAGAAAACGTCGTATCGCTGTCGATATCCGTCAGTTTCCACGTTCCGCCGGTCTTTTCGGTCGCGTAAATCTCGTCGCCAAACCGGACGAACGTAACATGTTCCGTCAGGGTCAGGGCCAGGGCACTGTTTGTGACCGCCGCCCCGATGATGACGTGCAGGTCAGATGCCGTGGCGCAGACCGTAACCCGCGTTCCGTCCGCGCGCTCAAACATGGCCGCAGAAATCACCGCAGCGCCGACCGTGGCGATCTGTGACCCAAGACCCGCTGCGGGCTGATAGCCACCCGGCGACGGAATGACGTTGGTGCATTCCTCAAGGCCGGGGTTCTTGAGGTCCGTCACGTCAGGAAGCCACGGGCCGAACTGGTATTCCATCAGGGCGCAACCCTGACCGAAGGAACAAGCGGCGCGCCGGAATGGCGGTCAGACTGATCCATGCCGCGCGCCCGGTTCATTTCAGACCGATAGACCTGCCCCCATGTCGCCGCCGCGTTTGTGTCGCGGATCAGGTTCGCATGATGGGTCAAGGCCCCATAGATGTAGATGCCCGGATACTTCGTCAGGATGTCGTTTTCATCCCCGTCCGCCGACAGGTCCGCCAGCTTGGCGAAATACCGCAACTTGATGTTTTCGGACCCATCCGGCGATGGGTTCAGGATCAGCTTGCCATCGACAATGGCGTATTCTGTCGGGGTGCCGCTGGAATAGTGCGTCCGGTTGATCCCCTGCGCCGTGCTGGGTTGCAACGGGGTGCGTGGGTCAACGTCGCGGTAAATG
>JBOFCO010000106.1:0-5315 GCA_051646105.1 Paracoccaceae bacterium
GCCAGGATGGCGTCATCCATGTCCTTCGGGCTTTCCACCTTGGCGCCCTTGCAGCCGAAGGCCTCGGCGAGCTTGACGAAATCGGGCAGGGCCTCGGACCAGCTGTGCGAATAGCGCTCACCATGCAGCAACTCCTGCCACTGGCGCACCATGCCCAGACGTTCGTTGTTCAGGATGAACTGCTTCACGGGCGCACGGAACTGCATCGCGGTGCCCATCTCCTGCATGTTCATCAGCCAGCTTGCCTCACCCGCCACGTTGATGACCAGCGCCTCGGGATGGGCGATCTGCACGCCGATCGAGGCGGGCAGGCCGTAGCCCATCGTGCCAAGGCCACCCGAGGTCATCCAGCGGTTCGGCGCCTCAAAGCCCAGGAATTGCGCAGCCCACATCTGGTGCTGGCCCACTTCGGTGGTGATGTAGCGATCCATCCCCTTGGTCAGCGCCTCCAGCCGTTGCAGCGCGTATTGCGGCTTGATGGTCTTGTCGCTGTTCTTGAAGTCAAGGCAGTTGACGGCCTGCCATTCCTTGATCTGCTTCCACCACTTCGCCAGACCTTCCTTGTTCACCTTGCGGCCGCGCGACTTCCAGATGCGCAGCAGGTCTTCCAGCACATGGCCCACGTCGCCCACGATCGGCACATCCACCCGGATCACCTTGTTGATCGACGAGGGGTCGATGTCGATATGCGCCTTCACCGAATGCGGGCTGAAGTCCTTGACCCGGCCGGTGATACGGTCGTCAAAGCGCGCGCCGATGTTGATCATCAGATCGCAGCCGTGCATGGCGAGGTTCGCCTCGTAAAGCCCGTGCATCCCCAGCATTCCCAGCCAGTTCTGCCCCGAGGCCGGATAGGCGCCCAGCCCCATCAGGGTCGAGGTGATCGGAAAGCCCGTGGCTTCCACCAGCTCGCGCAGCAGTTGGCTTGCCGCGGGGCCAGAGTTCACCACGCCGCCCCCGGTATAGAACACCGGCCGCTCGGCTTTTTCCAGCAATTCGACCAGCCGGGTGATCTGGTCGATATCGCCCTTCACCCGCGGCTGGTAATGTGAGGTCTTGACCTTTTCCTTCGCCACATATTCGGCGGTCGCGAATTGCACATCCTTCGGAATGTCGATCAGCACCGGGCCGGGCCGGCCGCTGGTCGCCACATGGAAGGCGGTATGGATGGTTTCGGCCAGACGCTCGGTATCGCGCACCAGCCAGTTCATCTTGGTGCAGGGGCGGGTGATACCCACGGTGTCGGCTTCCTGAAAGCCGTCGGTGCCGATCATGAAGGTTGGCACCTGGCCCGACAGCACGACCAGCGGGATGCTGTCCAGCAGCGCATCGGTCAGGCCGGTCACCGCATTGGTGGCGCCGGGGCCAGAGGTCACCAGCGCCACGCCCGGCTTGCCGGTGGAACGGGCATAGCCCTCGGCCATGTGGATGGCGCCCTGTTCATGACGGACAAGAACGTGGCGAATGTCGTTTTGCAGGAAGATCTCGTCATAGATCGGCAGCACCGCACCACCGGGGTAGCCGAAGACGACCTCCACCCCCTGATCCTTCAGCGCCTTCACGATCATCTTCGCACCGGACATGGTGCCCGCATTCGCCTTGGTCATGTTCTCTTCCTCTTCACCGCTTCCACCGCGGCTGGCTTGGGTATGAAAAAGCCCCCGGAGTTCTCTCGGGGGCGCATAGGGAACCTGATGGTCAACCGTTACCGGCCCATGCGCCACGTTCCTACGAGTACAAGAAGCACGCCCATCGCGTCTCTCCTTCGGGGTTTCATCCAGTGAGGCGGACACTATGGGCGCGAAACGGGGGCGTCAATGGCAAAACGGCGCCGAAAATGTCGCAGCCGGGTGAATTATTGAACTTATCTTGCTTATGGCGCGGCGCGCTCGACATATTTGCAATCGCGATGGGCGCCACCTGGGCATGAAGCCGAAATGGCACGCGGCCGAGTCGCCCTTTCCTGCGGGATCCGGCAAGGGTGGGGCGGGGGTCAGTCCTGCGCGCTGCGGGCTTCGGGCAGGGCGATGCGCGCAACCTGTTCTGCGATCGGGTCAACCGACAGCGGATGCAGTTCGGCGCTGTGATCCTCGGGCGAGCCGATGTCCTGCCAGCTTCCGCCCTTGTAGATCTCGAGCGCGTCGAACTTTGCCTTGTATCCCATCTTGCGGCTGCCCGGCACCCAGTAGCCCAGATAGACATAGGGAAGGCCTGCGTCGCGGGCGATCTCCACATGGTCGAGGATCAGATAGGTGCCCAGACTGTCGTTCTGCAGATCGGGGTCATAGAAGCTGTAGACCATGCTCAGCCCGTCGTCGAAGACGTCGGTCAGGCTGACGGCCGCAAGCTGCCGCCCGCGCGAGCCGTCGGGCATCGGGCGGGTGTATTCGATCACGCGGCTGCGGATCGGGGTTTCCTCGATCATCGCGGCGAATTCGAAGATATCCATGTCAGCCATGCCGCCGTCGGCATGGCGCTGGTCAAGATAGCGGCGGAACAGCGTATACTGGTCTTCGGTCGCCCAAGGGCTGGTCGCGTTGCGGCGCAGTTGGGCGTTGCGGCGCAGGATCTTCTTCTGCGTCCGGCTGGGTGCGAAATCGGCCACGCGGATGCGGGCCGACAGACAGGCCGAACATTCGGCGCAGGAGGGGCGGTAAAGCACGTTCTGGCTGCGACGAAATCCCTGTTTCGACAGCGCGTCGTTCAACCGCTGCGCATGCTCTCCCTGCAGGGCGGTGAACAGCTTCCGCTCCATCCGCCCGTCAAGATAGGGGCAGGGCTGCGGTGCCGTCACATAGAACTGCGGCGCGATGGGAAGCGTGTGGCGCATTTTTGGCCCGGCATGGGGGTTTCGCGCCGAAGGTTAGCAAGCAGGGCGCCCGTCGCCAAGCGCCCTGTAACGAATTTTTCGCATGTCTGCGCAAGGTTTGGCGGTCAAAACGAGGTCAGATGCGGTTGATCGCCACCGTCCCCAGCACATGATCGGTCAGGCCTTGCCCGCGCGCCGAGGCGAACATCAGGAAGACCGACAGGATTTGCACCAGCAGGGTGCCAATCGACAGCGTATAACCCAGCGTGTGCAGGAAGGCATGGGCCAGGTCGAACCGCTCCCCCTCGCGCGTCAGGAACTGGATGTTCATCAGCCGCATCCCCGGGGTGGCCGAGCTGCCCGCAAGGGTAAAGACCCGGTAGAGGAAGCTGACGGACAGAAACACCAGCGGCAGGACGAACAGGCTGACGCCAAGCGTCAGAACCACGATCACCGCAGTGATCAGCGCGATCAGGATCGTATCGACAATCCAGGCAAAACCGCGTTTCAGCGTGACCCCATCGTAAAATTCGGCATGGGATACCGGGTCGGGCAGGCGATGGTCCTGGGGCAGGGCATACATGGCGGTCTCTTTGCGCATCTGTGGCTTTTTACATAGGTCGCGTGGCGGGGGTCGCAATGCCCCCGCCACTTGATGCGTGCGGATCAGGCGGCAGGTTCAACCGCAGGCTCGGCGGCCTTGGTGGCGCGTTCGTCCATGAAGCGGTCGAACTCCTGTTTGTCCTTGGCTTCGCGCAGGCGTTGCAGGAAGGATTCAAAGGCCTCCTGCTCATTTTCAAGGCGTTTCAGCATTTCAGCCTTGTAGGCGTCAAACGCGGTGTTGCCCGAGCTGCGGGTAGCGGCGTGATAGGCCGAGCGGCGATGGCGGCAGAACATGGTGTGGTCCTCCTGACCGAAGGTATGACGTTTGAACTTTCCGGCGAAGATCATATAGGCCAGCAGCGCCAGGCCAAGCGGCCAGAACAGGATGAACCCCAGAACCATGGCGATGATCCAGGCGGGGCGTCCGCGCTGGTCAAGCCAGGCTTCGGCGCGGCGCAGCGGGTTGGGGCGGCCGCCCATGATGGCGGCAGATTGTGCGGTATGCATCGGCGGTCTCCCGGTTTCAAAGGTATGTGAATGTCTTTCACATGATCGAAGATGGGACAACGCTCCCCTTGGCGCAAGAGGCGATGTAAAAGATTTTCACATCTAGTGCGCGGCCGCTTTCGACATCAGGTTGATCACGAGAACGCCGGCGACGATCAGCCCCATGCCGGTCATCGCCCAAGGGTCGAGCGCCTGACGGAACAGGACGAAATTCAGGCCGGCCACGAAAACGATGCCGAGCCCGCTCCAGACCGCATAGACGATGCCGACCGGCATAGACGCGGTGATGATCGACAGGCAGTAGAACGACACACCATAGCACAGCGCCGTACCGATGGTGGGCAGGGGACGGGTGAACTGCGCTGTCTGCGCAAGCAGGGTGGTTCCGATGACTTCCAGCAGGATGGCGACGCCGAGAAGGGCGTAAATGACGGTATGTGGCATGGGCGGGCTCAATTGGCAGCTTGGGGATTGGCGGGTCGGGGGGCGCGGGTCAGCGACAGCAATCGCTGGAACAGCCGTTCGGGCGGTTCGGTGCGCGCCGTAGCCTGCAGGGTGGACAGCCAGAAGCCATCGGTCGCCAGCCGCACCACATCGAGATCCGGGCCGGAGTCGGTGGTGGCATGGCGCAGCAGGCGCGCCTGCATCCAGTCGGCCCAGATCCGCGCAAGGCCGGGGTCTGCCACCGCCGAGATCGACAGCGAGGTCCAGGGCGAGGCCCCGCCGCCACGCGGGGCAAAGGTGCAGATCACATAGGCGCGGGTAAAGGTGCCATGGCCACCTTCATCCAAGGCCATGACCGCGTCGATCTCATCGTCGATGCGGGCGATCAGATCGGCGCAAAGAGCCTCGATCAGCCCCTGTTTGGAGCGGAAATGATGGAACAGCGCGCCCTTGGTGACACCGGCCGCCTCTGCCACGGCGGGCAGGGACAGCGCGGCCATACCATGCGCCAAGGCCTGATCGGCCGCCGCATCCAGCAGGGCGCGACGGGTCTGGTCGGGGGCTTTGGGGCGGCGGTGGGCGTCTGACATGAGAACATACCTTTCGGAATGTTTTATACATACCGCCAAGAATGTTTTGCGTCAAGAAAGATACTTCAAGGTATCTTTATGAAACACCGGGCGCGCCAATGGCCTTTGCCAGACGATTGAGCCGGTTTCGCTTCAGCAGGGCCTTCAGCGAGACCGCGCCGCCGGCCCGACGCTCGGCCTCGGCATGCAGGTCGGCGATGATCTGCTCCACACGCCCCGGCGTCCGCGACCAGAGTTCCCACAGAAAACCGTCGGGATCACGGCGGTCCAACTGCTCGGCCGCAAGCACATGGCGCGGAAAGTCCACCGCGTTCACCGTCAGGATCGCATCGGCGCCCGAGGCGATTGCCGTGGCCAGCACA
>JBOFCO010000099.1:0-11973 GCA_051646105.1 Paracoccaceae bacterium
TCGTCATGCGCGACGGTCGGGTGGAACAGATCGGCCGTCCGCTTGATCTGTATGACCACCCGGCAAACACGTTTGTTGCAGGATTCATCGGCAGCCCGTCGATGAACTTCCTGCAGGGCCGGATCGCCAGCCGCGACGGGCGACCCGTGGTGACGACTGAACAGGGCATCGATCTGCCGCTTGACTCTGCCCCGGCAGAGGAAGGCCGCCCTGTCACCTATGGCATCCGTCCGGAACATATCGGCCTGGGCGAAAGCGGAATTCCGGTCGATGTGTCCGTCTATGAACCGACCGGTTCGGAAACGCTGATCTTTGGCCGTATGGGCGGGGTGCCCATCGATGCGCTGGTGCGCGAACGGCTGGACGATACGCCGGGCAAGCGCATGTCATTCCGCATCGATCCGCGCCGGGTGCATGTGTTTGACCAAGCGACGGGGCAACGGCTGTAAAGGGGGGAAACGATGGATTTCACCGGCAAGCGCGTCATCGTTACGGGCGCGGGCAAAGGCATCGGGCGGGTAGCGGCGGAAATGCTGGTGGCGCGCGGTGCGCATGTGATCGCGCTGACCCGCAGCGCGGCAGATGTGGCGGCGCTGAAGACCGATCTGGGATGCGAGGCGCATCAGGTCGATCTTGCAGATGCGGAAGCCACGCGTGCAGCGGCGCGGGCGGCACTGCCCGCCGACTATCTGATAAACTGTGCCGGCACGACCGAATTGCAGTCCTTTCTCGATACGACCGTGGATGCCTTCGATCATCTGATCGCGGTGAACACCCGCGCCCCGATGATCGTGGCGCAGGAATATGCCCGCGCGCAGATCGAAGGCGGCAGGGGCGGGGCGATTGTCAACGTATCCTCGGTTGCTTCCTTCATTGGCCTGCCGGATCATGCCGCCTATTGCGCGTCGAAGGGCGGGCTTGACGGGTTGAACCGGGTGATGGCGCGGGAACTGGCCCCGCATGGCATCCGGGTGAATGCCGTGAACCCGACCGTTACGCTGACCCCCATGGCG
The DNA here is from genome assembly GCA_051646105.1 of Paracoccaceae bacterium. Classification (GTDB taxonomy): domain Bacteria; phylum Pseudomonadota; class Alphaproteobacteria; order Rhodobacterales; family Rhodobacteraceae; genus JBOFCO01. The sequence continues at coordinate 1,014 of JBOFCO010000099.1, forward strand.
GTGAAGGCATGGAGCGATCCGGACAAGGCGGCGGGAATGCTGAACCGCATCCCGGTGGGCCGTTTCGCCGAAAGCGCCGATATTGTCGAGGTGATCCTGTTCCTGCTGGGGGATGGGGCGGCCATGGTGAACGGGATCGCCATGCCCATAGATGGCGGCTATATGATCGCCTGACACGAACCGAAGATGGTGCAGATGCCGAACCGACCCCTCGGGCCATATCAGGCCCTGCTGTTTGACATGGACGGCACCATCCTGACCTCGATCGCCGCAGTCGAGCGATCATGGCGCGCCTGGGCCGAAAGGGTCGGCGTCCCGCCGGGGGCCGTGCTTGACTACATGCATGGCCGCCGCGCAGTCGATACCATCCGTCATTTCCTGCCACCGGGCAGCGATCCCGCACCAGAGGTGCGCTGGCTGGACGATCTGGAACTGGACGACCTTGACGGTATTTCCGCGATACCGGGTGCACTGGCGTTTCTTGAAGGTCTTCCACCAGACCGTTGGGCGATTGTCACATCGGCCAACCGCCGTCTGGCGCTGGCGCGAATTGCAGCCGCGGGATTGCCGCTTCCGGCGGTTCTGGTCAGTTCTGATGATGTGACCAGGGGCAAGCCCGATCCCCAAGGCTATTTGCGGGCGGCTGAATTGCTGAAGGTTGATCCATCACGCTGCCTCGTGCTGGAGGACGCCCCATCGGGATTGCGCGCGGGGGTCGCCGCCGGTGCCGATGTGCTGCGCATCGCGGGCACACGCGGAGAGGATGATGAGATTCCACTGGTCGATACCTGGCTAGGGTATCAGGCCGTCGGGATAAAAGCCGCTGCCGATGGATTGCATATTCTTCGGTCGCGGTCTGCGCAGGCGGTCTTGTCGGCAAGGGGGAGCGGCTGACGGCGCGAACCGGATTGGCGGAACCCGGCAGATCGACACCCCCCCGTTTTTTTCAGAACTTTTCGACCCGAAGAAGCTGCGGCTCTGGTTCTGCGCCGTGGTGGTAGATTGGCCATCGGAGGTAGCGGGTTACGGCTTCGTTGATGACGTCGGCATGGTGTCCGCGGACCATGGCGACGTGGTGTTCAAAGCCGTTCTGTGTGACGAAGCGCAGAAGTCTGCGCAGGTTCTTCACCCGCGTCGTCGCGATGCCGCCGTCCATCGCAAAGGGGTGGTCGGTGAATTCGCCCTGCCCAAGATAGCATTTCACGGTGCCGCGCCGGTCGTCGGTGGACAGCCGGAAATAGGTCATCGGGCCGGGCTTCACCTTGCCCTTGACCGCGCCGAAGCATTTCGACCGGCCGATGGTCTCGCCCAGCACGTCCAGCTCGCCCACCTCGGGCCTGTCGCCGATGAAGCTCTTCGGGTAGTTGCCGCAATGGGTGCAGACGCAAAGGTCTTCCTCATAGGCATAGTTGTTGTTCCAGTCGAGGATGGCGGGCGGCGCGCCGGAGGCCAGCGCGAGGGCATACATCGACAGCGCCCCCATGATGTCGACCTCGCAGGCCGAGGGCATCAGCTCCTCGCCCATCATGCTCATCGTCAGGCAGGTGGCGCAGCCGAAGTTGTCCTGAAGCGACCGCCAGCACTGGATGGCGGAAGCGTCGCAGCCGTTCTCCTCGATCCAGCGGTTGACGGCCAGCGTCCAGCGCGCCTGCTTCTCGATCTGGGCGGGCTGGATATGCGCCGGGATGCGGCCATAGCCCCTGACCTTTTCCAGCGTGGAAATCAGGGCAGGATCGTCATTCGCTATGGCCGACGCGGCACCCATCATTTCTGACAGATCGACCGTTACCACCGTAATCCCGGCAGCCTGCAACAGCTTTTCCGAATAGCGCATGGTCTGGAAGGCGCCGGTGCGGGCGCCGATGGAGCCGAGGCGGGCCCCCCGCAGGCCCCGCACCGTGCGGCAGACGCGGGCAAAGCGGTCAAGGTCGTGCCCGAACTCCTCTCCCCAGGTGTCGCAGGTGTGGGTCGTGGTTTCGGTGAACGGCACGCCATATTGCCAGAAATTGTTGGTGATGCTGATCTTGCCGCAAAAGGCATCCCGGCGGGTGTGGACGGAAACCTTGTCGACCTCGTCATTGCTGGCCTGCAGCAGGATCGGCACGTTCAGCCGGGCGCGGTTGACCAGTTCCGCCACCGCGATCTCGTCCCCGAAATTGGGCAGGCAGATCACAAGCCCGTCGATGCGGTCGGCATGGGCGCGGAAATGGCGGGCATAAAGATCGGCATCGGCGATGGACTGCACCGCGCCGTTCGCCGTCGCCTCATAGGGCAGGATAACGGCATCGATCCCCAGCCGCTCCAGCTGCGCCAGAACCTCCTCCCGCGCAGCCCTGCACGGCGCTGCGCTGAAAAACGCGCGCGACCCGATCACAACACCCAAACAAACCTTGCGGCGGATGATGCCAGACATTCCATTCCCCCTTGGCCTTACAGCACCAGCGCGGCCAGGGCTTCCGGCATTCTTAACCGATTGAATATTGCTATGGCGTCATGCCTGGTCAGGCAAGCGAAACTCTGGTTCCGGCCGGGGCGCTTGACCATGGCGCTTGGCCATATCATCATCCGGCGGGACGCAGGGGGGGTATCACCGTTCGGGTATACCCGCGCGGCCAAGCATTTCCAGATACTCGGCATTGCTTTCCACCATGACAGGCGGCAGGCTTTCGCGGATGCGCGACATGGTGACATCCGGGTAATATTCGCGAAATGTGGTCAGGCTGCGTTGCAGCAGCGCCTTGTCGCCGGTGCGGGCATAGAATGACACCAGCATGCGATGTGCCCAGGTCGCGGTCGGCCCGCATTGCATGCCACGATAGACAAGCTCTATGGCCCGTTCGACTTCGTTCAACAGCGACCATGCCATGGCCTGCCCGAAATAGATGTTGAAAAGGAAGGGGTCCAGCGGGCTAAGTTCTTCGGCTTTTTCCAGACTTTCCAGTCCCTTGTGTGGGTCACCGGTCAGCACGTGCAGCCAGCCGTCGCGCATCCAGGCCCAGGCGTTGCATGGGTCGATGGACAGGCTGCGGTCGATGAAATGCCGGGCCAGTGACTGCTGGTCGGAAACCATCGTCAGCGTCGCGCCGATCCCGGCCATACAGGTCGCATCGTCCTCGCAATGTTCTGCGGCGATCTTGGCGTGAAGCAGGGCAAGCTCCCTCTCTGCCTCTGGCCTGTCCGTCCACAGGTAGCAGATGTTCTGCGCATGACACCAGCCTTTCAGGGCATGGGCAATGCCCAGCGCCGGGCTTTGGTCTGTCGCACGATTCAGAAGGCGGATTGCCTCATTGTTGTCCTCATGGCGCTGTGACCAGAATTTCGGATAGGCCTGCAATACCAGCCCATAGGCATCCAGTGCCTCTGGCGGCTTCCGAAGATGCGCCTTGATTTCGCGTCCGCGAACCGAAGGTTGTATGGCCGCCGCCACCCGCTGTGCGATGTTCCATTGCAGGTCCAGAAGTTCTTCATGCGCGTTTTCGAAACGACCCGCCCAGATCACCGTTCCCGTCGGCGCCTCGACCAGCTGCACGTTCACAAGCACCTTGCTTTTCCCGCGCTGGACAGTGCCATCGACAATATAGCGGGCGCCGAGCGCACGACCGACGTCCCGTGCATCGATCATCCGGCCCTTGTAGGCGCAGGCCGACTGTCTGGCGATCACAAAGAAATCCCGCATCTGCGACAGGGCAGAGGTGATTTCATTCACAAGACCTTCGGCGAAGAAATCCTCGGACAGGCCGCTCAGGTCAGCAAAGGGAAGAATAGCAATCGACGGGCGGCCGGCTGCCGTATGCGGTTCCGCGAAATCGGACGGCTCCGGAGGTGCGGCCAAAGCGCGCTGAACCGGTGCAGGCTGCGCGACTGCTGCAGATGTTTCGCCGGGCTGCGCCCGTGGCGCATCAAACAGGGCCAGGGTCTCTTCATCCGGCTCTGTGCCGAATTCCTCCTCCAGCACTGCCTTCAGTGTTGCAAGCTGCTTCAGCGCGCGGCTTTTCCTGCCCTGGGCCAGCGCAATGCGGATCAAGGCACGATGTGCTTCCTCTGCTGACGGGTCGCTGGCAATCAGCGTCTGGGCCAGCACCTCTGCCGCCGCAAAACCTTCTGGTTCGCAGGACAGCCGTTCTGCAAGAAGCAGGGCGCGTTCATGCTGACGCTGCCTTATGGCCAGCATCTGCGCCAGAAGCTGATCGTCGAAGCTGAACCCCGACATGAACTCGCCCCGGTACATCGTGGCCAGCTCCTGTGCCCGCCCGATGCCGATCCCACCCGAGGTTATGGCCTCGCCCGCCGCATCGAATGCCCGCAGGTCTATGCTGCTGTCCTTGCCACTCAGAACGATCAGGTCGCTGGCGGTCTCGATCTCGACATCGCCAAGCGGGGCAATCGCTTTACGAAGCGCGGTCAGCGCCTGCCGAAGGTTCGACTTAGCCTGCGAATCCTCGCGGTCGGGCCAGACGAGAGAGGCAAGTTTTTCCCGTCGCATCCCGCGCGCACCCGCTGCCGCCAGCAGGGCCAGCACTGAATAGCCCTTGGCACCAAGCACCGGCTGCGCGCCCGATTCCCCTGCATGGTCAAACCGTGGTTCCCCGAACAGGCAGATCATGCGCTACAACCCCGAATTGATGCTGTTTGAAAGTTATCACGGTAATTTCACGACATACCACAAGAAGTAAACGGAAATTAAACGCTCGGGGAATGCTCGGCAATCTCCTGCCGTGTCAGATTTCTCTGGCTGAAAATAACGCTGGCACAGGGGGTTATCTTGCCGATTTCAGGTCGATCCGTCCATGGATGTCCGATCCGGAACATCCCTCATCTTGTGCCGGGCTCCGCTAGCGGGCAGGGAGGTTGCGCACAATGTTAAGTTGTCTCGGCGTCGGAGTTGGTCCGGCAAATCTAAGTGTTGCCTGCCAGCTGGAAGCGGCTGATGTAAATGCTCTTTTTCTGGATCGCAGGCCGACATTTTCCTGGCACGACGGCATGCAGATCGATGGCACAAAGCTGCAGGTTTCGATCTTCAAGGATCTTGTCACCCTGGCCGATCCGACCAGTCCGTTCAGTTTCATTTCCTACCTGCACGAGAACGCGCGGCTCTATCATTTCCTGAACGCGCAGTTCCAGTCCGTGTCGCGAAGGGAGTTTTCCGAATATCTTGGCTGGGTCAGTGACCAATTGCCGAACATCCGCTTTTCTGAGCCGGTTCGGGACATCAGCTTTGATGGCACATTCCACGTCACAACTGACAAGGGCGTGCATCACGCGCGGAACATTTCCGTCGCGGTGGGCAAGACGGCCTGCGTTCCGGCATTCGCACAGGAAAAGCTGGGCCATGGCATGTTCCACAGCAGCGATTTCATGCACCGCAGCCGCACGATGGGTGGAAAGCGCGTTGTCGTTGTAGGCGGCGGTCAGTCGGGTGCCGAAATCTTTCTCGACTGTATCTCGCGCAAGGGCAACGATGCCCCCGCGCATGTCACATGGATTTCCAGCCGCACGAATTTCTGGCCGATCGACGACAGCCCCTTTGCCAACGACATGTTCATGCCCTGTCAGGTCGCCCATTTCGCGCGGCAGGACAGCGACGGTCGCGCCAGCTATCTGCAGCAAAACGTCCTGGCCAGCGATGGAATTTCCCTGTCAACGCTTCAGGACATCTATCAGAAAATGTACCTGCGCCGTTTCGTCGAGGGCGATGAATATTTCGCGACGATGGCCCCGAACCGGCGTGTGCTGGCAGCAATGCCATCGGGTTCGGGATTCGCGATGCGCGTGGTCCACAAGGATGACGGTGCCGAAGAAATCCTGCCAGCCGAAATGGTGATCCTGGCAACCGGCTATCGCGACGGTGAAACGCCATTCCTGGATGGCTTGCGCGGGCGGTTTCAACACGCAGGTGACGAGATTGCCGTGGACGACGATTACGCCGCGATCTGGGATGGCCCCCGCGACCGCAGCATCTTTGTGCAGAACGCCGCACGCGGACAGAAGGGGCTGGCCGATCCGAACCTGTCGCTGCTGGCCTGGCGCGCCCAAAGGATTGTGAACCGTATCCTTGGCCGCCCTCAGCAAAAGGCTGTGCATCCGTCGTTCATCGAATGGGCGGCCCCGGTGGCCGAAGAAACCCCCGAACGCATCAGCGCATGACGCTGCAAAGGCAGGGAGCATCACCATGACACAGGAAATCGTGATTGTCGGCGGTGGCATCATCGGGATGACCATCGCGCACAGGTTGGCCGATGGCGGTGAGGGCCATGTCACAGTGGTCGACCGCGATCTGGCAGGGCTTGGTGCCTCTGCCCGCTCGGCGGGTCTGCACTTCCCTGTCGGACGATCCACCCGTGTGCGGGAAATGACGCGGTTTTCGCAGGCGCATTATCAGGCCCGCATGGGGGCGATTGCGCGGATGCGTCCCCTGCCGATGCGTGTGCATATGTGCGGGGGTGCTGCGGATCGCATCGGCCCCTGGTTCATTCCCGAAGCGGCCCTGACGCGGCGCGGCAATACCGGCGGGCTGGTCATTGCGGACCACGGCCTGACAAGCTGGGACGCGCAGGGTGCACATCACGCCGATGTCGGCGCCTATGTGACCCATCTGGCTGAAACCGCCCCTCCGCAGATCGCGCGTGTCGAGGGCAGCCCTGTCGTCGCAATTTCGGAAACCGACAGCGCGGTGGATGTGCAGCTTGCCGATGGCAGGCTGTTGCGGGCCGACAGGCTGATCCTGGCACCCGGTCCGTGGTTCGGTGCTGCGGCCTTTCAGCCGCTGACCCGGAATCTGGGGCTGCGGGTCAAGCGCATCGTGGCCTTTCACATCGACATGCCCCCGCAGGAAACCGACGCTGCCGAATATTTCATCGAGGATGACGCCTTTCTGCTGCCGCTGGTCTGGGCGCGGCGCTGGCTGTTTTCCTACACCTGCGATGAATGGGACATGGTGCCGGAAACCGCCGGGCCAGGCGTGCAGGCGCATCATCGCACAGCAGCGGCTGATATCCTGCGCCGCTATATCCCAGATTGGGCCGAGCGGCTGACGGGCGGGCGGGTGTTCTGCGACGCCTACAGCGCCGACCGCATCCCCGTCATCCGCACTGTCGGAAACAGCGGGCGCATCGTCTTTGCCGGGGGCGCGAATGGCGCCGGTTACCGCCTGGCCCCCGCGATCGCCGAGGCAGTCGCGGAACAGATTTCACACAGCATGACCAAGGAGCACGTCGCATGAAACGGATGAGCATCGACATGGTGGCCTTTGCGCCCGCCTTCGGGATCGACATGGCGGATGCCGGATCGCTTGGGCAAGCCGCACCACAGGCCGGCTGGGGCCGTGTTGCCCCGCTGGGTGAAACCGTCTTTCATCGCCACGATGAATCCGAAAGCTTCATCATCCTGTCGGGCAGCGGCACTGTCGAAACCGACAAGGACACCGTCGTTGTCGGGGCAGGTGACATTCTGGCTTTCGAGCCGTTTGAACGCCATGTGTTGCGCAACACCGGCGATACCGATCTGCTGTTCGCCGACCTGTACTGGCGCGATAGTGCTGCTGCGGTGACAACCGCCGGTCAGGAGGACGCCGTCGCCCCCCTGTCGGGCACCGGCCGCCCGGTATTCGTGTTTTCCACGCCGCCGACGCCCAATGGCGATCTGCATATCGGGCATCTTTCCGGCCCCTATCTGGGCGCGGATGTCTATACCCGGTTCCAGCGACTGAACGGCACCGAAGCCTATCACCTGACCGGCAGCGATGACTTTCAAAGCTATGTCGTGGGCCGCGCCCGCGCCGAGGGCAAAACACCCGAGGCCGTCGCCGCCTATTACGCCGCCGAAATCCAGTCGACGCTGGCGATGATGGATATTCATCTGGACCAGTTCACCATCACGATGGATTCCCCCGGCTATGTGGCGGGCGCGCAGGATTTCTTTGCCCGCGCGATCCGCGATCCCCGTATCACGTTCCAGGCGACGCCCGCGCTGTGCGACGGCGCATCGGGGGCCTATCTGTATGAAGTGGATACATTCGGCGTCTGCCCCGGCTGTGGCAGCGGCTGCGGCGGCAACATCTGCGAGGAATGCGGAGAGCCGAACACCTGCGCCGATATCATGGCGCCGAAATCGCGCCTTTCGGAAGCACGCCCGCAGCAAACGGATGTGGCGCGCTGGACCGTCGATCTGGCGGCAAGTGCAGCCGATATCCGGTCGCATCAGATGGCTTCCCGGCTGCCCGCACGCATTCTGGCGCTGACTGACCGCGTTCTGGCCAAAGGCCAGAAGATCGCCATCAGTCACCCGGCCGATTGGGGTATCCGCCCGGCAGAGGGCACTCTGGGTGCCGCCGATCAGGTGATCTGGGTCTGGCCGGAAATGGCCTATGGCTTCCTTTACGGGATCGAGGCGCTGGGCCAGCGGCACGGCCGCGCCTGGGACAAGGCCACGCCTTCGGACGACTGGAAGATCGTGCACTTCTTCGGCTACGACAACAGCTTCTATCACGCGATCCTGTATCCGGCGCTCTATGCCGCCAGCAATCCGGGATGGACGCCGGACATCGATTATCACGTCAACGAGTTCTACTTGCTGGACGGCAAGAAATTTTCGACCAGCCGCCGTCATGCGATCTGGGGCAAGGAAATCCTGAACCCCGACACGGTGGATGCCGTGCGCCTGTTCCTGTCGACCACGCGGTCAGAAGTGCAGCGCACCAATTTCTCGATGCCGGAATTTGCGGCCTTTGTCGGGCAGCAATTGATCGGTGGCTGGCAGGGCTGGCTAAACGATCTTGGGTCCATCGTCGATGCCGATTTCGGCGGCATGACCCCCGATGCCGGAAACTGGGCTGCGGATCAGCAGAGCTTCCTGGCCGATCTGGAAAGCCTGCGCCGCGATATCGGGCGAGCGCTGGGGGCACAAGGCTTTTCGCTGAACGATGCCGGGCGGCGTCTGGCCGATCTGGTGACCGCGGCACGGCGGTTCGCGCAGGGCCAGCTTCATCTGCGCGGTATTCCGGCAGAGCGTGACAAGTGGCGCACCGCCGTCGCGCTGCAACTGACGGCGGCGCGGCTGCTGGCAGAACTTTCCGCGCCGGTCGCGCCACGATTTTCGGCCACGCTGCTGGCGGCCCTTGGCCAACCGCCGCTTGCTGTCTGGCCACAGGGCGTGATGCCGGTCAAGGCGGGCACAAAGGTTGCGCTTTCCGGCGCCGTCTTCTTCTGCCCGACCGCGGACGCCACAGCCAATCTGGCCGCAGAGTGATATCCGAAAGGACAGGTCATGACACAGAGCACCCCCCCGAACCTGACCGTCTGGCTATGCGATGCGCTTGCCGCACTTGCCCGGTTGCCGGAACCTCCTGCGCCCGAAATCAACGCAACAACGCTGGGCATCAGCTCGCTGGCGATGGTCACCCTGCAGTACCGGCTGATGACGGAACGGGGCATTTCCGCCCCGCTGGAGGATCTGATCGCACCGCGCAGCATTGCAGCGCTTGCTGCGCATCTGACCACATTGCTGGAAACGGAGGACGCGGCATGAGCTTCCCCGAAATTCTTGAAAAGATCGCCGGGCTTGGCATCGATCTGCGTGCCGAGGGCGACACCTTGCGCGTCGAAGGCGCGAAAGAGGCGCTGACCCCTGATCTGGTGGCGGTACTCCGGACGGAAAAGCCCCGCATCCTGGCCTGGTTGCGGGATCTGGAACAGGCCGAACTCCTTGACCTGACCCCGATGCAGACCGCCTATCTGATGGGCCGGGAAGAGGCGCTGGAACTGGGTGGCGTTTCCAGCCATGTCTTTCACGAATTCACCGGGCACTGGGATGCCACCCGGCTGGAGGACGCATTCCAGCGCGTGGTCGACCGGCATGACGCGCTGCGGATGCGGATCGCGCCGGATGGCGCAAGGGTACTGCCACCCGGTCGCGTGCGCGTGCGTCTGGGACAATCCGACCTGACCGGCGGCGACCCTGAAGCGGAGTTGCAGGCGATCCGCGCAAGGATGTCGCATCAGGTGATGCCGGTGGCCCGCGTGCCGATGGTCGAGATGCACCTGGCCCGCACCGATGGCGACATGCACCTGTTCGTCAGCCATGACGGGCTGGTGATCGACGGCGTCAGCATGTTCCTGTTCTTCCGCGATCTCATGGCTTTCTACAGCCCGTCAGGGGCAGAACACCCCGCGCCGCTCGGCATCGGCTTTGCCGACCTTTCCCCGATCATGTTGCCGCCTGCCGATACCCCGGCCGCGCAGCGTGCCCGCCGCTACTGGCTGGCAGAGGCGCCGCTGCTGCCCGATGCGCCTGCGCTGCCGCTGGCCGCCGACCCAGCCCGTATCATGCGGCCCCGCAGCGAACGATACGAGGTCCGGCTGGATGCTGCCGCGTGGCAGCGGTTCCGCAAGGCCGCGTCCGAACGCGGGCTGACCGCATCGCAGGCCCTTGCAGCCGCCTTTTGCGAGGTGCTGTCGCAATGGTCCGGCGGGCAGGACTTCACGCTGAACACCACCTTTGCCAATCGCCCGCCGGTTCACCCCGATGCGTTTGCGGTGATCGGTAATTTCACCCAGCCCCTTCCCGTTGCCTTTCGTCACGACGGCACAACGGCACTGGACCGCGCCATTGCGTTGCGCGGGGCGCTTATGGCCGGTCTGGACAACAGGTTCATTTCCGGGATCGAGGTGCTGCAATCCCTTGCCCGCCCCGGCGCCGGGTCACTGCGGCTGCCCGTCACCTTCAACTGTGCGATCGATGCGCCGGTCGCGGGCGCCGATGGTCGGGCGCTTGCGGCTGTGGGGCGACGGGTGAACGCCGTTTCCCAGACGCCACAGGTGTGGCTGAACAGCTTTCTTTTCGAAAGCGATGACGGTCTTGTGGTGGAAATCGATGCCGTTTCCGGGCTGTTCCCGGCGGGTCTGGTCGCCGATCTGACCGGTGCCTACGAAAAGCTTTTGCATCTGCTGGGCGATGCGCAGGTCTG
>JBOFCO010000151.1:0-1250 GCA_051646105.1 Paracoccaceae bacterium
TCGCCGATCCAGTATGTCACGCTTTCCGGCCAGAAGATCAGAATGCCCACAAGAACCAGCTGCAATCCGATCCACGGGATGGACCCCAGATAGATGTCGCGGCTTTTCACCTCGGGCGGTGCAATGCCCCGCAGATAGAACAGCGCAAAGCCGAACGGCGGATGCATGAAGGCCGTCTGCATGTTCACGCAGAGCAGCAGCCCGAACCACACAAGGTTGATGTCCAAAGACACAGCCACCGGCACCAGCAGCGGCACCACGATGAACACGATTTCAAAGAAATCGAGGAAGAAGGCCAGAAAGAAGATGAAGATATTGACGAAGATCAGAAACCCGATCTGCCCGCCAGGAATGCCCGACAGCAGATGTTCAATCCACCGGCTGCCGTTCACGCCCTGAAACACCAGGCTGAACACCGTCGCCCCCAGCAGTATGAACAGCACCATCGTGCTGATGCGCATCGTCTGATCCATCGCATCCCACAGCAGCGGCACGCTGAACCGCCGGTGCAGGACGGCCAGCACCATCGCCCCCACCGCACCCATGGCACCCGCCTCGGTCGGCGTGGCCAGCCCCATGAACATGGTGCCCAGCACAAGGAAGATCAGCGCCAGCGACGGAATCATACCCCATGCGATTTTTGCAGCCAGCTCCCACCCGCGCAGCGTGCGTGCCTCGGGCGGCAGCGCCGGCACCAGATGAGGCCTGAAGAGAGAAATCAGCAGGATGAACAGCGTGAACAGCGCCACCTGCATCATCGACGGCCCGATGGCCCCCAGATACATATCGCCCACCGGCACGCCCAGCTGGTCCGCCAGCACGATCAGCACCAGTGACGGCGGGATCACCTGCGTGATCGTGCCCGATGCGGCGATGACGCCCGTGCCGATCTTCATGTCATAGCCGTATTTCAGCATGATCGGCAGGCTGATCATCCCCATCGCGATCACCGATGCTGCCACTGTGCCCGTGATGGCCCCCAGAATCGCCCCCACAAAGATCACGGCATAGGCAAGCCCCCCCGGAACGGCCCCGAAGGCCTGCCCCACGCCTTCCAGCAAATCCTCCGCCAGCCCCGACTTTTCGAGGATGACCCCCATGAAGGTAAAGAAAGGGATCGCCAGCAGCAGGTCATTCGACATGATGCCGAACACACGGTAGGGCATCGCCTGCAGAAAGTTGAAATCGAAATAGCCGATCTCGATCGCAATCAGCCCGAAGAACAGCCCCAGCGCCGAAAGCGAAAAGGC
>JBOFCO010000233.1:0-23932 GCA_051646105.1 Paracoccaceae bacterium
AGCCCGCGACGCGGTTCGGGCGGTGTAATGGCCAAAGCAAGCGTCAAGCCGTCCTCTGCCAGCACGCGCGCGCCATAGGGGGCCATGACCGCAGCCAATGCGGCATGTTCCTGGGGATGCAGTTCCGCCAGATGCATCCTGTCGCCCTTGCGCAGCGCTTCTGCCGCGATTAGCGGCGAACCGGGATAGGCCTGCGCGCCATAGGTCATGCGGATACGGGCCAGATGGCGGGCATAGGGATGATCACCGGAAAACCAGCGCAGCGCCTCCGCCCGCCCGATCCCTGCAGCAGCCTCTCCCGTCTTGATCGCCTCTGCCGCGTCCAGCCGATACAACCCCCGACCCGCATGGGTTTCGACATAGGTCAGGGGCTTGTCCTTGGTCGTCAGGTAGTCGAGAGCGACGGACAGCAAGGCGTGCTTGTGAACATCGGCCATGTTCCCGGCATGATAACCGTGCTGATAGGACAGCATCCCGTTACCACATGGTTTGCGACGCACGGGCAGGCCATGCAGCGTCATAATCCGGCCCGCCAACTTCGCCACGGGTCAGAGAGGCAAGGATTTGTCCCGGCGTCGGCAAGCCCTCCGACTGGTCACCGCCCGTCCACAACGCTGACCGCATCAGCGCGCGCGCGCATTGAAAGTAGACTTCGGCAATTGCGATCACGGTCACGGTGCGCGGCAGCTTTCCGGCGAAGGAAAAGCTTTCGCGCAGGCCCTGATCGGCGGTCAGCCGTGCGGTGCCATTGACCCGGATCACATTGTCCGATCCCGGCACCATGAACATCAGGCTCATCCGCCCGTCGGCCAGGATATTGCGCAGGCTGTCGATCCGGTTGTTGCCGCGCCAGTCCGGCAGGGCCAGCGTCGCATCATCAAGGATCCGAACGACCGGCCCGTCATCGCCGCGCGGGCTGCAATCGGTACCGCCAGGCCCGACCGTTGTCAGTACACAGAACCGGGCGCGCTCGATCCAGCGCCGGTATTCCGGTGTCAGCCGCTGCGCGACCTTGCCTGTGGCCGCCGGTGCCGGATCGCCATACAGCGCAGACAGTTCGGATGCCGTCGCGATGAACTTCATCATTTTGCTGCCTTCTTCTTCGGAGTTTTCGGCTTTGCTATCGGCAGGTCTGCCGCCACGGCGCGCAGCAGTTCAGCCAGCCGGTCCGCATCATCCAGCAACTCATCAGCCTGGTAATGCGGCTTTGCGCCCGGATAGGGCGCACCGGTTTCATGATCGCCAAGCAACGCAACAGCGCCAGGTGTCATCTTGACGAAAAGGCCGTCGTCGCAGATCAGCGCAACCACTTTTCCGTCCAGATAAAGCGCGTATTCCCCGAACATCTTGCGTGTTGAAACCGGTCCTGCCGCAGCAGCCTGTTCGGCAATAAACGCAGCCCGATCTGCCGAAGTGCCCATCAGCCCTGTCCTTCCCGCCGAATGTGAAACCCGGCCTCGGCCATCAGGGCGTTCGATGTACCTTCAACCCGTGACTCAAGCCCGGCCATGAAATCCTGCTGTTCTGCACCTGGCGCGATGGGCGTCAAAAACTCCACCACCGCCAAACCGGGCTTGCGATAGACACCCCGCCGGGGCCAGAACACGCCGACATTGGTGGCGGCCGGCACGCAGGTCTGGCCCAGATCGCGGTAAAGCAGCGCGGTGCCAACCTTGTAGGGCAGCATCGCCCCCGGCGCGACACGCGTGCCCTGCGGATAGATGATCAACTGCCCCGGCGGGGCCGCACCATCCGCCACATCGGCCAGCATTTTCTGGATCGCCTGCCCGCGCTTGCCGCGATCCACTGGCACGCAGCCCATGCGCAGCGCATACCAGCCCAGGATCGGGGCCCAGACCAGTTCTTTTTTCATGATGAACTTCGGGCGCGGAAGCACGGAACACAGGATGATGATGTCGAAAAAGCTCTGGTGCTTGGACGCGATCAGGCATTCGTCTTGCGGGACCGCGCCCCTTACCTCAGACCGCAGCCCCAGCATCCAGGATGCGGACCACCGCACATAGCGGCACCATGTCCGCACACCGCGCGTGGCCCAACGCCGGTCGAACACCGCAAGCGGTGTAAAATACAGGGCCAAAAGCGCCATGACGATATAGATGTGGATACTGAACAGAAGCGAGATCATCCAGCGCAGGATATAAGGCATCGGTCACGTCACCTTTCGCAAAACCCGCATCGCCGCCAGCCGAGTGGCACCAAAGGCAACCAGCGCGGCGACAGGCGGCACGATCAGCGGCAGCAGCCAGCCCCGCCCCTGAAATCCCAGCCCGGTCAGAAAACCTCCAGCCGTATCCGCCGAAGGCAGCAGCAGCACCGCCAGCAAGCCCAGCCCTGTGCCCGCCATCGCCCCCCACAGCGCGCGCAACGTGAAACGCCGCACGAAAGCGCGGGCAATGAACACATCCCGCGCACCCACCAGCCGCAGCACACGGATCACCTGCGCATTGGCCGAAAGCGATGCCTGCGCCGCCAGCGCGATCATCGCAGCCACGGTCAGGCCGATCAAAATGATGGAACTGACCCCAAGCAGCCGCAGCCGCGCCGCGGCCTGCGCCAGTGGCCTGCGCCAGCGGCTGTGATCGTCAAGAATGGCACCGGGTGCCTCGGCAGACAGGCGCATACGCAAACCTTCGGCATCGAAACCTTCGGCCGTTTCGGTCACGTCGACCAGTTGCGGCACGGGCAGGGTTTCCACAGGCATATCAGGCCCGAACCACGGCGTCAGCAGGGCACGCGTTTCTTCGGGCGTCAGCGCGCGGGACGACGCCACACCCGGCGTGCTTTCCAGAATGCCCAGAACCGCGCTGGTCTGGGCGGCCAACTGGTCAGCGGGTGCCGAAATGCGGATGGTTGCGCTTTGCGACAGGGTTTCCTCCCAGCGGGCGGCCAACCGGCCCGAAGCCGTTGTCAGCGCAAGGGCGAATACCGCCAGAAACGCCATGGCCGCTGCCGTGAACAGCGTAAGCCAGGCGGTATGGCCTGACGGCGGCACAACCCTGTCGGCACTGCGGTCGCCCAGCAGTGCCTGAAGCGGGCCACCCAGACGGTCCGCAAGCCCAGGCGCGTCGGAAGGTCGTTGTGTCACAGATCGGCCCCCGCAAGCTGTACCTGTCGATTGGCGATGCGCAGGACGCGCGCCGAAACCTGCGCCTTTGCGGCGCGGATCAGGTTCAGGTCATGCGTGGCAATCAGGATCGCTTTCCCCATCCGGTTCAGTTCGACCAACAGTGTCAGAAGCCGCATCGACATTTCCCAGTCAAGGTTTCCCGTCGGTTCGTCCGCCAGTATCACATCCGGCGACATGATGATCGCACGGGCCAGCGCAGCACGCTGACGCTCTCCGCCCGACAGGGCGGGCGGCAGCGCCTTCGCATGTGCCGCCAGCCCTACCCAACCCAGCAGGGCCTGCAGGTCATCGTCATTGACGGCCCTGCCTGTCGCATGAAGCGGCAGCGTCACATTTTCGGCCAGCGGCAGATGATCCAGGAATTGGCAATCCTGATGGACCACCCCGATCCGTCGTCTGGTCCGTGCCAGATCATCCCTGCTCATCGCCCGGGTATCGGTTCCGAAAAGCCGCGCCTGCCCGGTGGTTGCCTGCAATTCCCCGTAGCACAGACGCAAAAGTGTGGTCTTGCCCGCCCCGGATGGTCCGGTGAGAAAATGGAAAGAACCCGGCACAAGGTTCAGGGTGACATCGCTCAGCAGGGCGGCATCCCCGTAGCTGTATCCGACCCGGTCAAGTTCGATCACAGAGGTCTCCATTCCGGGCGGGTGCGGGTGTTGCGCCGCCGCCTGTTCGTTTCAATCACTGGCACCACAAAGGCTTGGAGAACTCAACCCGTCTTGATACAAGTCATACTGACTGCCGGATGCGGCCGCAGTTTTGTTGGGGACGTGATGCGTCTGTTTTGTCCAAATTGTGATGCGCAGTACGAAGTCGGCGAGGGTGTGATACCCCCCGAGGGACGCGAAGTGCAATGCTCTGCCTGTGGCCACACCTGGTTTCAGCAAGCTTTGGGCGCCGTTGTCGACATGCATGGCGACGATGACGATTTCAGCGGTGATGATGACGGTGACAGCATCGGTGCGGTTCTGGACCCCGATCCCGCCTTTGCACAGGAAAGCCGCAAGCCGGTTCTGGAAGATGCCGTCGGCAAAGCCATTGCTGCGATAGCCGAGCCGATGCCAAGCGCGCTAGCGCAGGACGAAGCTCCAGCACCCGACGAAGAAGTCGTGGCCGCGACCGAAGCCGCCGCTCCAAAGCGCCGTGAACTCGATGACAACGTGCTCAACGTCCTGCGCGAAGAGGCAGAGCTGGAATCGCGCCGCCGTCGTGAGGCGCTGCCTGTCGGTGACAGCGCCGAGGAAGCCGGTCTTGCCGCAGCGATCAGTGCCACTGTCGCGTCGGCCAATACCCCGCCCAGTGCTGACGATCCCAAACGCATATCGGCGCGCTCTGGCCCGTCGTTCGAAGATATGCATTCGGTTTCGAAGAGCCGCGACCTGCTGCCGGATGTAGATACGATAAATTCCACGCTTCGCGCATCAAACGACCGTCGCGGGGCTGACAACCTGCCGGAACTGCCCCCCGTTCTTGAGGAACAGAAGCGTGGCTTCGGGCTTGGTTTCGGCAGCATCGTGGCCGTGGGGCTGATGGGCTTTGCACTTTATATCTTTGCGCCGCAGATCGGGGAAAAGATGCCGGGGATGCGCGCGCCCCTGAACAGCTATGTGGCCGGGGTAGATGCAGGCCGAAGCTGGCTGGACGGCGCCATGAAATCCGTGGTCGATTCTCTTCGCAACGACGACGATGCGCCTGCACCGGGTGTGACACCTGCTGCGCCGGAGACCGCCTCAACAACGCCAGCCCCACCTGCCGAGGCTGCGACACAGACGCCGGCCGCAGCGCCCGCGTCGGCGATCCCGGTCGTTGAACCCGCCTCAGCGCCATCTGCGGCGCCAGAAACTGCTCCGGCAGAGTTGCCCGCAGTGGAAAGCCTTCAGGGGCAGCCCGCAGCACCGCAGCCGACGCAAACCGACAACTGATCCTGCATCGGCATATCTGGTAACTATCCCCGGCGGCTCGCTCAGAACTTGTCGAGAAGCCGCTCAAGATAGCTGCGTTCGGTATCAGGCCGTGTCCGGTCGGCCGAACGACGGCGGATTTCGTCCAGCAGATCGCGCGCCCGGCGATAGACATCCTCGCCCTGAAGCATCTGCTGGTCTGAACCGACCATGCCGTTTTCTCCGATCTCGCGGCCCAACGGATCGCGCTGACCGTTCGGGTCACCACGGCCATAGACGGTATCCCCGTTGCCGGGCTGGTTGGGGGGCGGGCGATTGTCGGCCGTCTGTTCCCCCAGTTCGCGGATACCGTCGCGAAGGGCATCCATGGCATCGGCCTGTCGGTCGATGGCGCCCTGCCCGTCCCCGTTGCGCAGCGCGCGTTCGGCTTCTTCCATTGCGCGGGCGGCCCTGTCCAGCGATCTGCGGGCGTTTTCGCCCTGCTCCGTCCCCGGCAGGTTGCCACGCTGGCGTTCGACCTCTCTCCGCAAGGCCTGCTGGCGTTCCGCAAGGCTGCCCTGACCATCGGCACCTTGCCCGTCGCGCTGGTTGCCCCTGCCGCCCTGCTGTCCCTCGCCGCGTTGTTCGCCCTGACCCTGCCCGTCCTGACCCTGACCCTCTTGGCCCTGACCCTCCTGGCCCGGCTGTTCCGCCTGGCCCTGACCTTGCCGCCCGTCGCCGCCGGGCTGCTGACCCTGTTCGCCCTGCTGACCAGGTTGCTGGCCCTGCCCTTCTTGCCCTTGCCCTTCTTCCTGACCCTGCGACGGGTCACGACCCTGCTGCTGATCGCGGAAAGTATCGTCGGACAAATCCTGTTGCTTGCGCAGCGCATCACCCAGGCCACGTTGTGCCTGCTGGCCGGGGCCGCCCTGCCCGTTGCCCTCACCCTGTGTGACCTGAAGGTTCTGCAACAGCTCGTTCAGTTCCTGCAGCTTCTGCTGCGCCTCGGCCATGCGGCCTTCTTCCATCAGGCGCTGGATTTCATCCATCATCTGCTGGATCTGGTCACCGGTGATCTGGGTCTGTTCCTGATTGTTATCGGCATTGTCATATTCCGACTCTCGTTCCGACTTCTGGGCAAGCTGGTTCAGGTACTCGCTGGTCGCATCTTGCAGATCCTGCATCAACTGGTCGATTTCCTCTTTCGAGGCCCCGTTGCGGATGGCTTCCGACAGACGCTCCTGCGCGCGCTCAAGCGCGGCTTTCGCATCCTCCAGTTCGCCCTCCTCCACCTCCAGCGCTATGTCCCACAGCGCCGCGGCAAATTCGTCGCGCTGTTCCGGTGTCATCCCGGATTCGGTTGCCACATCGAGTCGCCGCAGCAGGACACGCAGCATCAGAAAGGCGCGCTCATTCGTGATGAAACCTTCCGGCTTGTGGGTGACCGCCCGCAGGATTTGCAGGCTGCGCGGTGCGTTTTCACGTGTCCACAGCAGATCGCGGCGCATTTCGATGATTGCTGCGGACAGCGGATGGAAAAAGCGCCTGCCGGGCAGTGCCACACGCAGGGGTTCTGCTGTCCCGGTCTGGCCACGCGCATCCTCTACGGTCAGGGTGATGCGGACAGGAAGCTGCGCCCAGGCGTGTTCGGAAAAGTCATCCGCCAGTTTTTCGATGAAATCCGTGCGGTTGCCCGACAAGGGCATGGGCAGATCGGCGATGATCGGTTCGCGCGGTTCCGGCGGGGTGGCCAGGCCGAAACGGCGATCCAGCGCTTCCATGTCCAGCGTGATCTCTGCCCGGCCGGCGACCACGCTGTTGTCGTCGGTCGCATGGAACGGCAGGGACATCACCCCGTCGGCGGCAACCTCCATCTCTCCGTTGATTTCCACCTTTGGCGCGGCATCGGGCAGCAGCGCCACATCCCATTTCCGGCCGCCGGGACCACCGATCGCAATCGTGCCCGCCTGCGCCACCTCGAATTCCTGCCGCTGCTCGGCAGCGCTGCCCGGATCGCCGGTACGCCCGGATACGGTTTCTGCCAGTGTCAGCGTACCGATTTCACCATAAAATCTCAGTGTGATGCGGCTGCCTTCGGGCAGTTCAAGCCGCCCTTCGGGAATATCCCCCAGATAGATGCCGGGCCGGTTGGTATAGGCTGGCGGTTCGGCCCAGCCTTCCCAGCTTGGCCCCTGCACTGCGGCCTGCGCGCTGCCGATACCAACGGGACCGGGTGCATCTGCCACGCGCCAGAACGATCCGAACAACAGGGCCATGCCAAAGGCGATGGCCGCGACATAGCGCAAGGCAAAGGGATCCCGCCGTGAAAGCCGCAGGTCGGGTTCCACTGCCCGCGCGCCAGCAGCACGTTCCGCCATGCGGTCAATATGGGCATCCCAGACCTTTCGGCTGGCATCGTCGGCAGAACCGATGGCCTGTGTGTCACGCAGCGCCGCCAGCGGCCGGCCCGGCAACAGCGCGTCCATCCGTTCCAGCGCTTCGTCCCGTGTCGGAATCCGGAACCGCGCATAACCACGCCAGCCAAACCAGATCATGCCAAGGCACAGCGCCGACAGGCCCACCCAGAACGGTTCCAGCGGAACGGCATCCTGTACCCCGAAGGCGAGCGCCGAAATTGCCAGCAGGGCCAGCGTCCACACCGGCCAGAACAGCCGGACGATCCGTTCGGCCAGCATGCCAAACAGGGTCAGCCGCAGCGGGCGCGACAGGCGGTCAAGCGCCTTTTGGGTGCGGTCGGGATTCTGCATGCTGTCTCCGCGGCGCGTGGCCCGGACCCTGCCCTTTCTATCTGCCCGCAACGGTAGTTCAGGTTTTGTCCTGCAACCACTCTGGGATGCTATCGCGGTTCAACATCTCGTCATAGCGCGGTCTTGCACGAATGACGGCGAATTGATCGCCGCTGACCAACACTTCCGGCACAAGCGGGCGACTGTTGTACTCCGACGCCATGACGGCGCCATAGGCACCGGCCGACCGGAATGCGACCAGATCACCTGCCGCCAAAACCGGCAAGACCCGTTCCCGCGCAAAGGTGTCGCCGGTTTCGCAGACGGGCCCAACCACATCGTATTTCTTCGGTTCGCCCCCCGGCGCGGGGGCGACAACAGGCACGATGTCGTGATGGGCATCATACATCGACGGGCGCACCAGATCGTTCATCGCGGCGTCAAGGATCAGGAAATCACGCTCCTCTCCTGACTTCACATAGACAACGCGGGAAAGAAGCACACCGGAATTGCCCGCGATCAGGCGACCCGGTTCAATCTCAATCTCGCACCCCAGATGGCCCAGAACCTCCCGTACCATGGCACCGTAATCGGTGGGCAGGGGTGGCGCTTCGTTGGAACGGGTATAGGGAATGCCCAAGCCACCACCCAAATCCAGCCGCTCGATCCGGTGCCCGTCGGCCCGCAGGGTTTCGGTCAGCTCTGCAACCTTGCTGAAGGCCGCACGAAATGGCGCAAGTTCGGTCAGTTGGCTGCCGATATGCAGATCGATGCCGACAGCGCGCAATCCCGGCAGGCGCGCAGCAAGGGCATAGACTTCGCGGGCACGGCTGATCGGGATGCCGAACTTGTTTTCCTTTTTGCCGGTTGCAATCTTGGCATGTGTTTTCGCATCCACGTCGGGGTTCACCCGAACCGTGATGGGGGCGATCTTGCCCAACGAAAGCGCGACCGTGTTCAGCGCCTCCATCTCGGGTTCGCTTTCAACGTTGAACTGGCGGATGCCGCCCTCCAGCGCGATGCGCATTTCCTCCGCCGTCTTGCCGACCCCGGAAAACACGATGCGTTCCCCCGGAACACCGGCGGCACGGGCGCGCAGATATTCCCCGATCGAAACCACATCCATTCCGGCGCCAAGATCGCCCAGCAGCTTCAGTACGGCGACATTCGACAGCGACTTGACCGAAAAGCAGACTAGGTGATCCATGCCTGCCAGCGCTTCGCTGAACAACCTGAAATGCCGGGTCAGCGTGGCGGCGGAATAGACATAGACAGGCGTGCCGACACTGGCCGCGATTTCTGCCAGCGATACATCTTCTGCGTGCAGGGCGCCGTCGTTGTCGTAGATGAAATGGTCCATGGCCCTGCCCGCGTAACTGTCGCGCCTGTTTAAGCCACGGGGCGCGTCCGAAGCCAGAGGTAAAGCGGCAACCCGCAGGAAAGTCCTATGCCGAAAGTGGCTGGAATGGACAGCAGCGCCAGCCAGTTGTGCCGCACGGCGGTTTCGGCGATGACCCAGACACAAAGCGCGACCGATGCGATCAGAAGATCCCACGCCAGCCCGGCTGTTGCGGCATTGGAAAACCAGGTATCGAGCAACCCCGAAATGCCGCCACCCGCATCGCGCAGGTGGCGAAGGGTCAGCAGCATGGGGTGCAGCGCACCCCAGATCGCCAGTCCCAGATAGATGATCCGCAAACCGGACAAGTCACGCCTCAGCGCAGAACGACGCCAACCTGCGCCTCGCCCGAAACGGTGAGCCCCGCCGGTGCGGGCGTTTCCTGTGGTGCAGTTGGTGCCCCGTCGACACCACATCCCAGCAGAGCAACGGTGGCAATCAGGGCGAGGATCGTGTTCTTCATTTCCACACTCTCTCGTGTTTCCGGCGACTGTTTCGCCAGCATCATCATAGATGGGCACAGGCGGCGGTGCCAGTGACCACCCGGGCGACGATCACAAATCGCCGCAATGTTGCCAAAATCTGCAATGTGAATTTACCACTAGGGCATGTGATGTGCATTGCGTCCACTCGCTAAATCCGCGAACATTCCAACAATTGAACGCGCCCATATAACCTTCACTATTGGAGTGCTGCCATGCGAGTTGGACTTATTTGTGCCTTTTTAACATTCGGTTCTGCGGTTTCCGCCGCGACGGTCGAGCCGCTGTATTTCAATACTGATCCTGCCGATCTTGTGTTTACCCCTCCGGCGAACGGCTTCTTTGGCGAGCAAATTTCCATCGCCGGAACCATCGCCGGGTCAAGGAATCTTGGCGGCCTGTCGGGGCTTGCCTTTTCCTTTAGCTTCAATGCCGATTTCGTGACTGCCGCGCTGTCCATCGCGGGCCATACCGCACGGGCCAGCTTTAACAGCGCCCTGCCGTTCAACCATGATGACCCGCGCCCGGCCGACGCGCCCGCCCTTGACGATGCCTCCCCCTTCTTTCTGGGCCATGGCGAGTTTTTCGTGCGCTATCCGGGCAATCCGTCCGGCAGCGACAACGGATTTTTTGATCTGCTTGGCCTGTCGTCGGATTGCCCGACACCCGTCTGCCATCTGTCGGTCCGCTATGCGTTTGACTATTACGGAACCCCTCCCGCTGATGGCACCGTCCCCGATGTAAGCGGCACATTCTGGCTGCCGGAACATCTGGGCTCCTCACCCGACCCGGCACCCGTTCCGCTTCCGGCAGGCGGCGGGCTGGCCATGGCGGCGCTTTCGGCGCTGGCACTTCTGCGGCGCAATGCCCGCCCGGCGCTATGGGGATACGGTGACCCCGAGACCGCCGAGACGACCGCCGACCGAGGGGACGATGCGAACGCCTTCCGTGCCGATGCCAATTCCGGCGTCGAGATGCGGATATTCGCAGCCGGCTGACAGCATAAGAAGGGCGGCCAGCAGTGCCGCCCTCATCCCAGCGCCTTTTTCCAGCGCGCGATCTGCGCGCGAACCTGATCGGGCGCGGTGCCGCCATAACTGGTGCGGCTGCGTACAGAGTTTTCGACACCCAGCACGGCGAACACATCCTGTGTGATGCCCGGATGACGCGACTGCATATCGGCCAGCGTCAGGTCTGGCAGATCGCAGCCCTTGTCTTCGGCCAGTTTCACCAGACTGCCGGTCACATGATGCGCCTCGCGGAAGGGCAGGCCAAGCGCGCGGACCAGCCAGTCGGCCAGATCGGTTGCGGTGGAAAAGCCCGAACCGGCGGCAGCGGCAAGGCTGTCGCGGTTGGCCGTCATGTCGCGGACCATGCCCTCCATCGCGGCCAGTGCCAGCATCAGCGTATCGGCGGCGTCAAAGACCTGTTCCTTGTCTTCCTGCATGTCCTTGGAATAGGTCAGCGGCAGCCCCTTCATCACCGTGAACAAGGCCACCGTCGCCCCCAGAATCCGCCCGAGCTTTGCGCGCAGCAATTCTGCGGCGTCGGGGTTCTTTTTCTGCGGCATGATGCTGCTGCCGGTTGTCCACCTGTCGGACAGGGTGACAAAGCGGAACTGCGCGGATGACCAGATCACCAACTCCTCGGCAAAGCGGCCAAGGTGCATGGCGCAGATGCTGGCGGCGGAAAGAAACTCCAGCGCGAAATCGCGGTCTGATACGGAATCAAGGCTGTTGGCCGTGGGCCGGTCGAACCCCAGCGCTGCCGCAGTCATCTGACGGTCGATGGGAAAGCTGGTGCCGGCCAGCGCCGCCGCACCAAGCGGGCATTCGTTCATCCGCGCGCGCGCATCGCGAAACCGCGAAAGATCGCGCCCCAGCATTTCCACATAGGCCATCATGTGATGCCCCCATGTCACCGGCTGCGCAGTCTGCAGATGGGTGAAGCCCGGCATCACCCATTCCGCACCGGCATCCGCCTGCGCCAGAAAGGCACGGATCAGCGCATCGATCCCCAAAATCGCTGCATCGCATTGGTCGCGCACCCACAACCGGAAATCCACGGCCACCTGATCGTTGCGTGACCGCGCCGTATGCAGGCGGCCCGCCGCTTCCCCGATAATCTCCTTCAGCCGCGCCTCGACATTCATGTGAATGTCTTCCAGCGCGATCGAATACACGAATGTTTCATCCCCGATCTCTGACAAGACCGTGAGAAGCCCTTTCCGGATCGCTTCCGCATCGCTATTCGTCAATATGCCTGTGGCTGCCAGCATGGCTGCATGGGCACGGGAACCGGCGATGTCCTGATGCGCCAGCCGCTTGTCGAATGTGATCGAGGCATTGATTGCCTGCATGATCGCATCCGGCCCGGTGGCAAAGCGCCCACCCCACATCGCATTTGATGTGGCGGCGGCAGGGGGTTTTTCGGATCTGGTCATGAAGCGCCTTCGGGGGTCGATGTGAAAAAGCTTTTTCTGGTCCTCTATACCGCGCTCGCGCTGCTGGCAAATGCCGCCGCCGCCGAGGAGCTGGGCGACATGCTGAATCCGTGGAAGGATTTGCGCGCCGGAATCGTTGCACCAACCCCCGGCAAAAGGGCGATCAAGGCCGATTACGATCCGGCTGCACGAGAAGCATTGCGAACCGGCGAGATGCAGAAACTGGTCTTTTCCGAAACGCCCGGAGAGCCTGTCGACGCCGTATTTGTAGACGAGAACGAAGCCGAGACCGCCCTTTCGGAATTTCGCGGCGATGTCGTCCTGCTGAACTTCTGGGCCACCTGGTGCATGCCCTGCCGCGAGGAAATGCCCTCTCTCGACAAGGTGGAGGCACAGTTCGGCGATCTGGATTTTTCCGTGGTGCCGGTCGCCACAGGCCGCAACAGCGTGACTGCCATCGAACAGTTCTATGATGACGCCGGGATAGAGGACCTGCCCGTGCTGCGCGACCCCCAACAGGCTTTTGCCCGCGAAATGCGGGTCATGGGCCTGCCTGTTTCGGTGATCCTTGATTGCGAAGGTCGTGAAATCGCCCGCCTGATCGGCGAAGCCGACTGGGCCGCACCGGAATCACTGGCGATGATCGAACACCTGATGGGCGAATGCAGCGACGACTAACGGTGTTCAGGTCCTTTGCACCTGCGCATGTCGGGGGCAGGTCATGAAATGATCGTTCACCAGCCCCTTGGCCTGCATGAAGGCATAGACAGTCGTAGGGCCGCAGAACCGGAACCCCGCCTTTGACAGCGTTTTTGACAGGGCTTTCGATTCCGCCGTGCTGCCAACCGCATCGGCCATGGAACCAAGCCGGTTCTGGATCGGTGCGCCGCCGACGGCATCCCAGACCAGATCGGAAAATGCCTGCGCCCCGCCCAGGGCCAGATAGGCGCGGGCATTGCCGATAGTGGCTTCGATCTTGCCACGGTGACGCACGATGCCCGCATCTGCCAACAGGCGCTGCACCTCATCCTCGCCCCATCCGGCAATGATGTCGGGGCGAAAACCGGCGAATGCCGCGCGAAACCCTTCGCGTTTGCGCAGGATGGTGATCCAGGACAGGCCAGCCTGGAATCCTTCGAGAATCAGCGATTCCCAAAGTGCCCGCCCGTCACGTTCCGGCACCCCCCATTCCTCATCATGGTAAGATACATACAGCGGATCATCGCCGCACCATGGGCATCTCGACTGCACATCTTATCCTTTTCAATGCGTTACCGATATTTACCCGTTTACCATGACCGGAACAAAATGCAAACATTCATCGAATGTTAAGTCTGCGCGCTTTTTCTTGTCACCAGCAGGAGGTGCCTGAAATGATACATGCCACGCAGGAACAGATAGCTGCCAACGGAATGGACAGTCCGCTGTCCTATGCGATTGCCAGCCGCGACGCCACGACGCTGCAAATGGTGGAAAGCGCGATGGCACGTCATCAGGTTGCCCTGGCCTTTCAGCCCGTCGTGCAAGCTGATGACCCCGGTCGCCCGGCATTTTACGAAGGTCTGATCCGTGTGTTCGATGCCGGGGGCAGGATCATCCCCGCGCGGGATTTCATCGGCGCGGTCGAAGCGACGGAAGCGGGTCGCAAGCTTGACTGCCTGGCACTGGAAATGGGCATGATCGCGCTGTCACAGGAACCTTCCCTGCGGCTTTCGGTCAACATGTCTGCACGGTCTATCGGCTACCCCACATGGATGCGCACCCTGCGCAGGGGTCTGTCCGACGATCCGACAGTGGGGGAAAGGCTTATCCTTGAAATCACGGAATGTTCGGCCATGGTTCTGCCGGATGTAACTGCCGTTTTCATGCGCGATCTTCAGCAGCAGGGCATTGCCTTTGCGCTGGACGATTTCGGCGCGGGCTATACTGCCTTCCGCCATTTCCGCGATTTCTACTTCGACATCCTGAAAATAGACGGGCAATTCA
The DNA here is from genome assembly GCA_051646105.1 of Paracoccaceae bacterium. Classification (GTDB taxonomy): domain Bacteria; phylum Pseudomonadota; class Alphaproteobacteria; order Rhodobacterales; family Rhodobacteraceae; genus JBOFCO01. Next base: position 14,086 of record JBOFCO010000233.1, read on the forward strand.
TCCGCGGCATTGCCGAAAGCACCGACAATCAGGTTCTGGCCACCGCCATGCTGTCTATCGCCCGCCAGTTCGATATGTTCACCGTGGCCGAATGCGTCGAAACCGCTGCCGACGCCGAAATGCTGGCCACGCTGGGCGTGAACGCCATGCAGGGCTATTACTTCGGCGCGCCGACAATCGTTCCGCCGTGGACCACACCCGCCGCGCGCAAGGCGGGCTGACACTCCGGCCCGTCGCTGCGCGGGCTTGTGGCGTTCTGCCGCAACGCAGCAGGCCTTTGGTTGCGCTTGACGCCCCCGCACCTTAGTTCATTCTCTCATCGCGGCCACCCCGTCCGGTGTCACCGCGACGCACCGTATGCGCCCAAGGGAGAGAAGCAACCATGACCAATGTCGTTATCGTCTCGGCCGCCCGTACTGCCGTCGGCAGTTTCAACGGCTCTTTCGCCGCAACCCCCGCCCATGATCTTGGCGCGGCGGTCATCGAAGCGGTCGTCGCCCGCGCCGGGATCGACAAGGCAGAGGTTTCGGAAACCATTCTGGGGCAGGTGCTGACCGCCGGTCAGGGCCAGAACCCCGCGCGGCAGGCGCATATCAAGGCGGGTCTGCCCAAGGAAGGCTCGGCCTGGTCGATCAATCAGGTCTGTGGATCGGGGCTGCGCGCCGTGGCGCTGGCCGCCCAACATGTGCAGCTTGGCGATTCCGCCATCGTCGTCGCGGGCGGGCAGGAAAGCATGTCGCTGTCCCCCCATGTCGCGCATCTGCGCGCCGGTCAGAAGATGGGTGACATGAATTTCATCGACTCGATGATCCGCGACGGCTTGTGGGATGCGTTCAACGGTTATCACATGGGCCAGACCGCTGAAAATGTTGCCAACCAATGGCAGATCAGCCGCGACATGCAGGATGCTTTTGCCGTGGCCAGCCAGAACAAGGCCGAGGCAGCGCAGAAGGCCGGAAAATTCGCGGATGAAATCATCCCGTTCATCGTCAAGACCCGCAAGGGTGACATCACCGTGGATGCCGACGAATATATCCGCCACGGTGCAACGCTGGATGCCATGGCCAAGCTGAAACCCGCCTTTGCCAAGGAAGGTTCGGTGACGGCCGGCAATGCCTCTGGCCTGAACGACGGTGCGGCCGCCGTGCTGGTGATGACAGAGGCAGAGGCCGCGAAACGAGGGCTGAAGCCGCTGGCGCGCATCGCCTCCTATGCCACCGCCGGGCTTGATCCTTCGATCATGGGCGTTGGCCCGATCCATGCCAGCAGGAAGGCGTTGGAAAAGGCCGGATGGAAAGCAGCCGATCTTGACCTGATCGAGGCGAACGAGGCCTTTGCCGCGCAAGCCTGCGCGGTGAACAAGGACATGGGTTGGGATACCGCGCGTGTGAATGTGAACGGCGGCGCGATCGCCATCGGTCACCCGATCGGCGCATCTGGCGCACGTATCCTGAACACGCTGCTTTTTGAAATGCAGCGCAGCGGCGCGAACAAGGGCCTCGCCACCCTGTGCATCGGTGGCGGCATGGGTGTGGCCATGTGCCTGGAACGCGCCTGATATTTTCTTCGCAATCGCAGCATCCGGTGCGCAATATTATTGCGCACCGGTTTTCTTTTGGCTAACAGGATTCCAACGCCACTGAACGACGGGAGGAATCATGGCCAGAGTTGCACTTGTTACGGGCGGATCGCGCGGGATCGGGGCGGCAATCTCGGTTGCGCTGAAAGCCGCAGGCTACAAGGTCGCTGCCAACTATGCCGGCAATGACGAGGCCGCCGCCGCTTTCACCAAGAAAACCGGCATTCCGACTTTCAAGTGGTCAGTGGCCGACTATGATGCCTGCGCCGCCGGTATCGCCAAGATCGAGGCTGAGGTCGGCCCTGTGGACGTGCTGGTGAACAACGCGGGCATCACCCGTGACGCCATGTTCCACAAGATGACCCCCCAGCAGTGGAAAGAGGTTGTCGATACCAACCTGACCGGCCTGTTCAACATGACCCATCCGCTGTGGTCCGGCATGCGTGACCGTAAATTCGGCCGCGTGATCAACATTTCCTCGGTCAATGGCCAGAAAGGGCAGGCTGGGCAGGCCAACTATTCTGCGGCCAAGGCCGGCGACATCGGCTTTACGCGCGCACTGGCGCAGGAAGGTGCGCGCGCTGGCATCACCGTCAACGCCATCTGCCCCGGCTATATCGCTACGGAAATGGTCAAGGCTATCGATGAAAAGGTGCTGGCGGAACGCATCATCCCGCAGATCCCGGTCGGTCGTCTGGGCGAGCCCGAGGAAATCGCGCGCGCGGTGGTTTTCCTGGCCTCTGACGATGCCGGTTTCGTCACCGGGTCAACAATTTCGGCAAACGGCGGTCAGTTCTTCGGCTGACCGGTCGCCATCACGGCAAAGGCCGGTTTTTGGACCGGCCTTTTTCTTTGCCCCTTGCCCCCGCCCGGAATTCCGGCAAAACCCTTGGCATGACCCGTTCCCGCGCGACGATCATCGGCTTTTCCGCGATCCTGATGTGGTCGCTTCTGGCCCTGCTGACCAAGGGGACAGAGCCGGTTCCCCCCCTGTTGCTGAATGTCCTGACCTTTGGCACCGGCGGGCTGATCGGGCTTGTCTGGCTGCTGGCCAGCGGGCAGACCGCCGCGCTTCGCAAGGTGCCGCTACGCGTCTATGCTTTTGGCACGGCGGGGCTGTTCGGCTATCATTTCCTGTATTTCAGCGCCCTGCGCATGGCTCCGGTGGCCGAAGCCGGTCTGATCGCCTATCTCTGGCCGCTGTTCATCGTGCTTCTGTCGGGCCTGCTGCCCGGCGAACGGCTAGCCGCGCGGCACGTGGTGGGTGCGCTGGCCGCCTTTGCCGGGGCAGCGCTGATCGTCTTGCGCAAGGGCGCTGCCTTTGATGCGACCGCCCTGCCCGGTTTCGTTCTTGCCTTCCTGTGCGCTGTCACATGGGCTGTCTATTCCGTGGCGTCGCGACGCATGGGCAACGTGCCGACTGCGGCTGTTGTGGTCTTTTGCCTGGCGACGGCAGTGCTGTCCGTTCCCGCCCATCTGGCCATGGAAACGACAGTCTGGCCGACCAGCCCCATCGGGTGGCTGTCCATCGCCTTGCTGGGCATCGGGCCGGTAGGTGCGGCCTTTTTCACTTGGGATATCGGCATGAAAAAAGGCGACATCCAGTTGCTGGGCGTCGCCTCTTATGCCGCGCCGCTGCTGTCGACGCTGGCGCTGATCGCTGCGGGTCACGCCACACCAGACCTCACGCTGGGCGCTGCCGCCCTGCTGATTGCAGGTGGCGCCCTGTTCGCGGCACGACAGCCAAAGGTCCGCCGCAATCCTTGACGGCAGACCCGCAGGCCGTTGCGATATGTTCCGGTCAGACCTGTGTCAGTTTTGCGATTTCCTCTTTCAACCGCAGTTTCTGTTTTTTCAGTTCGGCAATATGCAGATCGTTTCCGCCAGGGCTGCGCTGTTCCTGTTCAACCTGTTCGGAAAGATTTTGGTGGCGTTTGCGAAGCTCGTGCAAATGCGAAGTCAGGCTCACTTTCGTCTCCTTCTTTCATGTTGCCGCAAGGGATAGTCCACCACAGATGACGAGTCGTGTCATCTGTCTGTTTCAATGCTTTCACAAGAATTCCTCTCAACGCAAGGTTGTTATGGTCGCAATTGCAGGGAGGCGCCCTCGCGCAGTACCGACCGGGCGATGGCGCTGAAATTCTCGGCATCGCCGGGATGATGTGCCCCGGCATGAACCACCAGCGGTGGCAACAGCACCAGTGGGCCACGCGCGCCCTTGCGCGCCTGCACGATAACCCTGCGCGCGGGTTTGCCCATGCGCGGGGCCAGCGGCAGCACATGAATCGCCCCCGTAGGACCATTCAGCGCTGCCAGCACGTCGCCCAACCTGTCCGCGGCCTGAATTACCGTCAACCAACCACCTGGCCGCAGCCGCCGCAGGCCGGCGGAAAGCCAGTCGCACAGGGGCAGCGCCTCGCGCAGGGCGATTTCCCGGCCAACGTCCCGGGCAGCCGACCCGCCCGCAAAGGTGTAATAGGGCGGATTGCTCATGACGTGATCGAAGCTTTCACCGCGCAGTTCGACCGGCATCGCGGCAATATCTCCCTGCACAATATCCATCGCGATCCCGTTGCGGGCCGCATTGCGCAGGGCCAGTCCGGCATAGTCCTCCTGCAACTCCAGCCCGGTCAGGCGCAGGCCCTGCACCCTTGTGGCCAGGCACAGGCTGGCCACGCCCGCCCCGCAGCCGAGTTCCAGAACAGTTTCCCCCTGCTGTGCCGGAACCGCTGCCGCCAGGAACACCGGATCGGTTGCCGCTCGGTAGCCTTCTCTCGGCTGAAGAACCGCCAGCCTTCCGCCCAGAAAGCCGTCATCGCTAAGCTGATCATCGGAAAAGCCCATATCAGGCCGCCGGTTCCATCCCGTGATCGCGCAGGATGGCGCTGGCCCGGAAATGGTCCGCATCACGCACCATCAACCGGCGCGGCAACATGCCCATGCTGCCTTCCAGTACGCTCATGTGGACGTCCAGCGGAAACAGGTCTATACCCTCGCCCTTGAGGATTGCGGTGACAAAGGCGATTTCCGTCGCGTCGTTGGTGCTGAGCAGGATTCTCATTTCGCAATTATCCGACAGGCTTCCCGCTTGTCGAGCAGGATGACACCGAAGCATGGGTCTGGACGAAGCCAATCGCAAACCGCAGGACGCGCTTGCCGAGATGCTGTCGGATGACATGACCGCCGTTGACGCGATGATCCGCACACGGATGGCATCGGAACATGCGCCCCGCATCCCCGAGGTGACCGCCCATCTGATCGGCGCGGGCGGCAAAAGACTGCGCCCCATGCTGACATTGGCCGCATCGCGGATGTGCGGTTATGGTCAGGGTGACAGCCATGTTCTGCTCGCGGCAGCGGTGGAGTTCATCCACTCTGCAACGCTGCTGCACGACGATGTGGTGGATGAATCACAAAAACGCCGGGGCAGGCCCACCGCCAACCTGCTGTGGGACAACAAGTCATCGGTGCTGGTCGGGGATTATCTTTTCGCCCGGTCTTTCCAGATGATGGTCGAAACCGGGCATCTGCGCGTTCTGGATATTCTTGCCAATGCCTCTGCCACCATCACCGAAGGCGAGGTGCTGCAACTGACCGCCGCGCAGGATCTGCGCACGGATGAGGCGCTGTATCTGAAGGTGGTGCGCGGCAAGACGGCAGCATTGTTTTCTGCGGCGACAGAGGCCGGTGCGGTCGTCGCCGCCGCGCCGCCGCAACATGTCGAAGCGCTGCGGATTTATGGCGATGCGCTAGGCATTGCCTTCCAGATTGCAGACGATGTGCTGGATTATGCCGGCACCGCCGCGCAGATCGGCAAGAACGTGGGTGACGATTTTCGTGAAAGGAAGCTGACGCTGCCGGTCATCATAGCCGTCGCTGCGGCCGATACGAATGAACGCGCCTTCTGGCAGCGCACGATCGAAAAGGGCGACCAGCGCGAGGGCGATCTTGAAACCGCAATGGAAATCCTTGCGCGCCATGACGCCATAGCACTGGCACAGGCCAAGGCGCGTGGCTGGGCGGATATCGCCCGTAACGCGCTATCTGCCCTGCCGCCGCATCCTTTGCGCGATCTTCTGGATGCTCTGGCAGATTACGTCGTGTCGCGGGCCAGCTGATCGCACGATACGCCATTCAGACCAGCGCAGCACTGCTTTGCACCCACCATGCAGGTTCCGCCCGGTGCAGGTTTCGCGCTGCCGCGTCCGATTGATCCCTGCAGGAAAATATGCCGAAGCAGGTGGCACCAGACCCCGACATGCGCGCCAGCAGGCAACCCGGCTGCGCTGCGAGTGCGTCACAAACACCGGATATGACCGGCAACAGCCTTTCGGCAGGCGGCTGAAGATCGTTGCGGCAGTCGCGCAGGAATGACGCCAGTTCAATGGCATCCGGAAATGCACTGACCTCTGGCATTGCGGCACCGAAACACCCGGAAAGCGCGTGGAACACATCAGGGGTGGCAATGCCCCGGTTCGGGTTCGCCAGAACCATCCAGAATTCGGGCAGCGGCGGAACATCCGCCAGATGTTCGCCTATTCCCGTCATCCGCGCCGGTCGCGCGGTCAGACACACAGGCACATCCGCGCCCAGCGTTGCCAGTGATGCCGTATCGGGCAGCCGCGCGGACCACATCCGCGACAACACCCGCAAGGCCGCCGCCGCATCCGACGATCCGCCGCCGATACCCGATGCGACCGGCAGATGCTTTTCCAACACAATCCGTGCACCCATGCCAGCGTTCAGCAGTTGCGCCGCGCGCAGGACAAGGTTGTCAGACGCGGCGACCAATGCCCCCGCCATCGGCCCCGTGATCTGCAGATCCAGTCTTTCGTCCGGTTGTGCGGTGATCCGGTCCCCCACACCGGCAAAGACCACCAGACTGTCGAGCAGATGATACCCATCTGCCCTGCGTCCGGTCACATGCAGGGTCAGGTTGATCTTGGCCGGGGCAAAGCCGTCATTCGTCATTCTTGCTGACGGCAAGCGGCTTGGCCCCTTCTTCGGCAAGAACCGCGTCCAGACCCACTTCCAGCTTGCGGCGGATACGGTCCGCATCCGTCTCTGTCGGATCAAAGGACAGCGCCCGCCGCCACTGGAAAACCGCCTCCACCTTGCGGTCCACGGCCCACAGCACATCGCCCAGATGATCGTTCACGATGGGATCGGTCGGTTCCAGCGATGCCGCGCGTTCCATATGGGTGACCGCTTCCTGATAGCGGCCCATGCGGTAAAACGCCCATCCCAGACTGTCTGTGATATACCCATCATCGGGCCGCGCCGCGACGGCGCGGGTGATCATCGTCAGCGCTTCGTCAAGGTTCTGGTTCAGCTCCAGAAACGAATAGCCCAGATAATTCAGCACCTGTGGCTGGTTGGGCGCCAGTTCCAGCGCGCGGCGCAGGTCTGCCTCGGCCTCGGGCCAGCGCTTTTCACGCTCATGGGTGATGCCGCGCGCGAAATAGATCGGCCATTGGCCGGGCTGCGGCGCCTTGAACAGGGCGATGGCACGATCATAGGCCTGTGTGGATTCCGCGTAGCGTTCCTCGCGCCGCAGCAGGTCACCAAGCGTGATATGCACGGCGGGAATCTGTGCATGGCTTTTGGAAAGCTGTTCCAGAACCTCGATCGCCGCATCTGTCCGGTCTGCCTTGATCAGCACATTCGCACGACCAAGTTCAGCAACGTGGAAAGACGGATCCTCGCGTGGCACAAGGTTGTAGGTCTCGTTGGCCAGATCGAACTGCTGCATCGCTTCCAGAGTGCCTGCCGACATCAGCGTCGCGTCGATCAGGTCAGGACGCAGATATTGCGCAATCCGGGAATAGACCAGAACTGTCACCGGCTCTGCATCGTTCGAAAGGGCGGAAGCCACCGAAAAGAACACCTCGGCCATGCCGTCGCGCGGGGCACGCACAACGTCAAAGGGTAGGGTTTCGCCCGCTTCAAGCCGTTTGCGCAGGGCCATCAGTGCCGGATCGCCATCGCCCGTCACCACATCTGTCACACCATCAATCAGCTTCATCGCCTCGGCATTGCGCTCAAGCTGGCTCAGCACCTCGGCATGGGCAGTAATGCCCCGCCGCGTGGCGCGCAGGGGCCCGGCCTCGTCCCCCGACAGGATACGGTCCGCGCCCTCGAAATCACCGACGGATGCCAGTGCCAGCGCCTTGTGATAAAGACCAAGGGACTTGAGCCCCTCTTCGGCGGCAAAGGCATCGAAGGCGGCCAGCGCCTCGGACATCTTGCCCTGCCCGACAAGCACCCAGGCACGGGCGATGCCATCAATCAGCGGCCCGGCAGAGGCCCCGTTATCCATCAGCGCCAGTCCGCCCGACCAGTCTTCGGCGGCTGCGGCGCGGGCCAGCAGCGTCATCGACGCGATCTGGCTGGGATTGCCCATGCCTTGCAACTGCTCCGCCGTCACGCCTGCGGAATCCATGTCGCCAACGGCCAGATAGGCCAGCGTGGCGTTTTCAAGCAGCTCCGTATTTTCGGGATCGAAGGTCAGCGCCCTGGCAAAATAGCCGGTCGCAGCCCGGTAATCGGACGCGATGCTGGCTTGGCGGGCAGCAAGATATGCCCCGGCATCCTCTTTCCGGGTCTCTGTCTCCTGCGCGGGCACGGGTGCGGCCAGCAGGGTCAGCGCCGGAAGCGCAAGACAAAGTTGGCGGAGTCTGCTGGCAGTGCAGCGGGCAGGGCGGTTCACGGGCGCGGTCCTTTCGGGAATGTGCCGCAAAAACCTAATGTTCATGGCGCGGCTTGGCAATCGCCTCACGCGGGCGTGATGCGGCTGGCAGATTTCACGTTTCGGGCGGTTGCACCAGAACCTTGTCGATGCGCCGTCCGTCAAGATCGATCACTTCCATCGTCCAGCCATGAAACCTGACCTTGTCCCCCAGCCCCGGCAGATGGCCGGCAAGATCAAGGATCAGGCCCGCGACGGTTTCATAGTCACGATCATCCTTCAGATTCACACCAATCCGGGCGGCAAACTCATCCGCGGGCATCCAGCCGGAAACCAGCAGGCTTCCATCATCGCGTTGCACCAGACGCGGCTCGTCATCGGTATCGAAACCACCGGTGATCGCGCCAAGAATATCGTTGGGGGTGATGATCCCTTCGAAGTGCCCGTATTCATCATAGACCAGCAGCATATGGGCAGGGGCTTCTCGCAGGCGGTCGATTACCTCAAGCGCGGGCAGGCTGTCGTGAATGACCGGCGCGGGCAACAGCACACTGCGCGGATCAAACCCCCTGTCGGGCGCGCGCAGCAGGTCGCTGGCGCGGATCACGCCGACGATTTCTTCCTCTCCGCCATCTCTCAGCGGCAACCGCGAATGGCCCGAATCCAGAAACCGTGCCACGATCTGCGCCCGTGTTTCACCAACATCCACAAGTGAAACGTCGTGGCGCGGCGTCATCAGGCCACGCGCCGTGCGGTCACCGATACGCATGACACCGGCGATCATTTCCGTTTCCGCCTTCTCCATGACGCCCGCGCCTTCCGCCTCGGCGATCAACATGCGGATTTCCTCGTCGGTAACGCCGCTTTCCTTGCGGCCCGACTGGCCCAAAAGCCACAGCAGTGCCCGGCCGGAAACGTCCAGCAGCAGCACAAGCGGTGCGGCCACCACCGATATGCCACGCATCAACGGTGCAACACGGGCGGCAATCGCCTCGGGCGCCGACAGGGCAATCTGCTTGGGCACCAGTTCGCCCACGATCAGCGACAGATAGGTGATCGCGACCACAACACCACCCACGCCAAGTGGATGCGCCAGCGACGGCGGCACCCCCAGGCCAGGCAGGGCCGAAGCAAGCCGCGCGCCCAGCGTGGCACCGGAAAATGCCCCCGAAAGCACGCCCACCAGCGTGATGCCGATCTGCACGCTGGACAGGAACCTCCCGGGATTTTCTGCAAGCCGCAGCGCCGTTGCCGCACCGCTGCTGCCCTGATCCGCCATGACCCGCAGTCGGGCGGGCCGGGCGGAAACCACCGCCAGTTCCGACATCGCCAGAAAGCCGTTCAGCAAGGTCAGAACCAGAACGATTCCGATCTCGAGAAACATTGGGGTCCTGTCCTTCCGGCGGCCTGCGCCTGTTGCACCTTATACGGTCGTCTTTTCACATATTCGGATAGTTAGGCCCGTCTGCGCCCTGTGGTGTTTTCCATGTGATGTTCTGTGACGGGTCCTTGATGTCGCAGGTTTTGCAGTGGACGCAGTTCTGGAAGTTGATCTGGAAGCGGGGGCCGGTTTCGCTGTC